>NZ_JBEZMM010000115.1:0-1067 GCF_040652715.1 Streptomyces sp. NPDC048196 | reverse complement strand
TGTGCTGTCCGGACAGGTTGGTGACGCGGCTGGCTGGGGTGTGGCCGCTGATTCCGGTGTGGGGTCGGTGGTAGTTGTACCAGTCCAGCCAGTCGGGAAACGCTTCTTGCCGTTCGCTGTCTGAGGTGTAGGGCCGGTGGTAGGCCCACTCCTCCAGCAGGGTGCGGTGGAAGCGTTCGACTTTGCCGTTGGTCTGCGGGCGCCAGGGCCTGGTGAAGCGGGGGCTGATGCCCAGCTCGTGGCAGGTGTTGCGCCAGGTGTTCTTGGTGTAGGCCCAGGCGTTGTCGGTCAGGACCCGCTCGACGGTGACGCCGCATCCTGCGAACCAGGCGGTTGCTCGTCGCAGGAAGGCCGCGCAGGTGGCGGCCCGCTCGTCCGGCAGGTCCTCGGTGTAGGCCAGGCGGGAGTGGTCGTCCAGGGCGGTGTGCAGGTAGGCGTATCCGGTGCTGGTGCGGTTCTTGCGGCCGGCGGCCCGGCCGAGGGCTTTGTGGCCGCCGCCGTCGGGGATGCGGCCGAGTTTCTTGACGTCGATGTGGACCAGTTCGCCGGGCCGGGCGCGTTCGTAGCGGCGGACGGGTTCGCCGGTGGCTCGGTCGGTGGCGGCCAGCGGCGGCAGGCCGTGGCGGGTGAGGATCCGGTGTGCGGTGGAAGCGGCGACACCGGCCCGGGCGGCCAGCCGCAGCGGGCCGATCCGGTGCTCGCGTCGCATGCGGACGACCATGTCCTCCACCACTGCGGACGTGCGGTGAGGCTGGCTGTGAGGCCTGCTGGAGCGGTCCCTCATCCCCGCGTGACCATGCCGTTTGTAGCGGCCGGCCCAACGTGCCGCTGTCGTGTGACTGACCTGGAAGCGTTCCGCAGCCCGGCGCAAAGGCCAGCCGTCATCGACGACACACCGGGCCAGACGCAGCCTGCCGGTCGGCGTCAGCGGGGCGTTACGGTGGATCACGAGGGCCTCCTGGGCATCGGTGCAGACTTCGCAATCCACATCGAAACCAGAAGGCCCTCGCCTCTTTCAAGGACCGCTCAAGGCATGTCGCCTGTCACCAACGTCCCGGGACAGCACA
>NZ_JBEZMM010000114.1:0-1088 GCF_040652715.1 Streptomyces sp. NPDC048196 | reverse complement strand
TGTATTGACCTGGAGCGTTGTTCACGCGGCTGATGGGTGGCTTGCCGCCGAGTGCGGTGTGGCTGCGGTGGTGGTTGTAGGTGTGGAGGAAGTCTGTCAGGGCTTCGGTGCGTTCGGTGTTGGTGGTGTAGGGCCGGCTGTAGGCCCATTCGTCGAGCAGGGTGCGGTTGAAGCGTTCGACTTTGCCGTTGGTCTGTGGCCGGTAGGGCCGGATGTGCTTGTGGGCGATGCCGGCTGCGGTCAGGGCTCGGGTGAACAGCTTGGACTTGTAGCAGGGGCCGTTGTCGGTCAGGACCCGTTCGACGGTGATGCTGTGGCGGGTGAAGAAGGTGTGCGCCCGCTGCCAGAAGGCGAGGGCGGTCTCTTTGCGTTCGTCGGGCAGGACTTCGCTGTAGGCCAGGCGGGAGTGGTCGTCGACGGCGGAGTGGATGTAGCTGTAGCCGATCACCGGCTTGCAGCTCTTGCGCTGGTCGGTGGTGGCCTGTCGGTTGTGGGCGCCCGTAATTCGGCCGACTGTGCGCCAGCCGCCTCCGTCGGGGATGTTGCCGAGTTTTTTGATGTCGAGGTGGACCAGCTCTCCCGGCCGTTGGTGCTCGTAGCGGCGAATGGGGCGGCCTGTGGGCCGGTCCAGCCAGGCCAGGCGGTTCAGGCCGCGGCGGGTGAGGATCCGGTGCACGGTTGAGGCGGGCAGTCCGAGGATGGGGCCGATGCGGGCCGGGCCCAGTTTGCGGTCCTGGCGCAGCTGGCACACCTTCGCCTCGGTCTCGGCGGGAGTCCGGTGCGGCATCGTGCGGGCCCGGCTGGAGCGGTCATGCAGACCGGCGTCTCCCTCGGCCCGCCACCGGCGCATCCACTTGTGGGCCGTGGGCCGTGAGATCCCCATCTCGGCCGCGACATGCGCGATGGGACGACCGGAACATACCCGTTCAACCAACAGCCGCCTGCCATGCACGGTCAGCCGGGCATTACGGTGGGACACGAAGACCTCCGTGCGTGGTGTGGAGCCTAGACACCTCCACCACACCGGAGGTCTTCGCCATGATCAAGACCCAGCGACCGTTAACAACGCTCGTGATCAATACACCTAG
>NZ_JBEZMM010000113.1:0-1195 GCF_040652715.1 Streptomyces sp. NPDC048196 | reverse complement strand
ACACAGTGGACGCGAGCAACTGAGGACAAGCCCTCGGCCTATTAGTACCAGTCAACTCCACACCTTACGGCGCTTCCATATCTGGCCTATCAACCCAGTCGTCTACTGGGAGCCTTACCCCATCAAGTGGGAGGGAGCCCTCATCTCGAAGCAGGCTTCCCGCTTAGATGCTTTCAGCGGTTATCCTTTCCGAACGTAGCCAACCAGCCATGCCCTTGGCAGGACAACTGGCACACCAGAGGTTCGTCCGTCCCGGTCCTCTCGTACTAGGGACAGCCCTTCTCAAGACTCCTACGCGCACAGCGGATAGGGACCGAACTGTCTCACGACGTTCTAAACCCAGCTCGCGTACCGCTTTAATGGGCGAACAGCCCAACCCTTGGGACCGACTCCAGCCCCAGGATGCGACGAGCCGACATCGAGGTGCCAAACCATCCCGTCGATATGGACTCTTGGGGAAGATCAGCCTGTTATCCCCGGGGTACCTTTTATCCGTTGAGCGACGGCGCTTCCACAAGCCACCGCCGGATCACTAGTCCCTACTTTCGTACCTGCTCGACCCGTCAGTCTCACAGTCAAGCTCCCTTGTGCACTTACACTCAACACCTGATTGCCAACCAGGCTGAGGGAACCTTTGGGCGCCTCCGTTACCCTTTAGGAGGCAACCGCCCCAGTTAAACTACCCACCAGACACTGTCCCTGATCCGGATCACGGACCCAGGTTAGACATCCAGCACGACCAGAGTGGTATTTCAACAATGACTCCACACCAACTGGCGTTGATGCTTCACAGTCTCCCACCTATCCTACACAAGCCGAACCGAACACCAATATCAAGCTATAGTAAAGGTCCCGGGGTCTTTCCGTCCTGCTGCGCGAAACGAGCATCTTTACTCGTAATGCAATTTCACCGGGCCTATGGTTGAGACAGTCGAGAAGTCGTTACGCCATTCGTGCAGGTCGGAACTTACCCGACAAGGAATTTCGCTACCTTAGGATGGTTATAGTTACCACCGCCGTTTACTGGCGCTTAAGTTCTCAGCTTCGCCATGACGAATCATGACTAACCGGTCCCCTTAACGTTCCAGCACCGGGCAGGCGTCAGTCCGTATACATCGCCTTACGGCTTCGCACGGACCTGTGTTTTTAGTAAACAGTCGCTTCTCGCTGGTCTCTGCGGCCACCCCCAGCTCAG
>NZ_JBEZMM010000111.1:0-2257 GCF_040652715.1 Streptomyces sp. NPDC048196 | reverse complement strand
CCACACCTACAACCACCACCGCAGCCACACCGCACTCGGCGGCAAGCCACCCATCAGCCGCGTGAACAACGCTCCAGGTCAATACACCTAGGGGCTCGGCCCCGCCCTCAGCCCCGCCCCCAGAGGCTCCCCCGCCCCGCCCCGCCTCCCCCGGCGCCTGACTCCGCTCACTCCGCCCCGAGGGCCGCCGCCACCGAGTCCGCCAGGGCGTCGAGGTAGCCCTTGGGCAGCTCGTCGCGTACGACCAGCAGCCGCCAGTACAGCGGGCCGGTCAGCAGGTCCAGCGCGAGGCGGGTGTCCACGTCCTGCGGCAGCTCGCCGCGGGTCACCGCACTGGCCACCACCGCGGCCGCCACGCCCTCCTGACTGTCGTGCAGCGCCGCCTGCAGCGCGGTCGCCAGCTCCGGGCTGCGTGCCGCCTCCGCCAGCAGGTCCGGGATGATCTGCGACGCCATCGGGTGCCGCAGCGCCCGGGCCGCGACCTCCAGCAGCATCCGTACGTCCCCGCGCAGCGACCCGGTGTCGGGGGTCGGCAGGCCCGCGGCGGCCACCGCGGAGACCACGTCCAGGACGAGGTGCAGCTTGGAGCGCCACCGCCGGTAGACGGCGGTCTTCCCGACACCCGCGCGGCGGGCGATGCCCTCGATCGACATCCGGGCGAAGCCCACCGCCGCCAGCTCCGCGAAGACCGCCGCGCGGATCGCCTCGGTCTTGTCCTCGCGCAGTACCGCGGCGCCCGCCGGGGCGCGGCGGCCCGCCGCGGGGTCGTTCCCGTTGCCGTTCTTTGCCATGGCTTGAGCCTAGCGTCACGACGCTACGGTTGCGTTTCGACGCGAGCTCCCTTTAGTGTCGGCGTCGCGACGATACGGACCCGTTCCGTCGTCGCTCTCCGTTCTGCGGCCCCCGTACGCAAGCGAAAGCGGCCCCCATGCCCCAGACCCTCACTCCTCCGGCCCCGGCACCGGAACGGGTGCCCGGACCCGGCACCGCCCCCGACCCCGAGCTGCGCGCGCTGGCCGAACGCCACGGCCTCACGGTGAGCGGTGCCCGCCCCTCGCTGCCGGAGTACACCCGCCAGCTGTGGCAGCGGCGGTACTTCGTCACCTCGTTCGCCACCGCCCGGGTCACCGCCCAATACACCACCGCCAAGCTCGGCCAGATCTGGCAGGTACTGACCCCGCTGCTCAACGCGGCCGTCTACTACTTGATCTTCGGTGTGCTGCTCGGCACGAAGAACAACGTCCCCGACTACATCCCGTTCCTGGTGACCGGCGTCTTCATCTTCACCTTCCTCCAGAACTCGGTGATGACCGGCACCCGGGCGATCTCCGGCAACCTCGGTCTGGTGCGCGCCCTGCACTTCCCGCGGGCCTGCCTGCCGATCTCGTTCTGCCTGGCGCAGCTACAGCAACTGCTGTACTCCATGGCCGTGCTGGTGGTCATCCTGCTGTGCTTCGGGCAGATGCCCACCTGGTCGTGGCTGCTGATCGTGCCGGCCCTGACGCTGCAGTTCATCTTCAACACCGGCCTGGCGATGGTCATGGCGCGCCTCGGCTCCCGGACCCCGGACCTGGCGCAGCTGATGCCGTTCATCATGCGGACCTGGATGTACGCGTCCGGCGTGATGTTCAGCATCAGCCGGATCCTGGTGGGCAAGCACCTCCCGCAGTTCGTGGTGGTCCTGCTCAACGGCAACCCGGCCGCGGTCTACATCGACCTGATGCGCTTCGCGCTGATCGACAGCTTCACCCACAAGCAACTGCCGCCGCACGTCTGGGCGTTCGCCGGCGGCTGGGCCCTGCTCGCCGGTGTCGCCGGCTTTGTGTACTTCTGGAAGGCCGAGGAGCGTTACGGACGTGGCTGAGCAGAACAACGGCGTGCAGCCCACGGCGGCCGCCCAGGAGCGGATCCCGACGGTGATCGCGGACGATCTGCGCATCGTCTACCGCGTCTACGGCACGGGCGCCGGCAAGGGCAGCGCCACCGCGGCCCTGAACCGCATCGTCCGCCGCAAGCCCTCCACCGGCGTGCGCGAGGTCCACGCGGTCAAGGGCGTGTCCTTCACCGCCTACCGCGGCGAGTCCATCGGCCTGATCGGCTCCAACGGCTCGGGCAAGTCCACCCTGCTCAAGGCCGTCGCCGGCCTGCTGCCGGCCGAGCGCGGCAAGGTCTACACCCACGGCCAGCCCTCCCTGCTGGGCGTCAACGCGGCCCTGATGAACGACCTGACCGGCGAGAAGAACGTCGTCCTCGGCGG
>NZ_JBEZMM010000110.1:0-2725 GCF_040652715.1 Streptomyces sp. NPDC048196 | reverse complement strand
GGGACGTAAAGCGACAGCAGTCCCAAACACCGGCCCCGCAGGCCCGTCACCGCACCCGACACCCACCCAGCCCGCCGCAGGCGCAACGGCCAGACGCCCCGCGGCGCAGCAGAGAGCTACGTGCGGAGCGCCGCAAGGCGCAACGGCGAGACGACCCGCGACGCCGCAGACAGGTACGTGCGGGGGCGCCGCAAAGCGCATCGGCGAGCGAGCCCCGCGGCGCAGCAGACAGGTACGTGGGGATCGCCCGCGAAGCGGTCACGCAAGGGCCGCCATGATCAAGACGTCCTGCCATTCGCCGTCCCAGTGCAGCGCGTCGCGCAGGCGGCCCTCCACCTCGAAGCCGCACTTCTCGTAAGCACGTTGCGCGCGCGGGTTAAACGGGAAGACCTCCAGCTCGACGCGGTGCAGGCCCACCCGGTCGAAGGCGTAGGCCAGGAGGAGGCGGATCGCCTCGGGGCCGATGCCGCGGCCGGTGGCGTCCGCGGCGAGGGAAATACGGAAGCTGCCGTTGGCGTTGTCCTTGTCGATCTGGCTCAGCGCCAGTTCGCCGAGGTAGCCGCCGGTCTCCCGATCCTCGATGGCGAGGTCGAGACGGTCGGGGCGCCCGGCGGCGGCTGCGCACCAGTCCTGCAGTTCGGGCAGTGTCCAGTCGCGGTGGGTGCCGGTCAGTCGGCGTATCTCGGGGTCGAGGAAGGTGGCGTGGAAGGCGTCTGCGTGCCGGAGCGTGAGCGGGACCAGCCGGATCCGCTCGCCCGTGAGCACCGGCTTCTCCGAAAGTGCGGTGGGGTCGATCATGACGGGATGATGGCGGGCCGCGAACGGTGCGGCAACTGAAATCGACCGGTGGGGGAGCCGGTCGGAAGGGGGACGGCGTGGAGCTGCGCCAGGTGCGGTATTTCGTCACGGTCGCGCAGGAGTTGCACTTCGGGCGGGCGGCCGAGCGGCTGCACATCGTGCAGTCGGCGGTGAGTCAGCAGGTCCGGCGGCTGGAACGGGAGCTGGGGGCCGAGCTGTTCGACCGCTCGGCGCGCCAGGTGCGGCTGACGGCCGTCGGCGCGCGGTTCCTGCCGGAGGCCCAGGCGCTGCTGGCGGCCGAGGAGCGCGCCCGCGCCGTCGTCGCCGAGCTGACCGCCGGCCGGTCCCGCACCCTGCGCCTGGGGACGAGCACGGGCCTGGGTGCGCATCTGGACCGGGTGCTGGACGCGCTGGCCGGGCTCGCCCCGGAGATCGGGGTGGAGCTGGTTTCGGCGCGGGCCCCGGAGCGGCTCGACCGGGTGGTCTCGGGCGAGCTGGCCGCGGCGTTCCTCCGCGGTGAGCCGGACAACGGCGGCCGGGAGGGGCTGAGGTTCCTCCCGCTGTGGCAGGACCCGCTGGTGGCGGCCGTCCCGGCCCGGCATCCGCTCGCCGCCTCGCCCGGCACGGTCGCGCTGACCGAACTCGCCCCGGTGCCACTGCTGCTGACCGAGCGGCGCAACAACCGCGCCCTGGTCGACCTCGTGGTCAACGCGTGTCATGACGCCGGTTTCGCCCCCGTGCCCGGTCCTCGGTACAGCTCGCTGGACGACACCTTGACCGCGATCGGCGCCGCCGGCCCGGCGGACGGGCTGTGGACCGTCGTCTACGCCTCACACGCCGACCGGCTCCATACGCCCCGGGTGGCCTTCCTGCCGTTCCGCAACCCGGGCATGGAGCTCACCACCCATCTCGCGGTGCGTCGCAGCGATCCGCCGGCCGGGCTGGAGCCGCTGCTGCGGGCCTGCGCGGAGGCGGGCGGCGGCGGGGTGTGGCCCGCCGCCTGAGCCCGCCCGATCTCGATCCGTGATCGCTGCGGGCGCGATCCGCTTCTTGGTCGCGCGGGCCGTACGCGATGGACTGAGGGCACGTCGGCAAAACCGCCGCGAACGGCCAAGTGGCCCGTAGACCAGGGGAGTTCGTCATGCCCATCGTCACCGTCCAGCAGGGCCCGCGCAGCGTCGAGCTGAAGCGGGAGCTGGTCCGGCAGATCACCGATGCCTTCGTGGACGCGTACAAGATCCCCGCCGAAACCGTGCAGGTCTGGATCCAGGAGGTCCCGACCGACAGCTGGGGCGCAGCGGGCACGCTGACGGCGGACAAGTAATCCCCACGTACCCGGCTGTCCCGCCGCGGTTGTTGCTCGCCGTTGTGCGCTTTGCTTCGCCTCCCACCTAGTTGGCCGTCCCGCCGCGGGGCTTGTTCGCCGTTGCGCGCTTTGCGGCGCCGCGTACGTAGCTGTCTGCGACGCCGCGGGGCTCGCTCGCCGTGCGCTTTGCGGCGCCTACCACGTACCTGGCCGTCCCGCCGCGGGTGTTGTTCACCGTCGCGCCTGCGGCGGGCTGGGTGGGTGCCGGGTGCGGTGACAGCCCTACAGACTTCGTCCTCCGGTCTGTCCCCTCCCGTGAGGGGAGTGGGAAGAGGGCGGCGGGGGTGGGCGTTGGGGGTATAAGGGGACCTGGGTACCCGTAGGGGTGGGTCGAACAGATCCCGTAAGGGTCGCGAGGGCCCCCTGCGGGGCCACAACCCAACGGGCTGGGGCCGGTATTCCCGCTGTCCGGCGACGTCAGGTGGACGTGCCACAACGCGCGCCCCCACTCACCCGCACACTCCCCCAACGGGAGGGGACGGGCCGGAGGGGCCGGTGTTTGGGACGTAAAGCGACAGCAGTCCCAAACACCCGCCCCCCAGGCCCGTCACCGCACCCAAC
>NZ_JBEZMM010000109.1:0-4178 GCF_040652715.1 Streptomyces sp. NPDC048196 | reverse complement strand
TGCTGGTCTGACGGCTGAGCGGTTTGTGGCGTGTCCGTTCGAGCCGGGTGTGCGGATGTATCGCACGGGTGATCTGGTGCGCTGGAACCGCGGGGCTGAGCTGGAGTTCGTTGGCCGCGCGGACGAACAGGTCAAGGTACGGGGTCACCGCATCGAGCCTGGTGAGGTCCGGGCCGTACTCGCCGCGCACCCCCAGGTGGCGCAGGCGGTCGTGGTGGCTCGGGACGACATGCCGGGCGACACTCGGCTGGTGGGCTACGTGGTGCCTATGGACGGCGCCGCACTCACCCCCGGCGACCTGCGTGCCCATGTCGCACGAAGCCTGCCGCGGTTCATGGTTCCCTCGGCCGTGCTGGTGCTGGACCGGATGCCGCTCACCCCGAACGGCAAGCTGAACCGCAAAGCCCTGCCCGTCCCCGACCCCGCCGCGAACCGAGCCGGCCGTGCTCCGCGCAGCCCGCGGGAAGAGGTGTTGTGCGGACTGTTCGCCGACATCCTGGGCATGCCCAGGATTGGAATCGACGACGACTTCTTCGACTTCGGCGGACACTCCCTGCTCGTGACCCGGCTGGTGAACCGGATCCGTAGCGCCTTGGGACTGGAGGTGTCCGTAGCCATGGTGTTCGGCGCCCCGACGGTGGCGGCGCTGTCACACCGGCTGGACACCGGAGACCGGCCCCGCCCGGCACTGACGGCACGGCCGCGACCCCCACGCGTGCCGTTGTCCTTCGCCCAGCAGCGAGCGCGGTTCCTGCACGAGATGGAGGGCCCGTCGGCGACCTACAACGTGCCGCTGGCACTGCGGCTGACCGGCGAGGTGGACCAGGGAGCGTTGCACGAGGCTCTGCTGGACGTGATCGGACGTCATGAAGCGCTGCGCACGGTGTTCCCGGAGACCGACGAAGGCCCCGAGCAGGCCATCCTGGACCCCGACCGGATCGACCTGGGGTGGACGGTATGCACGGTGACCGAGCCGGAACTCCCCGATGCCTTGGCGACCGCCGCGCGTCACACGTTCGACCTATCGGCGGAGCCGCCGATCAGGGCATGGTTCTTCGACCTCGCCGAGAACGCCCACAGCTGTGCGGACAGCGGCAGCCCGGAAACAGAACAGGAATCCGTCCTGTTGCTGCTGTTGCACCACGTCGCGAGTGACGGCTGGTCGCAGGGCCCGCTCGGGCGCGACATCTCTGCCGCCTACTGTGCCCGGATTGCCGGCCGGGCACCGGCCTGGACGCAGCTGCCTGTGCAGTACGCCGACTACACGCTATGGCAGCGGGACCTTCTGGGCGAGGCGTCCGACCCGGACAGCCTCTTCGCCCGCCAGATCGGCTACTGGGCCGAACAACTCGCAGACCTGCCCACTTGCTTGGAACTACCGACCGATCGCCCCCGACCCGCCACACGGTCGTACGAGGGATCCAGCGTCTCCTTCATCCTGGACGCGGAGCTGCATCAAGGACTGACCGCGCTCGCCCGGGATTCGGGCACGACCGTCTTCATGGTCCTGCAAGCGAGCATGGCGGCTTTGCTGACCCGGCTGGGTGCGGGGACGGACATCCCTTTGGGCTCGCCGATCGCGGGCCGCACGGACGACGCGCTGGACGACCTCGTCGGGCTGTTCCTCAATACGCTCGTCCTGCGGACGGACACCTCCGGTGCCCCGAGCTTCACCGAAGTGCTGGCTCGGGTCCGGGAGACGAGCATCGGAGCCTACGCCCACCAGGACATCCCTTTCGAGAGCCTGGTGGAAGCGCTGAATCCGCAGCGCTCCACGGCACATCACCCCCTGTTCCAGGTGATGCTGGTGCTGCAGAACGCACCGGAGTCCCACTTCGAGTTGCCGGGACTGACAGCCCGTGCGGAGTTCGTCAGCACCGGTATGGCGCAGTTCGATCTGCTGGCGTCGTTGCTGGAACGCCACGACGACGCCGGCGCGCCGACCGGTATTGATGCCGTGCTGGAGTACGCGACCGACCTGTTCGACCGTTCCACGATCCGGTCGCTGGTGACCAGGTGGCTGCTTCTGCTCGAACAGATGATCGCGGACCCGGGACAGTCGATTGACGACGTGAACGTGTTGCTCGAGACCGAGCGGGACCGCGTCCTGCCGGGGATCACAAGCGGCTCTCCGGGACTGGCCGAGGCTTCGGTGACCGAGTGGTTCGAGGAGCGGGTCCGGTCGGCACCGCACGCGGTGGCAGTCACCGCGGGCGAGGACTCGCTCTCCTACCGGGAGCTGAATTCTCAGGCAAACCGGCTGGCGCACTACCTGACCGAGCAGGGTGTGGGGCCGGAGCGGACCGTAGCGGTCCTGCTGCCCGAATCCGTGGTACGAGCGGTCGCGGTGCTGGCGGTCCTCAAGGCCGGTGGCGCCTGCCTGCCACTGAGTCCCGGAGGTATGGCCGAAGGGTCCTCGTACGCCCGCACAGAGGCTCAACCCGTGTTGGTGCTGGACGAGGAGACGCTGCGCCGCGACTGGAGCGACTATCCGGACGACGACCCACGACCGCGTCCCGACCCGGCGCACCCCGCGTATGTGATCTACGACGCCCATGGGATGACAGGGGGCCTCACGCTCCCGCACCGGGCGGTCGTCACCAGGCTGCGGTCGCTGGTGGACCGGGACGGCCCCGCGGGCCAGGACGGCTCAGGGGGCTGGGAGGGACTGTTGCCCGAAGCACACCTGCTCATGGCGGCTCTGGCACCGTGGCCGGTGCCTGAAGGAGAAGAAGGCGAACGAGAGGCCCTCAGCCACGAGCGGGCGTATGTGCTCGACGCGAAGCTGCGGCTGCTCCCGCCGGGCGTGACGGGGGAACTGTATATAGCCGGTCCCACCCTTGCCCGTGGTTACTGGGGCCGTCCAGGCCTGTCCGCCGAACGCTTCGTGGCCTGCCCCTTCGAGCCCGGTGAGCGGATGTACCGCACCGGGAAGCCGGCGCGGTGGCACCGCGATGGGTCGTACGGACTCGTGACGAGGAACATGGACGAGCCGACTACGACCTCGGCCTCAAGCAGTGCGCCGGGCCAGGCCGGGGCCGCCGGGACCGAGAGCGGAGGCCGTGCAGCACCGCGCACTGCGCAGGAAGAGGCGCTGTGCGGGCTGTTCGCCGACATCTTGGGCCTGCCCGAGGTCGGCATCGATGACAGCTTCTTCGACCTCGGGGGCCATTCACTGTCGGCGCTCCGGTTGCTGGTGCGGATCAGGAGCGTGCTCGGCGTCGAAATCGCCATCGCAAACCTGTTCGAAGATCCCACGGTGGCGGGGCTGGCGGTGCAGTTGGACACCGGCGTCCCCGAACGCCCGGCACTGGCGGCAAGGCCGCGCCCGGAGAGTATCCCGCTGTCCTTCGCCCAGCGACGGCTGTGGTTCGCCCACAAGCTGGAGGGCCCGTCGGCGTCCTACAACATGCCCTTGGCGCTGCGGCTGTCCGGCGACGTGGACCGGGGGGCCTTGCGGACGGCGCTGCTGGACGTGGTGACCCGGCACGAGTCGCTGCGCACGGTCTTTCCCGAGCAGGGTGCCGAGCCCCGGCAGCGGATTGTCGAGCCGGAAGAGGTGGAACTGCGTTGGGAGCCGCGAACGGTCACCGAGGGGGAACTGCCACAGGCGCTGGAAACGGCGGCGCGCTACGCTTTTGCCCTCTCTTCGGAAATACCGATCCGCGCCTGGCTTTTCGACGTCGCGGACGGCGATACCGGTAGCGATGAGTGCGTCCTCATGGTGCTGGTGCACCACATTGCCACTGACGGCTGGTCACTGCGCCCGCTCGGCAGGGACATCGTCGAGGCCTATTCGGCCCGGTCGGGCGGGCGGCGTCCGGTGTGGGCGGAACTGCCTGTGCAGTACGCGGATTACACCCTGTGGCAGCGGGAGTTACTGGGTGACGAGGCGGATCCGGACAGTCTGCTGTCGCAGCAGGTCGCGTACTGGACGAAGCAATTGGCCAACCTTCCAGAACAGGTGGGCCTTCCCACCGACCGGCCACGGCCAGCGGTGGCCTCCTACCAGGGCGCCAGCCTGATGGTCGAGCTCAATGCCAATGTGCATCGGAGCCTTGCGGAAGGGGCGAGGCGTGCCGACGCGACTGTGTTCATGGTGTTGCAGGCGGGGATGGCGGCGTTGCTTACGCGGCTGGGTGCGGGCACGGACGTTCCGCTGGGCAGTGGGCAGGCGG
>NZ_JBEZMM010000108.1:0-6176 GCF_040652715.1 Streptomyces sp. NPDC048196 | reverse complement strand
CCGCCGCGAACTGCTCAACACCGCGGCCGAGGTGTTCGTCCACACAACCGGCCCCTCCGGCCCGTCCCCTCCCGTTGGGGGAGTGTGCGGGTGGGTGGGGGCGGGCGTTGTTGAGGACGGCGGGGTAGTCGTCTTCGTCGCCCTCCGGCGACACTGGGAGGCCCGGCCTCGCCGGCGGCGGCAAGTGACGAGGTACGACGGGCTTACTGCGAAGGAGCACCGTTCTCACTATGCACCCCACCACTGACAATCACGACGGACCTGCGGAAACGCCCTCGGTACGGCCCGCGTTGCTGCTGTCGATGGGGCCCGGCATCGCCGACCGGCTGCTCGACACTCGCCACCGCAGTCGCCTCGCGGCGCTCGCCCGCACCGATCCCCGCCTCGTCGCGCACGAGCTGGCCGACCCGCCCCCCGTGGTCGCCGCCGCCCTCGCCGACGCCGAGGTCCTGCTCACCTGCTGGGGCGCGCCGCCGCTCACCGCGCGGGTGCTGGACGCGGCGCCCCGGCTGCGCGCCGTCATCCACGCCGCCGGTTCGGTCAAACACCACCTCACCGACGCCTGCTGGGAACGCGGCCTCGCGGTCACCTCGGCCGCCGCCGCCAACGCACTGCCCGTCGCCGAGTACACGCTCGCCGCGATCCTGCTCGCCAACAAGGGGGTGCTGCACTCCGCGCACCGTTACCGCACCGTGCGCGGCCCGCACGACTGGCAGCAAGAACTCGCCGGCGCCGGCAACTACCACCGCACCGTCGGCGTCATCGGCGCCTCCCGCATCGGGCGCCGCGTCATGGAACTGCTGCGCCCCTTCGACCTGCGCGTGCTGCTGCACGACCCGTACGTCGACGCCGCCGAGGCCGCCCGTCTGGGCGCCCGACCGGTGCCGCTGGACACGCTGTGCGCGGACAGCGACGTGGTCACCGTGCACGCGCCGCAGCTGCCCGCGACCCGCCATATGCTCGGCGTACGGGAACTGGCCCTGATGCCGGACGGGGCGACGCTGATCAACACCGCCCGCGGCTCACTCGTCGACGGGACGGCCCTGCTGCCCGAGCTGCTCACCGGCCGCCTCAACGCGGTCCTGGACGTCACCGAGCCCGAACTCCCGCCCGCCGACTCGCCGTTGTACGACCTGCCGAACGTGCTGCTCACCCCGCACGTCGCCGGCTCCCTCGGCACCGAGCTCCATCGCCTGGCCGACCACGCGCTGGATGCCCTCGAACGCTACGGCCACGGCCTCCCGTTCACCGACCCGGTCCGCCCGGAGGATCTGCGCCACTCGGCCTGACCCGCCCGCCCGGCCGGACCGCCGCCCGAGCCGTAAAGCCCCGGAGACCAAGGCCCCGAAACCCAGAACCCGGCCCCGCCGAAGCGGGACCGGGTTCCGTGGGTCAGCGAGGGGCGGCGGGGTGCCGCCCCTGGCCCGTACGGCGCGTCAGTGCGCGTGGCCGTGGCCGTGGCCGGCCTCGGCGGGCTCGTCCTCGGCGGGCTTCTCGACGACGAGGGTCTCGGTCGTCAGGAGCAGCGAGGCGATGGAGGCGGCGTTCTCCAGGGCGGAGCGGGTGACCTTCACCGGGTCGATGACGCCGGCCTTGACCAGGTCGCCGTACTCGCCGGTGGCGGCGTTGAAGCCCTGGCCCTTGTCCTGCTCGGCGACCTTCGCGGTGATGACGTAGCCCTCGAGGCCGGCGTTCTCCGCGATCCAGCGCAGCGGCTCGACGACGGCGCGGCGGACGACGGCGACACCGGTGGCCTCGTCGCCCTCCTTGCCGAGGGAGCCGTCCAGCACCTTGGCGGCGTGGACCAGCGCGGAGCCACCACCGGAGACGATGCCCTCCTCGACCGCGGCGCGGGTCGCGGAGATGGCGTCCTCCAGACGGTGCTTCTTCTCCTTGAGCTCGACCTCGGTGGCCGCACCCACACGGATGACGCACACGCCGCCGGCGAGCTTGGCGAGGCGCTCCTGGAGCTTCTCGCGGTCCCAGTCGGAGTCGGTGGTCTCGATCTCGGCCTTGATCTGGGCGACGCGGCCGGCGACGTCCTCGGCCTTGCCACCGCCGTCGACGATGGTGGTGTCGTCCTTGGTGACGGTCACGCGGCGGGCGGAGCCCAGCACGTCCAGACCGGCCTGGTCGAGCTTGAGGCCGACCTCCTCGGCGATGACGGTGGCACCGGTGAGGGTGGCCATGTCGCCGAGCATCGCCTTGCGGCGGTCACCGAAGCCGGGGGCCTTGACGGCCACCGCGTTGAAGGTGCCGCGGATCTTGTTGACGACCAGGGTCGACAGGGCCTCGCCCTCGACGTCCTCGGCGATGATCAGCAGCGGCTTGGAGCCACCCGCCTGGATGACCTTCTCCAGCAGCGGCAGCAGGTCCTGGATCGAGGCGATCTTGCCCTGGTGGATCAGGATGTACGGGTCCTCGAGGACGGCCTCCATACGCTCCTGGTCGGTGACCATGTACGGCGAGAGGTAGCCCTTGTCGAAGGCCATGCCCTCGGTGAAGTCGAGCTCCAGGCCGAAGGTGTTGGACTCCTCGACGGTGATCACACCGTCCTTGCCGACCTTGTCCATCGCCTCGGCGATGAGCTCGCCGACCTGCTTGTCCTGCGCGGACAGGCCGGCCACGGCGGCGATGTCGGTCTTGTCGTCGATCGGCCGGGCGGTCGCGAGGAGCTCCTCGGACACGGCCTTGACGGCGGCGTCGATGCCCTTCTTCAGGGCGGCCGGGGAAGCACCCGCGGCGACGTTGCGGAGGCCCTCGCGGACCAGCGCCTGGGCCAGCACGGTGGCGGTGGTGGTGCCGTCACCCGCGATGTCGTTGGTCTTGGTCGCCACCTCCTTGACGAGCTGGGCGCCCAGGTTCTCGTACGGGTCGTCGACCTCGACCTCACGGGCGATGGTGACACCGTCGTTGGTGATGGTCGGGGCGCCGAACTTCTTGTCGATGACGACGTTGCGGCCCTTGGGGCCGATCGTCACCTTGACCGTGTCGGCAAGCTTGTTGACGCCGCGCTCAAGGGCGCGACGAGCGTCCTCGTCGAACTTCAGGATCTTCGCCATGGGTTGCTTCAAGTCCTCTCATTGCGATCCTCGGCACGCAGTGGGGACCGCTGTCTCAAACGGAACTGCGCCCCTGCCCCGGGTTGTTTAGACGCGGGAACCAGGGGCGCAGATCACGGCAAATCCGGGTGACTTACTTCTCGACGATCGCGAGAACGTCGCGAGCCGAGAGAACGAGGTAATCCTCGTTGTTGTACTTCACCTCGGTGCCGCCGTACTTGCTGTAAAGCACGACGTCGCCAACGGTGACGTCGAGCTCGACGCGCTTGCCGTCCTCGAAGCGGCCCGGGCCCACGGCCAGGACGACGCCCTCCTGGGGCTTCTCCTTGGCGGTGTCCGGAATGACCAGGCCCGAAGCCGTGGTCTGCTCGGCGTCGAGCGGCTGGACCACAATGCGGTCCTCGAGCGGCTTGATGGCAACCTTGGAGCTGGCGGTCGTCACGATCCGACCTCCCCCTTCGGAGATCTCACGGGGTTAACTGTCTGAGGTGGCGACCAGGTGGATCCGTCGTCGCGGGTGCCGGACCTGCCCGTCGCTGTGTATCTGGCACTCCCCCTCGGAGAGTGCCAACGCCGAGACTATGACGCGGTTAGCACTCGGTCAAGCGGAGTGCCAGCGCGGCGAGGGTGCATCGTGCGACGCGGGTTGACCGCCGGTCCGTACCAGGCGGCCGGGCGGCGGGAATCCCCGCCAAATCGGACACACCTTCCCCTTCCCTCGCAACCACGCCACCGGCTGCTTCGTCTACCTCCCCGACTGCCGAGCCGGTGAACCGTGCGCGCGACGCGTGCGACGTCTCCACGCTTGCGAGGTGCCAGACGCACCACGCAGCCGACGCGTGGGGCGTGCGCGACGTGCGTGCAACATGTGCGACCCGGTTCCGGGCCGGCGGCCCTGACCATCGATGGCGGAGGAACCCGTGCGTGGACTGACCAGCGCTTCCCGGGCGGCCGGGGAGCCGGAGAGCGATGCCGAACGCACCATGACGTTCGCCGCGCTCGCCCAGGCACCGAACCGCCGGCGGACCGAGGCCCGGCTGCTCGCCCTCGTCGTCGCGATCGCCGTCTTCGGCTACGCGTACACCGGCCTGTCGATGACCGGCCGGCTGCCCGGCGGGCTGCCCGGCTTCGCGATCAGCATGCTCTTCGTGGCACTGGTCCCGCACCTGGTCCTGCGCCGCTTCGCCCGGCGCGCCGACCCGCTGATCCTGCCGCTGGCGACGCTGCTGACCGGGATCGGCCTGGTGCTGCTGCACCGCCTGGACGTCACGTACGCCCAGACCCGCCACCCGAAGATCGCCGAGGCGGCCAGCGGGCAGCTGGTGTGGACGGTGATCGGGGTGGCGGTCTGCATCGCCATCCTGCTGGTGCTGCGTGACCACCGCATCCTGCAGCGCTACATCTATCTGACGATGGCGGTGGCGCTGGTGCTCCTGATGGCGCCGGCCTTCTTCGGCGCGGACATGTACGGCGCGAAGCGGTGGATCCTGCTCGGGCCGCTGTCGCTCCAGCCCGGTGAGTTCGTGAAGATCATGATCTCGGTGTTCTTCGCCGGCTACCTCACCGTCAACCGCGACGCCCTGGCCCTGGCCGGCCGCCGCGTCATGGGCATCCAGCTGCCCCCCGGGCGGCAGCTCGGCCCGATCTTCACGATCTGGGCGATCAGCCTGCTGGTGCTGATCTTCGAACGGGACCTGGGCACCTCGCTGATCTTCTTCGGCGTCTTCGTGATCATGCTCTACATGGCCACCGGCCGCACCAGCTGGGTGGTGTGCGGTCTGCTGATGGCCATCGCCGGCGCGGCCGTCGTCGGCTCCCTCGAACCGCATGTGCACGGCCGGGTCACCGCCTGGCTGGACCCCATGCGCGCGTTCACCAAACAGGGCATCGCCGAGGGGATGTCCAACCAGCTCGGCCAGGCACTCTTCAGCTTCGGCAGCGGTGGCATCAGCGGCACCGGCCTGGGCCAGGGCCACCCCGAGCTGATCGGCTTCGCCGGCAACAGCGACTTCATCCTCACCACCGTCGGCGAGGAACTGGGCCTCGCCGGGGTGATGGCCGTCCTGATGCTCTACGTCCTGCTCGCCCAGCGCGGCCTGCGGGTGGGGCTGACCGCCCGCGACCCCTTCAGCAAACTCCTCGCGGTCGGCCTCGCCGGCGCGCTGCTGCTCCAGGTCTTCGTCGTCTCCGGCGGCGTCACCGGCCTCATCCCCCTCACGGGCAAGGCCCTCCCCTTCCTCGCCAAGGGAGGTTCGTCGCTGGTCGCGAACTGGGTGATGGTGGCGGTACTGCTACGCATCAGCGACCACGCCCAAAAACGACGCGAGCCGGTGCGGTGACTTTTCTCCTCGCACGTACCTGGCTGTCCCGCCGCGGGGCGCTGCGCTTGGCGGCGCCGCGTACGTAGCCGGCTTTCCCGCCGCGGGGGTTGCTCGCCGTTGCGCGCTTGGCGGCGCCCCGCTCGTAGCTGGCTTTCCCGCTGCGGGGCGTCTCGCCGTTGCGCTTTGCGGCGCCGCGTACGTAGCTGGGTTTCCCGCCGCGGGGCTTGCTCGCCGTTACCGCTTTGCGGCGCCGCGTACGTAGCTGGCTTTCCCGCCGCGGGGGCGCTGCGCTTGGCGGCGCCTCGCACGTACCTGGCCGACCCGCCGCGGGGCTTGCTCGTCGTTGCGCGCTTTGCGGCGCCCCGCACGTACTTGGCCGTCCCGCCGCGGGTCGTCTGGCCGTTGCGCCTGCGGCGGGCTGGGTTTGTGGTGGGTGCGGTGACTGGCCTCCGGGGCCTGGTGTGTGGACTGCTGACGCTTTACGTCCACACACCAGGCCCCTCCGGCCCGTCCCCTCCCGTTGGGGGAGTGTGCGGGTGAGTGGGGGCGCGCGTCGTCGCGCGAGCACCACGTGCCGTGAGGTCTCGGGAATACCTCGCCCGTCGCGTCCAGTTGTGGCCCCGCAGGGGGCCCTCACAACCCTTACGGGATCTGTTCGACCCACCCCTACGGGTCCCAAGGACCCCTTGTATCCCCAACGCCCGCCCCCACCCACCTTCTTCCCATCCCCCAACGGGAGGGGACGGGCCGGAGGGGCCGGTGTTTGGGACGTAAAGCGACAGCAGTCCCAAAC
>NZ_JBEZMM010000107.1:0-6687 GCF_040652715.1 Streptomyces sp. NPDC048196 | reverse complement strand
GAACTCCCACTCAGCATCGGATAGTTCATGGCGACGTATCACCCGACCATGGTCCACCACCCGAGATCATTTGAAGACACCCCCTAGGGCGCTTCTGGGCGGATCTCCGCGGCGTCGCGGCGCCTGGCACGCACGCTCGCGGCGTTGCCGAAATGCCCCCATAGCTCCGCTATGAAGACATCCCGGCGCCTTGCGATCGCACGCACCAGGCGCCGCTCCTTCCTCCACGGAGATCCGTCAGAAGCGCCCTAGGAGCGCCGCTTCTGGGCGGATCCGGGTCCGCGCCCGGCCGCCCGGACGAGGCGCAGATAGCGGTCCCAGTCCCAGTGCGGCCCGGGGTCGGTGTGGTCCGTCCCTGGCACCTGCACATGGCCGACGATGTGCTCCCGGTCGGCCGGGAAGCCGTAACGGCGGCAGATATCGGCGGTCAGCCGGGCCGATGACGCGTACATCGCGTCGGTGAAGTCCTCCGGGCGGTCGACGAAGCCCTCGTGCTCGATGCCGATGCTCCGCTCGTTGAAGCCGCGGTTGCCGGCGTGGAACGCCACGTCCAGCTCCCGCACCATCTGGGCGATGTGCCCGTCCTTGCGGACGACGTAGTGGGCCGCCGCCTCGTGGTCGGCGTTCCGGAACACCCGCAGCGCGGTGGCGTAGCTGCCCTGGACGACATGGATGACCACCCGGTCGACGGGGTAGTCGGCGGGCCGGTCGGCCCGGCGGTAGTTCGCCCCGGACGCCGCCACCCACTGGGCGCCCCGGTGGTCGACCTCGCCGGCCCGCCGCGGCAGGTCGTTCCCCGGCAGCTGCCACCACCAGTGCCGCAGCTCGTCCCACCCGGTCGCCACCACGGCCCCGGCGGCCACCGCCCCGCCGCCCGCCAGCCACACCGCCCGCCGCCGGGTGAGCCCCGCCGCGGCGCCCCGCCGCCCGCCCGGCTCTTCTCCCGCCTCGCCCCGGTCGTCCGGCCGCTCGTCCCGCGGGACGTCCCGGCCCTCGTCGTCCCCGCCCTCGCCCCGCTCGTCCGGCCGTTTCCCGACCCTGTCCCGCTGTTCGGCGGCCGGCTCCCCGACCCTGCTCTTCCCCATGCGCTGCTTAACGCTTTCCGCACTGTCGGCGGTTCCGTCTACCCTGGACTGGCTATGACTGATGACGCCCCCCGCCGCCTCCGCGTACTCGCCGCCATGTCCGGCGGTGTCGACTCCGCCGTCGCCGCCGCCCGCGCCGCCGAGGCCGGCCACGACGTGACCGGCGTGCATCTCGCCCTGTCCGAGAACCCGAAGTCCTTCCGCACCGGCGCCCGCGGGTGCTGCACGATCGAGGACTCGCACGACGCCCGCCGCGCCGCCGACGTCATCGGCATCCCCTTCTACGTCTGGGACCTCGCCGAGCGCTTCCGCGAGGACGTCGTCGACGACTTCATCGCGGAGTACGAGGCCGGACGCACCCCGAACCCCTGCCTGCGCTGCAACGAGAAGATCAAGTTCGCCGCGCTGCTGGACAAGGCGCTGGCCCTCGGCTTCGACGCGGTGTGCACCGGCCACTACGCCACGGTCGTGGTGCGCCCGGACGGCAGCCGCGAGCTGCACCGCGCCTCCGACATGGCCAAGGACCAGTCCTACGTCCTCGGCGTCCTCGACGACCGCCAGCTGGCGCACGCCCTGTTCCCGCTCGGCGACACCGAGACGACCAAGGCGGAGATCCGCGAGGAGGCGGCCCGGCGCGGCCTGTTCGTCGCCAAGAAGCCGGACAGCCACGACATCTGCTTCATCGCCGACGGCGACACCCAGGGCTTCCTCGCCAAGCGGCTCGGCACGGCCACCGGCGACATCGTCGACGAGGCCGGCAACCGCCTCGGCAGCCACGAGGGCGCGTACGGCTTCACGATCGGCCAGCGCAAGGGCCTGCGGATCGGCCACCCGGCCCCGGACGGCAAGCCGCGCTACGTCCTCGACATCTCCCCGGTCGACAACACCGTCACGGTCGGCCCCGCCGAGTCCCTCGACGTCACCGGCCTCACCGCGATCCGCCCCCGCTGGTGCGGCCGCCCGCCGACCGCCGGCCCCGCCACGTACACCGCTCAGCTGCGCGCCCACGGCGGCGAGACCGAGGTCACCGCGGAGCTGGTCGACGGCACCGAGCTCCGGGTGACCTTCACCGAGCCGGTCCGCGGCGTCGCCCCCGGCCAGGCCATCGTCCTCTACGACGGCACCCGCGTCGTCGGCTCGGCCACGATCGCCACCACGGAGCGGCGGGCGCGGGCGGGGGCGTAACCGGGGGCTGAGCGGTGGAAGGGGGTGGGCCTGATGATCCGTGCGTACAAGTTCCTCATGCGGCCCACCGTGGGCCAGCAAGGCGCACTCGCCGAGATGCTGCGTGATCACTGCTCGCTCTATAACGGAGCCTTGCAGGAGCGCCGCGACGCCTACCGGCACGCCTCGAAGACGACGATCCGGTACGGGCAGCAGTCCGCCCAGCTCAAGGACATCCGTGCCTTCGACCCCGAGCGTCAGGGCCGCTGGTCGTTCTCTTCGCAGCAGGCGACCTTGCGACGCCTGGACAAGGCGTTCGCCGCGTTCTTCCGGCGGGTGAAGGCCGGGGAGAAGCCGGGCTATCCGCGTTTCCGTTCGGGCAAGCGGTTCGACACCGTGGAGTTTCCCAAGGACGGCGACGGCTGCCGCTGGGCCTCTGCCCCGCACGACCCCGTTACCCGCGTCCGCCTCCAGGGCATCGGACACGTCAAGGTCCACCAGCACCGGCCGGTGGCCGGCAAGGTCAAGACGATCAGCGTGAAGCGGGAAGGCCGTCGCTGGTACGTCATCCTGACCGCCGAACAGGCCAAGCCCGAGCCGCTTCCGCAGACCGGCTCCGTAGTCGGCGTCGACATGGGCATAGCCAACTTCCTCGCCGACTCCAACGGCGAGTTCGTACCCAACCCCCGCCACGGCCGCAAAGCCGCCGCCAAGCTCGAAGCCGCGCAGCAGGCCCTCAGCCGGTGCAAGCGCGGCAGCAAGCGGCGCCGCAAGGCCGTGGAAACCGTGGCCCGGCTGCACCGCAAAGTCCGCCGCCAGCGCCTGGACCACGCCCACAAGACCGCGCTTGACCTCGTGCGCGAACACGACTTCATCGCGCACGAAGAACTCAAGATCCGCAACATGATCAAGGCCCCCGCACCCGAGCCGGACCCCGAAGAACCAGGCAGCTTCCTGCCCAACGGGGCCAGCGCGAAGGCCGGACTCAACCGCTCGATCGCCGATGCCGGATGGGGGGTGTTCCTCCAGATACTCACCGCCAAGGCAGAATGCGCCGGACGGGAAGTGATGGCAGTGGACCCCCGCAACACCTCCCGGCGGTGCCCCGAATGCGGGCACACCGCCAAGGAGAACCGGCCCACCCAGAAAGAGTTCCACTGTCGAGCGTGCGACCACAAGGCGCACGCTGACACGGTGGGCGCGATCAACGTTCTACGGGCCGGGCTGGTCCGTCGCGACGCCGCACCGGCATAGCGAGAAGCCCCCGGCTTCGGCCGGGGGAGGAGTCACGTGCGGTTGTTGTGGTGGTCTCTGACTGCGGCGAGCGTAACCGCATTCCGGACGCTTCCGCGCCCAAGTCACCTGATGGGGTGAGGAGTTGGGCGGCGAAGGCGGCGGTAGGTGGGTGGGGTTCTTTCCCCGGGTTCTTTGGTAGTCGGCCGGGTCACCGGCGGTCGGTGGGGCGGAACCTGGTGCCGCCCCACCGGTGTCCGCTCAGACGGCTTCCGGTGCGACCTGCGCGTACGCGAGGAAGGACGCCCAGGCGGCGGGGGTGACGGTGAGGTGGGGGAGCGCGGTGTCCTTGGAGTCGCGGATGTGGACGGTGTGGGGGCAGGTGGCGACCTCTATGCAGGCTTCGCCCTCGCCGCCGCTATAGCTGGACTTCCGCCAGGCGACGGCGACTTCGAGGCATGCTTCGCCGTCACCGCCGCTGTAACTGCTCTTGAACCACGCCAGTTCGGTGTTCATTCTCGTGCTTCTCCTGTCAGCAGACGCTGAATGAAGGCTCGCGACGCTTCGGCGTCATGGGCCTGCGATCGGATTGTCCCGTACCGGTGGCTCAGAACGCTGACGTCGTCGGGATCTGTCAGGAAGTAGCTCCCTTGCTGACCCTCGACGTAGCCGACTGTGTGGTGGTCCTGCGTCTCCAACAGGGTCATTGGGCCGTCTGCGCCAGCGTGGTTTTGCCGGGAGAGCGGCATGATCTGGATCTGGACGTTGTGAAGCTCCCCGAGCTTGAGGAGGTTCCTCAACTCTCCTTCCCAGACTCGCTGTCCACCGATCTTCCGCATGATCACGGGCTCCTCCAGAACGAAGGTGATCCGGCACGGAGGCTTACGCGTCAGCAGCTCCTGTGTGAGCAGCCTGGCCTGAACGACCTTTTCAATCTCGTCGTCGTCCAGGCTCGGGCGGCGGGACCGGAACACCGCCCGCGCGTACTCCTCCGTCTGCAACAGCCCGTGCAGGAAGTGCGTCGAGTAGACGTGCAACGCCAGCGCCTGAGCCTGGAGGTTCACGTACTCCTCGGCCCACGCCGGATGGTGCTTCTCCGCGACATCGGGGATCAGTACGCGCAGTACGCCGTTCGCGCCGAGCGCCCCGTCCACCGCGTCGACGTAACCCGGCTTCGGTGGTCGCTCGCCGCGTTCGACCATCGCGATGAGGGACTCGGAGTACGGGATGAGGTCGGCCAGCTCGCGGCGCGTCATCTCGCGTTGTTCACGAAGGAAGCGGGACTGCTTCCCGAAGATCCTGAGGGTGACGGGTGGTTCGTCGTTGTGGGGCATCGCACACCTCGCACAGTTGCAGCGTGGTGACGCACAGTTGCGCCGTTCCTGTGGCCAGGCTAGATGCGCGTACAGATGCTTGTCCGCATGATGAACGAACCACCAGGATCCGAACTTTCCGAGCGTTCGGGGTTGCCCGATGCTTCCGAAGGTGGCGCTCCACGGATGCGGCTGCTGCCCTGGACCACGCCGGACGACCGGTCCTGTTTCCTGATCAGCGACGCTGCGGGCGGGCCGGTGTCCGACCTCGCCGACAGCATCGAGGAGATGCAACTGGACATCGGCGAGGAACTGCTGCGCCACGCACGGGCGATGCATGCCGATCCGAAGGTGCCGGACCGTGAGTTCCGCTATCTCTCGCGGCGGCTCGCCGAGG
Organism: Streptomyces sp. NPDC048196; assembly: GCF_040652715.1. NCBI lineage: Bacteria > Bacillati > Actinomycetota > Actinomycetes > Kitasatosporales > Streptomycetaceae > Streptomyces > Streptomyces sp. NPDC048196. Next base: position 1,495 of record NZ_JBEZMM010000107.1, on the reverse strand, counting down.
CGCTGGGCGATGCGCTGCGCGTCGCCCGTAACTGACCGCGGCGCTCTCCCGGTACTGCGCCGGACCTCTTCGACGACGTGGAGGTCAACTGAGCCCGGCCCGGCGGGAAGGAGCCTCCTCCCACTGACGGGTGGGCCTTCCCCCATCGACGGGTGGGCCTTCCCCACTGACAAATGTCACGGGGAAGGCAGGACAGACGGGGCTGTCGGCCGGGCGGAGCCGTGCGGGAAGCTGAGGACGTTGCGGAGGACGGTGGCGCGCAGGTCGGCACCGGGGACGCCGTCAGCTGGTCACCGTCTCATTTTGGGGGAGAAAGCCGTGAGTTCGAAGCAGTCCGTCGCCGAGGGTAAGCAGGGCAAGCCGGGGGAGCCGGGCACGCGGGAGATGTCGGGGAAGGACGTGCTGCGGAGCTTCGTTCCGCTGATCGTGGACGCGGGGATTCCGATCGCCTCGTACTACGTCCTCAAGGACGGCTTCGGGCTCAGCACGGTGGCGGCGCTGGGCTGGAGCAGTGTGGTGCCGGCCCTGCGGACCGTGTGGGACCTGGTCGCCAGTCGCCGGGTCAACGGTCTGGCACTGCTGATCCTCGTGGTGAACGTCGTCGGGCTGGCGATGACCGCGGTGGCCGGTGACGCACGGCTGATGATGGCCAAGGACAGCGCGGTGAGCAGCACCGTCGGGATCGTCATCCTGCTCTCCGTGCGGTCGAAGCGGCCGCTGATGACGGCGGGCCTCAAGCCCTTTGTGACGAAGGGCAGCGCGGCCGGGGACGCCGCCTGGGACCGGCTGCAGGCGGAATCCGCTGCGTTCCGGCGGGCCGAGCGGCGGTTCTCGGTGATCTGGGGGACCGCGCTGCTGACCGAGTGCGTGCTCAAGGTGGTCGGCGCGTACACCCTGCCCGTGGACACCATGGTCTGGCTGGGGACGGTGATGACGGTCGTGGCCATCTTGGTGGCGATGGTCCTCGGCGGCGGAAGCTGCGCCGACCCGATGGAGAAGATGATCGCGGCCGAGGCGGGGCGGATGGCCGGAGCGGACGGTTCCGTGGACGGGTCCGGGCCGGGCGGGGCCGCCGCGGCGGCGGAGCCGGTGGGGGCCGGAAGCTGACGCTCCGGACGGCGCAGGGGAGGGGTGGTGACCTGGTCACCACCCTTCTTCTGCGGAAAAGGCGCTGGCCAGCGATGTTGTCGGTGGTCCGGTAGGCACGCGGGGGGCGAAGGTGTGTGCCGGGCACACCTGGGCGCCGGGGGGAGCGGGACCGCAGGGTGGACTCCACGAACCGGATGAAGGGGGAGTCCGATGGGAGCCCGGTCCACCGTCCTTGCCCGAGCGGGCGAGGCGCCCGAAACCACCACCTATGGAACAGCGGAGACGGCAGCGCCCGTCGCCACCGTGGTCGACGCCGTCGCGGGGGGGGGCGGGCCCCCCCCCCGCGGGGGCCCCGCGCCCCCCCCCCAAGCACCCCCGCCCCCGGGGGCGGGCGCAGCACGACCAA
>NZ_JBEZMM010000106.1:0-6915 GCF_040652715.1 Streptomyces sp. NPDC048196 | reverse complement strand
GAGGGTCATCCCGGTACTGGGCGTACCGGGATGAGCCCGACAACGGTGGGGGTACCCCCACGCCGTTCAGGCGTGGGGGAGAGCGTGCGTGCCAGACGCCGCGAGGCAGGCGGGAGTTTGACGACAGGGCCCAGGGGAGGACGCCCCGGCCGCGTCAGAAACCCGGTGACTCCGGCCCCCGCCCCGACAGCACCTCGCCGTACGCCTGCATCAGATCCGGCAGCCGCAGGGTGGCGAGGTCGTCGCGGGTGGGGATGCCCTGCCAGGTGGACAGCCGCAGGTCGCGGTAGGCGCAGCTCTTCTCGTAGAGGGTGCGCAGGAAACGGCCGTTGCCGAGCTCGTCGACCCAGCCCTGGTCGACGACGTGGCCGCTGATGCTGCACAGCTCGTCGCGGGCCTCCGCGTCCCAGCGGTCGCCGTTCTCCGCGGCCAGGACCTCCCCGATGGCGGTCAGCTCCAGCGGCCGGTAACTGGGGAAGTCGACCCGGGTGGTGAACCGCGAGGACAGCCCCGGGTTGGCGGCCAGCAGCCGGTCCATGCCCTCGGGGTAGCCGGCGAGGATGACCACCAGCCGGTCCCGGTTGTCCTCGGCGCGCTTGAGCAGCACCTGCAGCGCCTCGTCACCGTAGGCGTCGCCCTTGCTGTAGCCGGAGTTGGACAGGCTGTACGCCTCGTCGACGAAGAGCACCCCGCCCAGCGCGGAGTCGATCAGCTCGTTGGCCTTGACGGCGGTCTGCCCGAGGAACTCGCCCACCAGGTCGGCGCGTTGGGCCTCCACGAGGTGGTCGCCGCCGAGCAGCCCCAGCGCGTAGAAGACCCGCCCGAGTATCCGGGCGACGGTGGTCTTGCCGGTGCCCGAGGGCCCGGAGAAGACGAAGTGCCGTTTCGGCGGCTGGACCGGCAGGCCCTGGCCCGCCCGCAGCCGGGCCATCCGCAGCTGGGCCGACAGCGCCCGCACCTGCCGCTTGACCGGCTCCATGCCGACCATCCGCTCCAGCTCCGCCAGCGCCTTCTCCAGCAGCACCGGATCGGCCGGCCCGGCGGGCAGCCGCTCAGTGTCGCGCGGGCCCGGCACCGCGGCCTTGGCCCGGGCGGCGGCCGGCTCGCCGCCGGCCGCGGCGGCGCCCAGCGGATCGCCGTCCGGCCCGTCCGCCTCACCGGTCGCCAGCAGCTCCCGGCCGTCGACGGGATCGAGCGGCGCCAGCGGGTCCAGGTCGCCGCCGGCCTCCTGGCCGAGCCCGGACGCGGAGACCGCCGCCAGGCCTGCGCCCTCGTCCAGCCCGTCCACCTCGGCGATCGCGGCGAGCCGGGCCGCGGTGTCCATGAACGCCGGGTCAACCCGGTGCACCGCGCGGTAGAGGGGGAGCGCCGCGGCGCTGCGGCCGGTGCCCTCATGGGCGCGGGCGAGCCAGTAGCGCAGCTCCTTGCGCTGCGGCTGCTCGCTGCGGCACCGCATCAGCGCGGCCGACAGCAACGGCTCGGCCTGCCCGTACATCTCCAGCCGCACCCGCGCCATCCCGCCGAACAGCCCGGCCTCGATGCCCAGCACCGCATCGCCCAGCAGCGGGTCGGTGTGCCGGACGAGCTGGTCCCAGTCCTTGACGAGATAGGCGCGGCAGGCGTGCAGGAAGCGCACCTGTGGGTCGGTGTCGACCGGGGGGCAGCCGGCCAGCGCCTGGTCGAGCTCGGCGACGTGCCGGCCGTCCAGCCAGTGCGAGGCGTGCGCCAGCAGCAGGTCGCGGCCGGTCTCCAGCACCGGCTGCACCCACCAGCCCAGCCAGTACCAGGAGTTGAGGGTGCGTCGGTGCCGGGTGCGCATCTCGCCGAAGCGGTCGCGGTGGCGGTGCATCCGCAGCAGGGCGATGGAGGTGTCGGCGCGCAGCGCGTGCAGTCCGAGCCAGGCGTCGGCCATCGACGGATCGAGCCGTACCGCGGCCCGGAACTCCTCCTCCGCCTGCGGATAGGCACCCACGGTGTAGGCGTCGACCGCACGCAGCCAGGCGAGCTCGGCCGGGGCGGGCGAACCCTGAGTTCCGAAATCCATCCGTCCCCCCACAAAGCGTCCCCCGTGTGTGCCGCCGGGCCGGTGCCCGCCGCTGGAGCCGTCCGAACCGGCGTGCGGCATACGGGAGTTGACCCTCGCCGCGGCGGTTTTGCCGGTGTGTGGCCTGCGGTGGCACAGACCCGCATGGTACCTGCGGGAACGGCGCGGGCCGTAGAGGGCGGTACGGGGCAGGAGCGGACGAGTGGTACGGCGCGGCGGCGCGAAGAATGCGGTGACCCAGGGTGAGGGGGAAGGCGGCGCACGCCGGCGGCGCGAGGTCGTTTTACGCAGAACGAAGCCCCCGATCACGGGGGAACAACCGGGGGCTTCGCATCTGCGGGCGGTCCGTTGAACCGCACATTGAGAACGTAAGTCCTGTACGCCCCCCAGGTCAAGCCGAGTTGGGGCACTCGGCAAGACCCTGTCGTCGGTGCGCCCCCCACCGGGCGCCGTCCGCTACGCAGAGTGAACTACGGGGCCGATCACGACGCCGATCCCGGCCCCATCCGCACCTCGTACCCCAACTTCCCCTGGTGCACCAGAAAATCGGCGTAGGGGCGCGAAGGATCCGCCGCGAAGTGCGCGCGCTCCGCCGGAATCCAGCCACTCCAGAACGCCGAGAGGCCCGGCCCGTCCCGGAGTTGCCCCCTTTCCCAGGAATGTTCGCGCGTCAGTTCCATCCACAGCAGACAGCTCAGATGCGGCCGCAGCGTCCGCCGTCCGGTGCCGACGCCCTCGACCAGGACGACCGGCGCGGGGGCCAGCGCACGCTCCTCGGTGAACTCCCCGCGTACCCAGTCGTAGATCCCGTACCGCGCCGTCCCGCCCCGGGACAGCGGCTCCACCACCTGCGCGCGGAACCGCTCGTCCCAGGCGAACAACTCCTCATGGGTGGCCAGGTCGTCGGTGTGCACCACCGGCGCACCGCCCAGCGCCCCGGCGAGCCGCTCGGCGAAGGTGGTCTTCCCCGAGCCCGCGTGGCCGTCCACCGCGATCAGCCGCACCGGTCCGCAGGAGGGCGGCAGCGTACGCAGCCGGGCGGCGAGCGGGGCCAGATCGTGAACCATCGCGCCAGCGTACGCCGCGGCCGGGCGCCGTCCCGCACGCCACTGGTGTGGACCAATATTTCCCGGGCGACGCGCGCCGCAGCGCCTTCCGAAGCAGGTCCGGAACGGCAATAGTTGAGCCACTGCCGATCCTCCCCGAGCTCTCCCTCTCGCCGAGCAGGGGAGACGCCGTTGCCCGTCCGCCGCCCCGGCCCGCCCCGCCCACCCGATCGCACGCATCCGACTGGGGGACCTCCATATGACCAAGTCCGCGCCCCGGCGCACCGTCCTGACCGCCGCGCTCGCCGCCGCGGCCGGCGCCGCCACCCCCTTGGCCCTGGCGCACGCCGCCGACGAACCCCGCAGGACCGCCGCGGACACCGCCGGGAAGGCGGCCCCGGACGCCACCGCCGACACCACCGCGCGCCGACCGAAGAGCCCCGTGGACTATCACGCCTGGACCACCGCCGCCGACTGGGGCCGGGGCCACGCCGACGGCACCGCCGTCGCGCACGGCCCCCGCCCCGGCATCCGCCTCGCCCGCCCGGCCGGCACCGCCGACTACAAGGACCCGCACACCGGCCGGACCGCCGCCTGGGAGTACGCCACCTGGACCTCCCCGGTGCACGCCCTTGAGGTCCCCGCCACCGAGGTCGTCGCCTCCTGGAACGCGCACACCCCGCCCGGCACCTGGATCACCGTCGAACTGCGGGGCACCTACACCGACGGCACCGCAACGCCCTGGTACGTCATGGGCCACTGGACGGCCGGCGACGGCGACGCGGACATCCGGCGGACCTCCGTCGACGGCCAGAAGGACGGCAAGAGCAGCATCTCCACCGACACCTTCGCCGTCGACGACCCCGCCGGCGGCCTCCGGCTCGCCTCGTACCGGCTCCGCGCCACCCTCCACCGCCGACCCGGCACCGCACTCACGCCCACGATCTGGCGGCTCGGCGCGATGGGCTCGGACCTCCCCGACCGCTTCGAGGTGCCGGCGTCCACACCCGCCCTGACCGGCCGCGAGCTGGTCGTCCCGCGGTACTCGCAGGAGATCCACAAGGGCCAGTACCCGGAGTACGACAACGGCGGCGAGGCATGGTGCAGCCCCACCTCGTCCCAGATGATCATCGAGTACTGGGGCCGCCGGCCCACCCAGCAGCAGCTCTCCTGGGTCAACCCCGACTACGCCGACCCCCAGGTCTGCCACGCGGCCCGCTACACCTTCGACTACCAGTACGACGGCTGCGGCAACTGGCCCTTCAACGCAGCCTATGCCGCCACCTACCGCGACCTCCAGGCCGTCGTCACCCGCCTGACCTCCCTCAACGACGCCGAACGCCTGGTCCACGCCGGCCTCCCGCTCATCACCTCCCAGTCCTTCCTGAAGACCGAACTCGACGGCGCGGGCTACGGCACCGCCGGCCACCTGATGACCATCATCGGCTTCACCAAGGACGGCGACGTCATCGCCAACGACCCGAACTCCCCGGACGACCAGGCCGTCCGCCACATCTACCGCCGCCGGCAGTTCGAAAACATCTGGCTCAGAACCAAGCGCAAGAACGCCGACGGCAAGACCGTCAGCGGGAGTGGCGGGGTCTGTTACCTGTACTTCCCGGCCCGGCCCAGTGCCGTACAGCGCCGGGCGCTGCGCGCGGTCGGAGTCGTCTGACGGAAACGTCCCGCAAGGGCAAGGGTGCAGCCAACTCCCGTTTGCCGGGCGTTGGTTGTGCCGTTTTTCCGCTCACCGTTGAATAGCAGAGCGGGTAGTAAGTGGCAAGGCAGGAGTTTTGGCCAAGATGTGAACGACCCTTGCCCCGGCCGTCGGTCGCCGCGTTCAATCGATCTTCATCACGGCAGTCAGGTTCCTGGCTGCCGTGCGCCATGAGATCGAGGAGCGAGTGCGTGACAGCCCAGAATGACCCACCCGTGCGGACGTACCCGTCCGCTGATTCCGCGGACCGGCCCAAGAGCCCGGTGTGTTCCTACACGGAGTGGGACCCGCTGGAGGAAGTGATCGTCGGCATCGTCGACGACGCCAGTTTCCCGACCTGGCACATGGCCTTACCCCCGGTGCTCCCCGGCGACCAGCACGAGACCTTCCGGCGGAATGCCGGAAAGCCCTTCCCGCCCGAACAGGTCGCCGCGGCCCGCGCCGAACTGGAGGAATTCGTCCGGATACTGGAGGGCGAGGGGGTGACGGTACGCCGACCGGAGCCCATACCGCAGCGCACGCCCTACACCACGCTCGACTGGACCAGCACCGGAATGTACGCGGCGATGCCCAGGGACGCGATTCTCGTCGTGGGTGACGACATCATCGAATGCCCGATGGCCTGGCGCTCCCGCTACTACGAGAACCTCGCCTACCGCCCGCTGCTCAAGGAGTACTTCCACGGCGGCGCGAAATGGACCGCCGGACCCAAGCCCGAGCTGACCGACGCCCAATTCGACCAGGAATGGAGCGATCCGGGCGAGGACGGCCCGCAGCGGCTGGTGGTGACGGAGTTCGAGCCGACCTTCGACGCGGCCGACTTCACTCGCTGCGGACGCGACATCATCGCGCAGAAGAGCAATGTCACCAATGACTTCGGAATCGAGTGGCTGCGCCGCCACCTCGGCGACGAATACCGCATCCACGTCTTCGAGTTCAAGGACTCGCACCCGATGCACATCGACGCCACGCTCGTTCCGATGGCGCCGGGCAAGCTGCTGATCCACCCCGAACGGGTGCCGGAAGTGCCGGAGCTGTTCAAGGGCTGGGACGTGATGGCCGCACCCCAGCCGGTCATTCCGGATACGCATCCGCTCTACATGACCAGCAAATGGATCAACATGAACATCCTGATGCTGGACGAACAGCGGGTCATCGTCGAGCGGCAGGACGAGCCGATGATCTCGACGATGAAGAAGTTCGGTTTCACCCCCATTCCCTGCAATTTCCGCAATTTCAACAGCTTCGGCGGATCGTTCCACTGCGCCACCGTGGACGTCCGTCGCCGGGGAACCCTGCAGTCCTACTTCTGAGGGAGCCGCGGGGCGGAGTTCGCGGGCGCGGGCGTCAGGTGAGCCGCAGGTCGATCCAGGGGATGGTGTCGCCCGGCAGGAGGTAGCGCTCCACTTCCTCGAAGCCCTGCTTCAGCGCGAACCGCAGGCCGTCCTCGTTCGACGACAGGACCACGGTCTCGATCGTTCCGGCGCCCAGCGCGCGGGCCCGCTCCAGCCCCCGCGCGTACAGCTCCCCGCCGTACCCCTGCCCTCGGTGGGCGGCCAGCACCCGGGCGATCACCGTGGCCGTGCCGTCCACCGGCCGCCGGACGGTGCTGCAGCCGATGAGGACGTCACCGAGATATGCGACCTCCAGGTGGTGGCGCCCGGAACGCTCCCGTACGTCGTCGAGGGACAGCTGATGGGTGGGGATGATCACGTTGTGGACGTGCTGCCAGTCCGCCAGACCGGTCTCGCCGTCCACCCGTACGAAGCGCAGTGTGGGCACCGGGCAAGGTAACCGGCGAGTAGGGGCGACTGTCAACGGTTGCGCTTTGCGGTGCCCCGCACGTAGCTGGCCGTCCCGCCGCGGGGGGCTCGCTCGCCGTTGCCGCTTTGCGGCGCCCCGCACGTAGCCGTCTCTCCCGCCGCGGGGCGTCTCGTCGTTGCGCTTTGCGGTGCCGCGTACGTACCTGTCTGTCCCGCCGCGGGTGGTCTCGCCGTTGCGCCTGCGGCGGGCTGGGTGGTGTCGGGTGCGGTGACGGGCCTGCGGGGCCGGTTGTGTGGACTGCTGTCGCTTTACGTCCACACAACCGGCCCCTCCGGCCCGTCCCC
>NZ_JBEZMM010000105.1:7472-7688 GCF_040652715.1 Streptomyces sp. NPDC048196 | reverse complement strand
GGTTGTGTGGACGTAAAGCGTCAGCAGTCCACACAACCGGCCCCGGAGGCCCGTCACCGCACCCGACACCCACCCAGCCCGCCGCAGGCGCAACGACGAGACGACCCGCGGCGGGAAAGACGGCTACGTACGCGGCGCCGCAAAGCGCAACGACGAGCGAGCCCCGCGGCGGGAAAGACAGCTATGTGCGGGGCGCCGCAAAGCGCAACGGCGAGC
>NZ_JBEZMM010000105.1:0-7375 GCF_040652715.1 Streptomyces sp. NPDC048196 | reverse complement strand
AGCGAGCCCCGCGGCGGGAAAGACGGCTACGTGCGGGGCGCCGCAAAGCGCAACGGCGAGCGAGCCCCGCGGCGGGACAGACGGCTACGTGCGGGGCGCCGCAAAGCGCAACGGCGAGCGAGCCCCGCGGCGGGACAGACGGCTACGTGCGGGGCCCCGCAAAGCGCAACGGTGAGCAACAACCGCGGCGGGACGGCCAGGTACGTGGGAAGTCACCCCAGCTTCCGCTGGGAGAGCCAGGCCGCTGCCACCCGGTCCGGGTCCTGTTTGTCCTTGTCGACCTTGCGGTTGAGTTCCGTGAGGTCGGCGGTGGTCAGTGCGTTGCCGAGGGTTGCCAGCGCCCGGCGCACCTTCGTGTCGGACTTGCGGGCGGCGATCAGCGGGACGATGTGCTGGGCGGGGACCAGGTGCCGGGGGTCGGCCAGCAGCACCCAGCCGTTCTCCTTGATGTCGACGTCGGTGGTGAAGACGTTGGCGACGTCGATGTCGCCGTTCTTCAGGGCGCCCTTGACCAGCGGGCCGGACGAGTCCAGTGCCTTGAACTCCTTGAATTCCACGCCGTACCGGTCCTTGAGGCCGACCAGGCCGACCACCCGCTTCTTCATCTCGGCGGCCGCGCCGAACACCAGCTTGCCGCTGACCTTGCGCAGGTCGTCGAGCGACGTGAGGCCGTAGCGGTCGGCGGTCTCGCGGGTCACGGCGAAGCTGTCGCGGTCCTCGGCGGCCGCGTAGGGGAGTACCTCCAGGCCGTCCGGTACCACCGTGGCCAGCGCGTTCTGCATCGCGCCGGCCTCGGTCTCGGTGGCCTTCTTGTCGAGGTAGAGCAGCAGGCTGCCCTGGTATTCGGGGAGCAGGTCGATGTCGCCGGAGCGCAGCGCCGGAACCACGATCTCGCGGGAGCCGAGGTTGGGCCGGACGGTGGCCTTGACGCCGGCCTTGGACAGTACGCCCGCGTAAAGGTGGCCGAGGATCTGGTTCTCGGTGAAGTTGGCGGTGCCGATGACCAGTCCACCGCTGCTGTTGCCGCTGTCGCCGCCGGCGCCGTTCCCCTTGAGGGAGGTGATGCCGGAGGAACAGGCGGCCAGCAGCGGTGCCGAGGCGCCGGCGAGCAGGGTGGTCAGGGCGGTGCGGCGGTTCATGGCTGGCTCCTGGGGAGGGGCGGGCGTACGGGGCGCGGGGCGTGGCGGTTCAGCGGGCGGTGGCCGGGCGGCCGCGGAACAGCAGCCGGGTCAGCCCGCCCAGGGCCAGGTCGGCGACGACGGCGAGCACGGCGACCAGCACCGCACCGCCGAGCACCTGCACCAGATCGCGCTGGGCCAGGCCGTCGAAGACGTAGCGGCCCAGCCCGCCGAAGCTGACGTAGGCGGCGATGGTGGCGGTGGCCACGACCTGGACGGTCGCCAGCCGGATACCGGTCATGATCAGCGGCAGCGCCAGCGGCACCTCGACCTGCCAGAGGATCTGGCGGCCGCGCAGCCCGACGCCCTTGGCGGCGTCCTTGACCTCCGGGTCGACGGCCGCCATCCCGGCGTACGTGTTGGTGATGATCACTGGTACGGCGAGCGCGACCAGCGAGACGTACACCGGCCACACGCTGAGCCCGCCGGCGAGGAAGACCAGGGTGACCAGGCCGACGGTGGGCAGCGCCCGGCCGAAGGAGGAGAGGTTGACGGCGAGGAAGGCGCCGCGGCCGGTGTGCCCGATGAGCAGCCCGACGGGCAGCGCGATCAGGGCCGCGGCGAGGGTGGCGAGCACCGAGTACTCCAGGTGCTCCAGGACGCGGGTGGCGATGCCGTCGGGGCCCGCCCACTGTGCCGGGCCGGTCAGCCAGGCCGCGAGGTTCTTCAGGAGTTCGAGCATCGGGCCGTCACGCTCGCTTCCACAGCTTGGGGGCGGACCGGGGCGTGCCGCGCCGCCAGGGGGTGCACAGCCGCTGCACGGTCACCAGCAGGGCGTCGGCGGCCAGGGCGAGCAGCAGGGTCAGGGCGACGCCGGCGATGACCGGGGTGGGGAAGTTGCGCTGGAAGCCGTCGGTGAAGAGCTGGCCGAGGCCGCCGTACCCGATGTAACTCGCCACGCTGACGAGGGAGATGGACATCACCGTCGCGACCCGGACGCCCGCCATGATCACCGGGAGGGCGAGCGGCAGCTCGACGGTGAGCAGGGTGCGCAGCGGCCGGGTCCCCATCGCCTTCGACGCCTCGCGCACCCGTTCCGGGACCGCGTCCAGGCCCTCGACGGTGTTCCGTACCAGGACGACCAGGGTGTACGCGGTCAGGCCGGTGATCGCGGTGGTGCGGGTCAGTCCGGTGACCGGCAGCAGCAGGACGAAGAAGGCGAGCGAGGGGATGGTGTAGAGGATGTTGGACGCGCCGAGGACGAAGCCGCGCAGCGGACGGACGCGGTGCGCGAGGACCGCCAGCGGCAGCGCGATCAGCAGGCCGAACAGGACGGCGGGGACGGCGGTGGCGAGGTGGTCCGCGGTGAGGCGGGTCAGTTCGCCGGCGTGATCGGGGAACCAGCCCCATTCGACGGTCATGCGGGGCGCTCCGCGGGGGCGGCGGCCTCGGGCCCGGGGTCGTCGGGCGCGGGGTCGTCAGGACCGGGGGCGCCGGAAGCGTCGGGTGCGGGGGCGTCCGGGCCGGGGCTCTCGCCGGCGGGCTCGCGGGGCTTCTCGGCGGGGGTCCGTGTCTTCTCGGTCTTCTCGCTCCCCTCGGTCCCCTCGGCCTCCTCGGTCCTCTCGGTCTTCTCGGCGGTGGTCCGTGTCTTCTCGGCTCCCTCGGCCCTCTCGGTCCCCTCGGTCCTTCCGGCGGTGGTCCGGCTCGGTGTCGCGGGAGCGGTCGCCCGGGCGGCGTCGGCGTGGCTGCGGCCGGCCCGGTCGTGGATGGCGTCGCGGGAGGTGACGCCGGTCAGGACGCCGTCGGCGGTGACCCGGGCGACCGCCCCGGCCGGTGAGGAGACCGCCTCGTTGAGGGCCGAGAGCAGCGAATCGGTGTCCCGCAGCGGCCGGACCGCGGCCAGCTCCGCCTCGCCGGCCGTACCGCCGGCCGGCAGCGCGTCGGTGTCCAGCCAGCCCAGCGGTTCGCCGCGCGGCGAGGTCACCAGGCGCCAGCGCCCGCCGTCGCGGCCTATCGCGCCGACCGGTTCGTCGGCGCGTATCGCCCGGCCGGGCGCGTGCGGAACGTCGGCGAGGGTGGTGAGCGAGAGCAGCTTCAGACCGCGCTCGGCGCCGAGGAAGTCGGCGACGAAGTCATCGGCGGGGCGGGCCAGCAGTTCGGCGGGCTCGGCGCACTGGACCAGCCGGCCGCCGGTGCGGAACACCGCGATCCGGTCGCCCAGGCGGACCGCCTCGTCGATGTCGTGGGTGACGAAGACGACGGTCTTGCGCAGCTCCTCCTGGAGCCGCAGCAGCTCGTTCTGGAGCTGGGTGCGGACGACCGGGTCGACGGCGCCGAACGGCTCGTCCATCAGCAGCACCGGGGGGTCGGCGGCGAGCGCCCGGGCCACGCCGACGCGCTGCTGCTGGCCGCCGGAGAGCTGGTGCGGATAGCGCTTGCCGGTGTCCGTGGGCAGGCCGACCAGCTCCAGGAGCTCCGCGGCGCGGGACCGGGCCTTGCGGCGGCCCCAGCCGAGCAGCAGCGGGACGGTCGCGATGTTGTCGAGCACCGTACGGTGCGGGAAGAGGCCGGACTGCTGGATGACGTAGCCGATGCCGCGGCGCAGTTCGGCGGCGTCCGCCTCCAGGACGTTGCGGCCGCCGACGCTGATGGTGCCGGCGGTCGGCTCGACCATGCGGTTGACCATCCGCAGGGTCGTCGTCTTGCCGCATCCGGACGATCCGACGAGGACGGTGACGCCGCCCTCGGGGAGGTCGAGGGAGAGATCGTCCACTGCGGTGGTGCCGTTCGGGTACCGCTTGCTGACTGCGTCGAATTTGATCATCCGCTGCCCCTTGCCCGGCCTGCATAGTGTCATGCAGAGTCTTAGGCGTGTGAATAGAAGTCAATGGGTGGGAGTAAACCCTGTGTGACAACGCGGGTTACCCGAGAGTTCTTCCAGCTCTCCGCTCGGCCACCGTACGGAACCAGGTATCGGAATTCGGCCCACAAAGCGCGTTATAAGAGGGAGTTGAGCCCCTTGATTTCCCACATGCTGGACACCGCCCCGCGGTCCGGCAGGCGCATCACCCTCGACGGCACCGCGCTGCGCACCGCCGATGTCGCCGCCCTCGCGGACCGCGCCGCCCGCCCCGCGCCCCCCGACCCCAAGGCCCTCGCCCGCGCCGCGGAATCCTGGGACACCGCACGCCGGCTCGCCGCCACCGGACGCGTCTACGGCCGCAGCACCGGCGTCGGCGCCAACCGCACCGAGGACGTCGAGGCCGCCGACGCCGCCCACGGCCTGCGCCTGCTGCGCAGCCACGCCGGTGCGATCGGCGACCCGCTGCCGGGCCGCGAGGTCCGGGCGATGCTCGCGGTCCGCGCCAACCAGCTGCTCGCCGGCGGGGCCGGCCTCAACCCCACGGTCATCACGGCCCTGATCGCCACCCTGGACGCCGGCGCCCACCCGGTCGTCAACGAACACGGCGCGGTCGGCACCGGCGACCTGGCCGCGCTCGCCCAGACCGGCCTGGCCCTGGCCGGCGAACACCCCTGGCACGGCACCCCCGGCGGCCGCGCCCCCGCCCCCGTCGCCCTCGACAACAACGACGCGCTCGCCCTGATCAGCAGCAACGCCCTCACCCTCGGCCAGTCCGCGCTCGCCCTGGACGCACTGCGCCGGCTGCTGGCCGCGTCGCTGCCGGTCGCCGCGCTCTCCCTGCTCGCGGTCGGCGGCTCCTACGAACCCTTCGCCGAACCGGTCATGCGCGCCCGCCCGCACCCCGGCTCCGCGGCCGCCGCCGCCCGGCTGCGCACCCTCTCCGGCGTGCCGCCGCGGCCCAGCCCGCCGCTGGGCCGCATCCAGGACCCGTACGGCTTCCGCTGCCTCCCCCAGATCCACGGCCCGGCACTGGACGCCGCCGACACCCTGGAATCCGTGCTGACCGTCGAGCTCAACGCCGCCGCCGAGAACCCGCTGATCAGCATCGAGGACCAGGCCGCCTACCACCACGGCAACTTCTACGCCGCCCATGTCGCCCTCGCCCTGGACACCTTCCGGCTGGCCGTCCTGCAGACCGCCCGGCTCTCCACCGCCCGCCTGGCCGCCCTCTCCGAGCCGGACCTCACCCGGCTCCGCCCCTTCCTGGGCGACACCGCGCCCGCCAGCTCCGGCGTCATGATCCTCGAATACGCGGCCGGCGCGGCCCTCGGCGAGATGCGCGCCGTCTCCCACCCGTCCTCCCTCGGCCACGCCGTCCTCTCCCGCGGCGTCGAGGAACAGGCCAGCTTCGCCTCCCTCGGCGCCCGCCAGACGCTGCGCGCCGCCACCTACTACCGCCAGGTCCTCGCCTGCGAACTCGTCGCCGCCGTACGGGCGTTGCGCATGCGCTCACTCGAACCCGAACCCGGCCTGCCCCTCACCACCGCCTACACCCGCGCCACCGAGGCACTCGACCCGCGCATGGAGGACCGCCCACTGACGGACGACGTGGCGGTGGCGGCGGGACTGCTCGACGAATTGGCGGAGGTGTGAACGGCATGAACCCAGCCGTCAGCCTAGGCGCGAAGGCAGGCATGAACCCAGGCACGAACGCAGCCATCAACCCAGCCATGAACCTTGGCACGAACCTAGGCACGAACGCAGCCGGGACGGGACGCCTCGGCGGACCGGCACCCCAGCACGCGGCCGTGCACCCGGCCGGGGGACGGGGCGGCTTCCGGGGCGGGTGTGTGGCCGGTCTGGTGGTGGGCCGGGCGGCGGGTTGGCCCGACGGTGTGCCATGGGGTGGGGGCTTGGCCGGGTATGTGGTCGGCGGTGTGGCGGGTCGGCCTCGGGGTGTGGGGGCTCGCGTCCCTGCGGGCGGTGAGCGGAACGGTCCCGTACAGGCGGACCGTCGGGCGTACCTCGTACGGACGGCCCGGGTGGATGGTCTGCCGCGGGGCGGGTGTGTGGCCGGCCGGCTGGCGGGCCGGCCCCGGCATGCGGGGGCCCGTGTCCCGGCGGACGGTGACCGGAACGACCCCGTACGGGCGGACCGTCAGGCGTACCGCGCGCCGTCCCGAGCCAGGAATTCCGTACAGTCGGTCGACACAGGACAAGGCCCACACCGGGCCGGGAAGAAGAGGCGATGAGCGGGGACGGGGACAACGGCCGCGGTACCGGCGGCGCGCCGGAGGAGCAGGCCGCGGAGGCCCGGGCCGAGGAGGCACCGGACGCGACGGCCGGCCGTGTCACGCACGCGGACACCGGCACCGCCGCCCGCCTCCAGAAGCTCTTCGAGGGCCACCGGCTGACGCCCACCCAGCGCCGGATCGCGCACTGCATGGTGCGGCGGGCCGCCGACGCGCCCTTCCTCTCCAGCGTCGAACTGGCCGAACTGGCCGGCGTCAGCCAGCCGTCCGTCACCCGCTTCGCGGTGGCGCTCGGCTTCGACGGCTACCCGGCGCTCCGCCGCCACCTGCGCGAGGTCGCGCCCGCGGAGAAGACCGGCGACGACGGCACTGCCAACGAGTACCAGCAGGCGGTCCAGGCGGAGATCGACAACCTCCGGCACCTGGCCGCCGCGCTGGCCGACCCGTCGCCGGTGATCGAGGCCGGCCGCCTCTTCGCCGCCTCCCGGCCGCTGCCCGTCCTCGGCCTGCGCGCCGCCACCGCCCAGGCCGCCGGGTTCACGTACTTCGCCCGCAAGGTTCACCCCGACGTCCGGCTGCTGGACGAGGGCGGCACGATGCTCCCCGACCGGATCGACGCCGCGGTGCGGGCCGGCGCCACCACCTTGCTGTGCTTCGCGCTGCCCCGGCATCCCCGCGAGGTCGTCGAGGCCCTCGCCTACGCCCAGGACGCCGGGCTGACCGTGGTGACCGTCGCCGACAGTGCCTTCGCGCCGGTCGCCCGCCACACCGACCTGCTGCTGCCCGCCGCGGTCGGCACCGGCCTGGCCTTCGACACCGCCTGCGCCCCCATGCTCCTGGGCCGCGTCCTCCTGGAGGCGATGTGCGACGCGCTGCCCGAAGCGCAGGCGCGCCTCGAAGAATTCGACGCGCGGGCCGCGGCGCGGGGCCTGTTCGTGGAATAGCCGCACGTACCTGTCTGGCCCGCCGTCGGGGTTGCTCATCGTTGCGCTTTGCGGCGCCCCGCACGTAGCTGTCTGCTGCGCCGCGGGTGTTGTTCGCCGTTGCGCCTGCGGCGGGCTGGGTGGGTGTCGGGTGCGGTGACGGACCTGCGGGGCCGGTGTTTGGGACTGCTGTCGCTTTACGTCCCAAACACCGGCCCC
>NZ_JBEZMM010000104.1:0-9413 GCF_040652715.1 Streptomyces sp. NPDC048196 | reverse complement strand
CGCTCCGAGGCCCGCATCCGCGAGCTGCGCAAGGAGGCCGGCACGGTCTTCCTGGTCAGCCACAACAACAAGTCCATCCGCGACACCTGCGACCGGGTGCTGTGGCTGGAACGCGGCGAACTGCTGATGGACGGCCCCACCGACGAGGTCATCAAGGCCTACGAGAAGGAGACCGGCAAGTAGCCCTCCGGACACCTCGAAGGCCCCCGCGGTCCGCTCCGCGGGGGCCTTCGACGGTGAAGAAATGGTCAACTCCGCGGACAACGGGAACAGTTCGTCCGGAAAGGATGTTGACCGGATCGTTGCCCCGGGCTTCGGTACCCACTCGGACGCAAGGGAGATGTACGGCGTAAGCTGTACGGGTGCTGAACAGCACAAGTGGCACAAGTCGGGCAATACTCACCCATGAGGGCGATGAGGGCTCGATCGGGGCGCGTCGTCGGCCGCGGCGTGTCCGAAATAGGATGTTTTAGCTTGGCGGTGTAGAACGGGAGACGTGACGGCAATGGCTACTGGTTCGCTCCGGCACCGAAATGCGCCGGGCAGCCCCCGGTGAGCCGAGACAACGAGCGGGCGCGTCGCGCCTTCCTCCGAAGGGTGGCGGCGGGTGACCGGCGGGACCACACGCGCACCGTGCTCGATCAGGCCGCACACGAGAACTTCCCGGTCGCGCCGTTCTTCCTGCCCCGCGCCTGGCGGGCCGACCTGATGGCCGTGTACGGCTTCGCCCGGCTCGTCGACGACATCGGTGACGGCGACCTCGCGCCCGGCGGTGCCGATGCCGTACTCCTCGGGCTCGACCGGGCGCAGTTCGACGACCGGCCCGCGCTGCTCGACGCCCTGGAGGCGGACCTGGAGCGCGTCTTCAGCGACCGCGCGCCCGGCCCCAAGCACCCGCTGATGCGCCGCCTCGGCCCGACCGTCCGCCGCTGCGAGCTGACCCCCGAACCGTTCCTCGGCCTGATCGAGGCCAACCGCCAGGACCAGCGGGTGAGCCGCTACGCCACCTACGACGACCTGGTCGCCTACTGCGAGCTGTCCGCCAACCCCGTCGGCCGGCTCGTCCTCGGCATCACCGGCACCGCCAGCCCCGAGCGCATCCGCCGCTCGGACGCCGTCTGCACCGCCCTGCAGATCGTCGAACACATCCAGGACGTGGCCGAGGACCTCGGGCGCGACCGCATCTACCTCCCCGCCGAGGACCTGAAACGCTTCGGCGTCTCGGAAGCCGATCTGGCCGCGCCGAGCGGGGGCGCATCGGTGCGCGCACTGATCGCCTACGAGGTGGAACGCGCCCGTGACCTGCTGGATGAAGGCACCGCGCTGGTGGGTAGCGTCCACGGCAGGCTCAAGCTGCTGCTGGCCGGTTTCGTCGCCGGCGGACGTGCCGCACTCCAGGCGGTCGCGGCCGCCGAACACGACGTACTCCCTGGACCGCCCAAACCGACCAAGCTCAGCCTGCTGCGCGAGGTGGGGGCGACATTGCGAAGAGAGGGGTGAGTCGGACCGTGGAGGCAACCGCACACGTGTCCGCGCCGGTGCTCGCTGCATACCGCTACTGCGAAGCCATCACCGGGCAGCAGGCGCGCAACTTCGCCTACGGCATCCGGCTGCTGCCGACCGACAAGCGCCATGCGATGTCGGCGCTCTACGCCTTCTCCCGCCGGGTCGACGACATCGGCGACGGCAATCTGGAGACCGCCGCCAAGCAGCAGCGCCTGGAGGACACCCGGGCGCTGCTGGCCCGTATCAAGGACGGCCGGCTCGACGAGGACGACACCGACCCGGTGGCCGTCGCCCTCGCCGACGCCGCCCGCCGCTTCCCCGTCCCGCTCGACGCGCTGGACGAGCTGATCGACGGCGTGCTGGCCGACGTGCGCGGCGAGACCTACGAGACCTGGGACGAGCTGAAGGTCTACTGCCGCTGCGTCGCCGGCGGTATCGGCCGGCTCTCGCTCGGCGTGTTCGGCACCGTGCCCGGCGCACAGGACACCGAGCGCGCCGCCGAGTACGCCGACACCCTCGGTCTGGCCCTCCAACTCACCAATATTCTCCGGGACGTTCGCGAGGACGCCGGCAACGGCCGGACCTACCTCCCCGCCGAGGACCTCGCCAAGTTCGGCTGCTCGGCCGGGTTCGCCCACCCCGTCCCGCCGCCCGGCTCCGACTTCGCCGGCCTGGTCCACCACGAGGTGCAACGCGCCCGCGCGCTGTTCGCCGAGGGCTTCCGGCTGCTGCCGATGCTCGACCGGCGCAGCGGCGCCTGCGTGGCCGCGATGGCCGGCATCTACCACCGCCTGCTCACCCGGATCGCCGCCGACCCCGAGGCGGTGCTGCGCGGCCGGGTCTCGCTGCCCGGCTGGGAGAAGGCGTTCGTCGCGGTGCGCGGACTGTCCGGGCTCGACGCACGGGCGATCGGCCGCCGGCAGGCCGTACGGAGGCGCGGATGACCGGCCGGGCCACGCACGACAGCGGTGACCCCGCGTCAGCACGGCGGGCAACCCTCCCCCGGGCGGCTGCGTCCATTGCCCACGTACGGGGGGAGCACACATGACATCCACAGCCACCGCGGTGGTCGTCGGCGGCGGGCTGGCGGGCACCACCGCCGCCCTCGCGCTGGCCGACGCCGGGCTGCGGGTCACCCTCGTCGAGGGCCGCCCCCGCCTGGGCGGACTGGTCTTCTCCTTCCGCCGCGACTCGGCCGCCGGCGAGCTGAGCGTCGACAACGGCCAGCACGTCTACCTGCGCTGCTGCACCGCGTACGGGCAGATGCTGGACCGGCTCGGCGCGGCCCACCTGGTGCCCCTGCAGGACCGGATGGACGTGCCCGTCCTGGACGCCGACCGGATGCGGCTCGGCCGGCTGCGCCGCACCGCCCTGCCCGTCCCGCTGCACCTCGCCGCCAGCCTCGCGCGCTATCCGCACCTGTCCCCGGCCGAGCGGGCCGGCGTGGTGCGCGCCACCCTCGCGCTCCAGGGCCTCGACCCGGCCGACCCGGTCCTGGACGGCGTCGACTTCGGCAGCTGGCTGCGCCGCCACGGCCAGTCGTCCCGGGCCGTCGAGGCGCTGTGGGACCTGGTCGGCATCGCCACCCTCAACGCCCGGGCCGGCGACGCCTCGATGGGCCTGGCCGCCAAGGTCTTCAAGACCGGGCTGCTGTCCGCCCCCGGCGCCGCCGACATCGGCTGGTCCCGGGTCCCGCTCGGCGACGTGCACGACGCCCTCGCCCGTACGGCACTGGAGAAGGCCGGGGTGCGGATCGCGCTGCGCACCCGTGCCGCGTCCGTCGACTGTACCGACGGCCGCTGGCAGGTCGCGGTGGAGAACGGCCCGCACGGCGGTGAGCGGCTCACCGCGGACACCGTCGTCCTCGCCGTACCGCAGCGCGAGACGCACGCCCTGCTGCCCGCCGGGGCGCTGGCCGACCGGGACCGGCTGCTGGACATCGGCACCGCCCCGATCCTCAACCTCCACGTCGTCTACGACCGCAAGGTCCTGCGCCGCCCCTTCTTCGCCGCGGTCGGCTCGCCCGTCCAGTGGGTCTTCGACCGCACCGACGCCTCCGGACTGACCCGGACGCCGGGCAACGAACGCTGCCAGTACCTGGCCGTGTCGCAGTCCGCCGCGCAGGAGGAGATCGACCAGCCGGTCGCCAAGCTCCGCGCCCGCTACCTCCCCGAGCTGGAACGGCTGCTGCCGGCCGCCCGGGGCGCCCGGATCATCGACTTCTTCGTCACCCGCGAGCGCACCGCGACCTTCGCGCCCGCCCCGGGCGTCGGCAGGCTCCGCCCCGCCGCCCGCACCCAAGCCCCCGGCCTGTTGCTGGCCGGCGCGTGGACCGCCACCGGGTGGCCCGCGACCATGGAGAGCGCTGTGCGCAGCGGCACCGCCGCCGCTCGCGAGGCACTCAACGAACTCGGCTTCCCCCAGGGCCAGTTGCCTCAGGAGGCGGCATGACTACGAGTACCAGCGCTCGCACGAGCACGAGCATCGGAAACAGAGGAGAAACCGTGAATCCGGCTTCCCCAGCTATCGACACCGAGAGCGTCACCGCGCTGCTGGAGCGCGGACGGACACTCGCCACTCCCGTGCTGCGTGCTGCCGTGGGCCGGCTCGCCCCTCCCATGGACACCGTCGCCGCCTACCACTTCGGCTGGATCGACGCCACCGGCAACCCCGCGTCGGGCGACAGCGGCAAGGCCGTCCGGCCCGCGCTCGCCCTGCTCTCCGCCGAGGTCGCCGGCCGGGCTCCCGAGGTCGGTATCCCTGGCGCGGTCGCCGTCGAGCTGGTGCACAACTTCTCGCTGCTGCACGACGACCTGATGGACGGCGACGAACAGCGCCGGCACCGCGACACGGTCTGGAAGGTGCACGGCCCGGCCCAGGCCATCCTCGTCGGCGACGCCCTGTTCGCCCTCGCCAACGAAATACTGCTGGAGCTCGGCACGGTCGACGCCGGCCGCGCCACCCGCCGGCTGACCCTGGCCACCCGCAAGCTGATCGACGGCCAGGCCCAGGACATCTCCTACGAGCACCGCGAGCGGGTCACCGTCGAGGAGTGCCTGGAGATGGAGGGCAACAAGACCGGCGCGCTGCTGGCCTGCGCGGTCTCCATCGGTGCGGTCCTGGGCGGCGCGGACGACCGGACCGCCGACACCCTGGAGAAATACGGCTACCACCTCGGCCTCGCCTTCCAGGCCGTGGACGACCTGCTGGGCATCTGGGGCGACCCGGACGCCACCGGCAAGCAGACCTGGAGCGACCTGCGGCAGCGGAAGAAGTCGCTGCCGGTCGTCGCCGCGCTGGCCGCCGGCGGCCCGGCCTCCGAGCAGCTGGCCCGGATCCTGGCCGCCGACGCCAAGAAGAGCGAGACCGAGATCGCCGACTTCACCGAGGAGGAGTTCGCCTCCCGGGCGGCCCTCATCGAGGAGGCCGGCGGCCGCGAGTGGACCTCCCAGGAGGCCCGCCGCCAGCACACCACCGCCATCGCCGCGCTCGACGAGATCGACATGCCGGAGAAGGTCCGGGCCCAGCTCGTCGCCCTCGCGGACTTCGTCGTCGTACGAGAAAGATGACTCCCTATCGACACCGAATAGATCGCAGTCGCCGGCCGGTGCCGAGCTTGGTGCCGGCCGACGGAATCCCTGAGCACGCTTTGACAGTTCACTGCAGAAGGGGAAGCCATGACAGCGACGACCGACGGAAGCACCGGGGCGCTGCCGCCCCGGGCCCCTTCGGCCAGCGATGCCACCGCTGAGAAAACCACCGCACCGGCCCGCAGGACCGCCACCGCCGTCGCCGAGGACACGGCCGAGGCCGCCCGCCGCGCGACCGCCCGCGCCACCGAATATCTGCTCTCCGTCCAGGACCCGGCCGGATGGTGGAAGGGCGACCTCGAGACCAACGTCACGATGGACGCCGAGGACCTGCTGCTCCGTCAGTTCCTGGGCATCTCGGACCCCCGGACCACCGAGGCCGCCGCCCGCCACATCCGCGGCGAGCAGCGCACCGACGGCACCTGGGCCACCTTCCACGGCGGGCCCGGTGAACTCTCCACCACCATCGAGGCCTACGTCGCCCTGCGGCTCGCCGGGGACGCGACCGACGCCCCGCACATGGCCGCCGCGTCCGCCTGGATCCGCGAGCAGGGCGGGATCGCCGCCTCCCGGGTCTTCACCCGCATCTGGCTGGCCCTCTTCGGCTGGTGGAAGTGGGAGGACCTGCCCCAGCTCCCACCGGAACTCATCTTCTTCCCGAAGTGGTTCCCGCTCAACATCTACGACTTCGGGTGCTGGGCGCGGCAGACCATCGTGCCGCTGACCATCGTCTCCGCCAAACGCCCGGTCCGCCCGGCGCCGTTCGCCCTCGACGAGCTGCACACCGATCCGCGCCGCCCCGCCCCGCCCCGCCCGCTCGCCCCGGCCATGAGCTGGGACGGCGTCTTCCAGCGCCTCGACAAGGCGCTGCGGGCCTACCACAAGGTCGCGCTGCGCACGCTGCGCCGCACCGCGATGCGCTCGGCGGCCCGCTGGATCGTCGAACGGCAGGAGAACG
Source organism: Streptomyces sp. NPDC048196 (assembly GCF_040652715.1). Lineage (NCBI taxonomy): Bacteria > Bacillati > Actinomycetota > Actinomycetes > Kitasatosporales > Streptomycetaceae > Streptomyces > Streptomyces sp. NPDC048196. The sequence goes on along the minus strand of NZ_JBEZMM010000104.1, from coordinate 3,359 downwards.
ACGGCTGCTGGGGCGGCATCCAGCCGCCCGCCGTGTACTCGATCATCGCCCTGCACCTCCTCGGCTACGACCTCGACCACCCCGTACTGCGCGAGGGCCTGGCCTCCCTCGACCGGTTCGCGGTCCGGCGCGAGGACGGTTCGCGGATGATCGAGGCCTGCCAGTCCCCGGTCTGGGACACCTGCCTCGCCACCATCGCGCTCGCCGACGCCGGACTGCCCGCCGACCACCCGCAGCTGGTCAAGGCCGCCGACTGGATGCTCGCCGAGCAGATCGACCGGCCCGGCGACTGGAGCGTCAAGCGTCCCCAACTCCCGCCCGGTGGCTGGGCGTTCGAGTTCCACAACGACAACTACCCGGACATCGACGACACCGCCGAGGTGGTGCTCGCACTGCGCCGGGTCAAGCACCCCGACCCGCAGCGGGTGGCCGCCGCGGTGGACCGCGCGGTGCGCTGGAACTTCGGGATGCAGTCCCGGGACGGCGGCTGGGCCGCCTTCGACGTCGACAACACCAGCCCGTTCCCCAACCGCCTGCCGTTCTGTGACTTCGGCGAGGTCATCGACCCGCCGTCGGCCGACGTCACCGCCCACGTCGTGGAGATGCTCGCCGAGGTCGGCCGCACCCACGACCCGCGCACCCGCCGCGGCATCGCCTGGCTGCTCGCCGAACAGGAGCCCAGCGGCGCCTGGTTCGGACGCTGGGGCACCAACTACGTCTACGGCACCGGCTCGGTGCTGCCCGCGCTCGCCGCAGCCGGCATCCCCGCCTCCCATCCGGCCGTGCGCCGCGCCGTCGGCTGGCTGGAGCGGGTGCAGAACGACGACGGCGGCTGGGGCGAGGACCAGCGGTCGTACGAGGAGAAGGACGCCTGGGCCGGGCGGGGCGCCTCGACCGCCTCACAGACCGCGTGGGCGCTGATGGCGCTGCTCGCGGCCGGTGAGCGGGACGGTGAGGCGGTGCGGCGCGGAGTGCGGTACCTGGCCGCGACCCAGCGCGAGGACGGTTCCTGGGACGAGCCGCACTTCACCGGCACCGGCTTCCCCTGGGACTTCTCCATCAACTACCACCTCTACCGCCAGGTCTTCCCACTGACCGCCCTGGGCCGCTACGTCAACGGCGGACCGGCCGGAGCGCCGGTGGGGGCCTGATGCCGAGACGGTCCCCCGCGCGCGCGGACCCCCCGCTGCTGGTCGCCTGTGCGCTCGGCATCGAACGGTTCGCCCTGCGCGGGGAAGACCGGGCGGCGGGGCCCGGCGAGAGCCGGCCCGGGCTGGTCCTGCTGCGCACCGGCATGGGCCCCCAGGCGGCCGAACGCGCCCTCGCCGATGCGCTCCGTGACGGCGCCGACACCGCCCGTTCGCCCGTCGTCGCCAGCGGCTTCTGCGCCGGCCTCGCGCCCGGTATGCGCCCCGGGGACGTGGTCGTCGCCGAGGCCACCCGGGACCACCGCCCGGGCCTGCCGGACGTGCCCTGCCGCGACAACGGGCCGCTGGTCGGCGCCCTGCGGCAGCGCGGCCTGACCGTGCACCGCGGGCTGCTGCGCGGCTCCGACCACGTCGTACGCGGCGCGGAACGGGCCGAGCTGCACGCCTCCGGCGCGATCGCGGTGGACATGGAGTCCGCTGCCACGCTCCGCACGGCACAGCGGGCCGGCGCCCGTCCGGTTGCGGCCGTCCGGGTGGTCGTGGACGCTCCAGAACATGAACTCGTCCGCATCGGCACGGTGCGCGGGGGAATATCGGCCTTCCGCGTGCTGCGCAGTGTGCTTCCTGTTTTCTACGAATGGCACCGTTCTTTGCTGCTCCCCAGGAGGTGAGCCAGATGGCCATGCCGCTCCGTCAGTCCATCCGGGTCGGGACCTATCTTTTTGAACAGAAGATGATCCGGCGGCGTGAGAAGTTCCCCCTCATCGTCGAGCTGGAACCGCTCTTCGCATGCAATCTGAAGTGTGAGGGCTGCGGAAAGATCCAGCATCCGGCCGGGGTGCTCAAGCAGCGGATGCCGGTGGCCCAGGCGGTCGGCGCGGTCCTGGAATCCGGCGCCCCGATGGTCTCCATCGCCGGCGGAGAGCCCCTGATGCACCCGCAGATCGACGAGATCGTGCGGCAGTTGGTGGCCAAGCGGAAATATGTGTTCCTGTGCACCAACGCCATGTTGCTGCGCAAGAAGATGGACGAGTTCACGCCCTCGCCCTACTTCGCGTTCGCGGTGCACATCGACGGAATGCGCGAACGGCACGACGAATCCGTCGCCAAGGAAGGCGTGTTCGACGAGGCGGTCGCGGCGATCAAGGAAGCCAAGCGGCGCGGATTCCGGGTCACCACCAACTCCACCTTCTTCAACACCGACACCCCGCAGACCGTCATCGAGGTCCTCAACTTCCTCAACGACGACCTCCAGGTCGACGAGATGATGCTGTCGCCCGCCTACGCCTACGAGAAGGCGCCCGACCAGGAACACTTTCTCGGTGTCGAGCAGACCCGGGAACTGTTCCGCAAGGCGTTCGCCGGCGGCAACCGGCGCCGCTGGCGGCTCAACCACAGCCCGCTCTTCCTGGACTTCCTGGAGGGCAAGGCGGACTTCCCGTGCACGGCCTGGGCGATCCCCAACTACTCGCTGTTCGGCTGGCAGCGCCCCTGCTATCTGATGAGTGACGGATACGTGCCGACGTACCGGGAACTCATCGAGGAGACGGACTGGGACAAATACGGCCGCGGCAAGGACCCGCGCTGCGCCAACTGCATGGCGCACTGCGGCTACGAACCCACCGCCGTCCTCGCCACCATGGGCTCCCTCAAGGAATCCCTCCGAGCGGCCAAGGAGACCGTCGCCGGAAACCGCGGCTGACCGTCGTGTCCGGGGGAGCCCGCCGCGGCGGGCTCCCCCCGCCACGGCCGCCGAACGACCCGAGGGGGACCGAACATGACGATGCTGGAACACATCACCGGACCGCGTGACCTCAAGGCGATCCCCGCCGACCGCCTGCCCCAACTCGCCGAGGAGAGCCGGCACTTCCTCGTCCACGCGGTGTCCCGCACCGGTGGTCATCTGGGCCCGAACCTCGGTGTCGTCGAGCTGACCATGGCCCTGCACCGGGTCTTCGACTCGCCCACCGACCGCATCCTGTGGGACACCGGCCACCAGTCCTACGTCCACAAGCTGCTCACCGGCCGTCAGGACTTCTCCAAGCTGCGGGCCAAGGGCGGCCTGTCGGGCTACCCCTCGCGGGTGGAGTCGGCGCACGACGTCATCGAGAACAGCCACGCCTCGACGGTGCTGGGCTGGGCGGACGGTCTGGCCAAGGCCAATCAGGTGCGCGGGAAGAAGGACCATGTCGTCGCGGTCATCGGCGACGG
>NZ_JBEZMM010000103.1:0-9509 GCF_040652715.1 Streptomyces sp. NPDC048196 | reverse complement strand
GGACGGGCCGGAGGGGCCGGTTGTGTGGACGTAAAGCGACAGCAGTCCCAAACACCGGCCCCGGAGGTCCGTCACCGCACCCGACACCCACCCAGCCCGCCGCAGGCGCAACGGCGAGACGCCCCGCGGCGCAGCAGACAGCAACGTGCGGCGGCGCCGCAAAGCGCAACGACGAGACGCCCCGCGACGGGACAGACAGGTACGTGCGGGGGCGCCGCAAAGCGCGCAACGGCGAGCAAGCACCGCGGCGGGACAGCCAAGTGCGTACGGGACTAACGCAACGGCGGACGCCAGTCAGGGCGGCGGCCCGCGAGGCCCACCACCCTGTCTAGGAGGGGTGCGCCCTCCGGGACCAGGATCACCGTTCCGAACAGTGGCCCGGTCGTCGCGTCGCTCTCCGCCCAGGAGGTCAGGAGCGCGTACGAGACCTGGAGGGCGTCCGGGTCGGGTACGTATTCCTGGCTGGTGGCGCGGGCCAGGTCCCAGCCGTGGAGCACCAGCTCGTTGAGTGCGACCTGGCCCGCGACCGCGCCCGGGAGCGTGACGCCGCCCGCCTGCGTCTCGCCCTGCCACGCGTCCGGTGTCCGCCAGGCCGCCGCCATCCCCGCGAGGTTCCGATCCAGCTCGGCACGCCAGCCGGGGTCCACGTCCGGCCGCATCGCGTCGGGGGACAGCCGGGTGGCCGGTCCGAGGTCTTTGTGGGCCACGTCCTGGAAGGCCGCGGCCAGGCCGACGAGATGGCCCAGCAGATGGCGCACCGCGTACTTCTCGCACGGCGTGGGCGCATCGAGCTGCTGCTCGGCCGTACCCGCGGCCAGCCGCGAGACCTCCCGGGCCTGCGCCGCGAAGTCGATCATCTCGGTCATCGTGCGGTTCCTTCCGTCCTGCGGAGCCCTTGTTGTCGGCTGTCTGCCGGCCGGCTGTCGTATCCGCCGTACCGCCGGCCCCCTCCACAGTGCAGACCCCACCCCGGAAGGGCTCATCGCCACACCGGACATCCGGCGAGGTCGCCCGCACCGACCCAGACCCAGACCCAGACCCAGACCCAGACCCAGACCGAGACCCGGACCCGGACGCGACCCCGGACCCGAACCCGGCCTCGGACCGAAACCGGACCCAGCCCGAGACCCGAACCCGAACCCGGACCCGGACCCGGACCCGAACGCGGACCCGGACGCGAACCTGACCCGAACCCGGCCTCGGACCCGAACCTGGACCGGTACCGAGACCCAGAGCCAAACCAAGAACGAGACCCGGACCCGGACCCGACCCCCAACTCGGACCCGACCCCCAACTCGGACCCGAACCCGACCCGGACGCGGCCCCGGCCCGTACTCCGACCCCGGCCCGACCCCGGCCCCCCCGGCGGTGAGCCGAACGGCTCACCGCCGTCCGTACCGCTCCCGCAGCGTCGTCTTCAGCACCTTGCCGAGGGGGCCGCCGCGTGGCAGCTCGGGGGTGATTTCCAGCTGTTCCGGCAGCTTCTGTGTCATGACGCCGGCCGCCCGCAGATGTGCGGTGAGCGCGTCGAGGGTGAGGGGTGGGGCGGCCGGGTCGGCGGGGGTGATCACCGCGCAGACCCGCTCACCGCGGTCCCGGTCCGGCAGTCCTATGACGGCCGCCTCGGCGACCGCCGGATGGGTCTGCACCAGTTCCTCGACCTCCTGGGCCGAGATGTTCTCGCCCTTGCGGATGATGATGTCCTTGAGCCGCCCGGTGAGCACGAGGTGCCCGTCGGGGCGCAGTCGGCCCAGGTCGCCGGTGTGGAAGTACCCGTCGGCGTCGAACGCCTCCGCGGTCAGTGCCGGGTCGGTGTACCGCCGGAAGAGCATCGGGCCCTTGAGGGTCACCTCCCCGGTCTCCCCGGGCGCCGCCGCGCTCCCGTCGGGCCGGACGATGCGGATCCGGGCCCCCATCACCGGCCGGCCCACCGTCCGCGCCAGCTGGTCGTCGCTGTCGTACGGCGTGCCCATCGCGATCATCGGGCACTCGGTCATCCCGTAGCCGTGGACCACCGCACACCCCAGCTCCCGCCCGGCCGCCGCGTACAGCTCCGGCGACATCGGGGCGCCGCCGCCCGACAGCACCCGGAGCGTCGGGATCAGCCGCCCGGCGTCCGGCCGGGCCCGCCGGTACCGCTGGGACTCGTCGAGGAACGCCTGGTAGAACGCGGTGCTGCCGCCGGCCGTGGTCACTCCGTACCGCCGGTAGACCGCGGCCGCCCGGTCCGGTTCGAAGGTGTCCAGTACGACCGCGGGAAAGCCGCTGATCAGCATGGCGATGACGTAGTCCGGCCCGGCGATGTGCGCGTACGGGAAGGCGATGGAGCCGATGTCCTTCGCGGACATCCCGAGTGCGGTCGCCAGCCCGACGCCGCCGGCGATCAGGCTCGCGTCGGAGTGCTCGACGCCCTTGGGCGACGAGGTGGTCCCGGAGGTGTAGTAGATCCACCGCGTCCCGTCGCGATCGGGTGCGACGTCCGGGAGCCCCGAGGGATCCCCCACGGGCAGCCCGGCCCCCACCGGTACCACCCGCACGCCGTCCGGGGCCGCCTTACGGGCCATCGCCGCGTAGTCGAACCCGCGCCACTCGCCCGGTACGAGCACGTACTCCGCCGCCGACTCCGCCAGGATGAAGCCGACTTCGCGCTCCCGGTGCTGCGGAATGACCGGCGTCTGCACGGCCCCGAGCCGGGCCAGCGCCAGCGAGACGATCACCGTCCGGATCTGCGTCGGCAACTGCCACGCCACCCGCGTCCCGGCCCCGATCCCCAGCCCCCGCAACCCGGCGGCCACCCGCAACGCCTCGTCCCGCACCCCGTCGAAGCTGACGCTCCGCCCCTCCGCATCGAAGAACATCGGCGCCCCCCGCGACGCCTCGGCCCGATACTCCACCAGCTCCCAGAGCGACCGCACACGACCAACTTCGAACACGACGCGCCTCCTGGCTGCCGGGGTCGGGTGGGCGCACTGTAGCAGCGGATCTGATGGGGCGTCAGATCTCTTGCGGAGGGCGGATGGTGTGCCCATGCGGCGGCAGCGGGACCATGCGCCGTGGCATGGTCCCGCTGCCGAGGTGCTCCGGCCGTGCCGTCGCAGGGCCTGCGCCGGTCAGGGCATGTGCTTGTCGGCCTGGGTGACGGCGGTGCCGGACGTGACCTGGCTCCCGGTGATCGGGGCGTGGTGGTCGAACGTCGAGACCTGGCCGGTTACGGGGCGGGTGGTGTCCGCCATCGCCGGTGCGGTGGCCGCACCCGCGGCGGTGACCGCGAGAGCGGTGAGAAGGGCGGCCTTGTAAGCGCGGGTCATGCTGGTTCCTCCGTTAGCGATGGGGTGGCAGTGCATCGAGCGTAAGGAGGGTTCCGCGGACTTCAGTGCATACGTTCGAGCGCATGGCCGGAAACCGGTGCAGGTAGGCCGGATTGCCGAAGTCTGTGCAGATATGCGCGTGCGCGGAAATGCCGCAGGGACCGTTGCCGATGGCTCCCCTCCGTGCCATCGGAACGGCCCCTGCGATCCCCCGAAACCCCTCCGGTGTCCGCTACTTGGGATCGCCCAAGATGTCACCGCGCGGCGTGCCGATGGGCTGGTGGTGGTCCAGCGGCTTGATGATGTCGTCGCCGGGCGTCACCGGCTGTTCGTTCTTGCCCACGATGCGACGGCCCTTGGGACCGACGATGGGCTGGTGGTGGTCGAGCGGCTTGATGATGTCCCGCTCGTCGGGCTGGGTGTTCTCGGTGGCCAAGCTGATCAACTCCAGTGTTTGGGCGCTTGTTTCCGGCCACCCGGCCGGCGACTCCCCCGTGGGTCGCCGGACAGGTGCGTCGGGGCCGAACACCATAACGGTGGGGCCAACTGACCGAACCGCTTGCCCCCCGAGGCGGCGGGTCGGTGAGTTAAAGACTGGCCTGACGCGATGAACGATCGATAAACGTCCGCGTCCAGCGCCGTCGCGGCGTGCTGCCGGCCGCGGTGGGTGCAGGTCAGGCGGCTGCCACCGGACGCAGCAGACGGCGCACCGCGGCTCCTTCCGGGGAATCCAGCCGTTCGTAGACGCTCAGCGCCTCCTGCCAGCACACCCGGGCCCGGCCGGACTGCCCCACCCCGTCCAGGGCGCGCCCGAGCAGGGTCAGGACGTTGGCGTGCCACCACTCGCCGCCGATGGCCCGGAGGGCGGTCAGCGCCTGTTCGGCGTGGTTGGCGGCCTGTGCGGGGTGACCGGCGGTCAGGTCGGTCTCGGCCAGGCGGAAGTACGTCATGCCCTCCCAGAAACGCTGCCGGCTCGCCTGGAAGATCGCCAGGGCCTTGTTGAGCTGCTCGGTGGCGTCCTCCAGCCGCTGGGCGCGGGTGAAGGCCAGCCCGAGCGCGTACATGCCGTTGGCCAGTCGCCGGGTGGCGCCCAGCTCCCGGTAGATCGCGATGCCTTCCTGCGCCAGCCGGATCGCGGTGTCCACCCGGTCGGTGGCCAGGTGGACCCGCGAGAGGTTGCACAGGGCGCTGGCCTCCGACGGCTTGTTGCGGTCCTCACGGAACGCACCGAGCGCCTGCGTGAGGTACGCCTCGGCGTCGGCGTGGCGGCTCTGCGAGTTCGCGATGATGCCGCGGTCGTTCGGTGCGTACGAGGAGGCGAAGGCGTCCTGGGTGGCGAGGCCCAGCAGCATGGCCGACTGGGCGTGCTCGTCGGCCTTGTCGAACCGGCCGGCGAGGGTGTGCACGTTGGTGAGCGCGACGTGGATGCGGGCCTGGGCGCGCTGGTCGTCCATCGCCCGGGCGGCCTCCAGCAGGGCCATGTTCACGTGCTCGTACTGCCGGGAGTCGGCACCGGATTCGGCGAGGTCCTGGGCCAGCAGCAACAGGTCCACCGCCCGTCGCAGGGTCTTCGGCCCGGCGGACTGCTGGGCGCACGCCAGCAGGCACCGGGCCTCGCCGAAGAGCCACTCCAGGGCTCCTATGCGGTCGGTGAAGGCGAGCCCCGCGTACTGGGGGCGCGCCATGTGGTCGGCCAGCCGGTCGCCCGGGCGCTCCAGGGTGTAGACCTCCTTGGCCGTCGCCAGGTAGAAGTCCAGCAGCCGGGAGAGTGCCGCGTCCCGTTCGGTGGGCGGGTGTTCGTCCCGTTCGGCGCACGCCCGCGCGTAGAGCCGGACCAGGTCGTGGAAGCGGTAGCGGCCCGGCGCCGCGGACTCCAGGAGGCTGGCGTCGACGAGGGATTCGATCAGGTCTTCCGCGGACTCGACGTCCATGTCGAGCAGGGCGGCCGCGGCGGCGAGCGAGATGTCCGGGCCGTCGGCGAGGCCCAGCAGCCGGAACGCCCGGGCCTGGTGCGGCTCCAGCTGCCCGTAGCCCAGCTCGAAGGTGGCGGTGACCGCGAGGTCACCGGCGCGGAGCTCGTCCAGCCGGCGGCGTTCGTCGGCGAGTTTGCGGGCGAGGGTGGAGACCGTCCACGTACGGCGGGCGGCGAGCCGGGAGGCGGCGATGCGGATCGCCAGGGGCAGGAAGCCGCAGGCGCCGACCACCGCCATGGCCGACTGCCGTTCGGCGCTGACCCTTTCCTCCCCGACGATGCGGGTGAAGAGCTTCAGCGCCTCCTCGGGGCTCATCACGTCGACGTCGATGAGGTACGCGCCCGCCAGGTCGATCAGCCGGGCGCGGCTGGTGATCAGCGCCGCGCACCCTTCCGAGCCGGGCAGCAGCGGCCGTACCTGCGCCGCGTCGCGGGCGTTGTCCAGCAGGGCCAGCACCCGGCGCCCGGCGAGGGTGGAGCGGTAGAGGGCCGAACGCTCCTCCAGACCGTCCGGAATGGAGGAGTCCGGTGTGCCGAGGGCACGGAGGAAGGAGCCCAGCACGGCCTCGGGCTCGGACGGGGTGTGGCCGGCGCCCTGGAGGTCGACGTAGAGCTGGCCGTCGGGGAAGTGCTCGCGGGCGGCGTGCGAGACGTGCACGGCGAGGGTGGTCTTGCCGACGCCGCCGATGCCGGTGAGCGCCGAGACGGCCATGACGCTGCCCTCGGCGGTGGCCAATTGCTTGCCGAGCTCGTCGACGAAGGCGCTGCGGCCGGTGAAGTCGGCCACCGTGGCCGGAAGCTGCTGTGGCCGGACCACGACGGGGTCCGCGGCGTCCGGGCCGTCGATGACGACGGGCGGCGCGTCGAGGTCGGTGTCCGCCCGCAGGATCCGCTGCTGCAGCTCCGACAGCGAGGCGCACGGCTCGACGCCCAGTTCGTCGTCGAGGAGGCGTCGGGTGTCGGTGTACACCGCCAGCGCCTCCGCCTGGCGGCCGCTGCGGTACAGGGCCAGCATCAGCAGTTCGCGCAGCCGCTCGCGCAGGGGGTGGGCGGCGGTCAGGGCGGTGAGTTCGGAGACCGCGTCGGCGTGGTGGCCGAGTTCCAGGTCCAGTTCGAGGCGGGCCTCGATGAGGGAGAGCCGCCACTCGTGGAGGCGGGTGCGCTGGGTGTCGGCGTACGGGCCGGCCAGGCCGGCCAGCGGCTCGCCGTCCCACAACGCCAGGGCCTTGTCGAGGAGTTCCCGGGCCCGGGCGCGGTCGCCGGCCGCCCTGGACTTCTCCGCCTCGGAGGCGTACTGCTCCGCGTGGTCGTGGTCGAGATCCGGCGGGCGGCCGTCCACCGGCCGCAGCGCATAGCCGCCCGACTCGCTGACCAGGGCCGCGGCGTCGTCGCCCAGTGCCTTGCGGAGCCGGGAGGCGTACGTCCGCAGCGCGGCGAGCGCGGCGTGCGGCGGTTCGTCGCCCCACAGGGCGTCGACCAGCTCGGCCGCGGTGGCGGTCCGCCCGCCGCGCAGCAGTAGTGCGGCCAGCAGCGCTCGCTGCTGCGGGGAGCCCGCCGCCAGCGGCGTTGCGCCGCGCCAGGCCCGTACGGGACCGAGCACGGTGAAGCGGAGCCGCTCCCGCCCCGGACCGTCGTCCATGGTGTCCCCCTGCCCTGTGGCATCCATCCGCGCCGTATGCGCCATCTCGCTGTATGCACCTTCTCGCTGTGCGCAACGGCCAGTCTGCCTTGTCGCGGCCCCTTACGTCAGTAGGGGTCCGGACCGTGCACAAAGCCTCCCCGGCTGACGGGGCCGGGGGCGCCGGGGGCGCACGGCAGGGGCGCGGAGGGCGTCCTTCCATGCGCCCCTGGGGGCAGTTGGCCCGCCGCGTGAGGTGTCCGGGCCGCACCGGGAGGCCGCTCGCAGTAGCTGACGGTACGTCAGATCCGCGCTACCGTGGCCGGTATGGAGACCTTCCCCAGGATCATCTCGGTGGACGACCACACGGTGGAGCCCCCCACCGTCTGGCGGGACCGGCTCCCGTCGAAGTACCAGGACACCGGCCCCCGCATCGTCCGGGCACCGCTCGCGGAAATGACCTTCGTGGGCGGCAAGTTCGCCCCGAAGATGGGCGCCCCGGGCGACGACGGGCCGATAGCCGACTGGTGGGTCTACGAAGACCTGCACCGGCCGCTGACCCGCCTCGACACCGCCGTCGGCTACGCGCGCGACGACATCAAGCTCGAAGGCATCACGTACGAGCAGATGCGCCCCGGCTCCTACAGCGTCCCCGAGCGGCTCGCCGACATGGACGTCAACCACGTGCAGTCCGCCTTGTGTTTCCCCACCTTCCCCCGCTTCTGTGGCCAGACCTTCACCGAGGCCAAGGACCGCGAGCTCGGGCTGCTGGGGGTGCGCGCCTACAACGACTGGATGGTGGAGGAATGGTGCGGCCCGCAGGCGCAGGGCCGGCTGATCCCGCTCACCCTCGTCCCCCTCTGGGACGCGGAACTGGCCGCCGCGGAAGTACGGCGCAACGCGGCCCGCGGCGTACGGGCGGTCTGCTTCAGCGAGATCCCGCCCCACATGGGGCTGCCCAGCATCCACACCGACTACTGGGACCCGTTCCTCGGGGCCTGCGACGAGACCGGCACGGTCATCGCCATGCACATCGGCTCCTCGTCGAAGATGCCGTCCACCTCGGCCGACGCGCCGCCCGCCGTCGGCTCGACGATCACCTTCGCCAACTGCTGCTTCTCGATGACCGACTGGCTGATGAGCGGCAAGTTCGACCGCTTCCCCCGGCTGAAGATCATGTACGCCGAGGGGCAGATCGGCTGGATCCCGTACATCCTGGAGCGCGCCGACGTCGTCTGGGAGGAGAACCGCGCCTGGGGCGGCGTCGCCGACAAGGTCCTCCGCCCGCCCTCCGAACTCTTCGCCGAGCATGTCCACGGCTGCTTCTTCGACGACGCCTTCGGCCTGCGCAACCTGGACGCGATCGGCGTCGGCAACGTCCTGTACGAGACGGACTACCCGCACTCCGACTCGACCTGGCCCAGGTCGCGGGAGGTCGGCGAGACGCAGATGGGCCATCTGCCGCCGGGCGTCGTGGAACGCATCGTCCGCGGCAACGCGATCGACCTGCTCGGCCTGACGGCGGACGGCCTCTGGGCGGGCTGACCCGAAGGCTCCCGCGCGCCCGCCCCTACGGCCGGCCGGTACATGGGCCGGTGCGGGGGTCGGTGCGTAGGTCGGTACGCAGGTTGGTACGTGCGTTGGCACATGAGTCAGTACGTTTGCCACGGCCAGTGCGGGTCGTCCCAGCGGTCCTCGTCCGTGAGGCCGAGCAGCCGTACGTGGTGCAGCAGCTCCTCCGGAGCGCCCTGGGAACGCAGCCGGGCCGGCGCGTGCCGGACCAGCCAGCCGGCGAGTTCGGCACACAGCTCGTCCTGGCCCCCTCTGGGGTCCCAGGGCAGCTCGTCCCGCAGCAGGTCGTACTCCCACTGGTCCACCGCCTCGACCAGCTGCCGGTCGGCCACCGGCCCGCTCTGCTCCGCCCACACCGCGAGCCACGGGGTGAGCGTGCCGGAGGCCTCGGCACAGCAGGCGAGGACCTCGTGGGCGGGGACGGCGGCGCGGGGGTCGGTGAGCGTGTGCGCCCACCAGGCGTGCAGGAGCTCCCGCACCGCCGCGGCCTGCCCGTCCGGCCACGCCTGCCACCGCCCGCGGGCGAACGCCCGGCCGAGCTCCTCCATGCCGAAGAGCGGCTCGATCCGCCCGGCAATGATCTCCCCGGCGAGCTGCGGCAGGATCCGCCGCAGCACCTGCTCGGGGAACGACCAGTCGACCGCCTGCCACGTGCGCCGCAGCAGATCGGGCTCCAGCACCACGTCCGGCACCTTCAGCTGCGCCAGCTCCTCGGCGCTGCCCCAGTGGCAGTCACAGTTGGACTCGTCGGGATGCGCCGTCATCCCCCGGAAGGCGACGACCACGCCCTCCAGCGCCACGTCGAGCCGGAGCGGGGTGCGGGAACCGCTTGCGCTGACTGTCACCGTGAACCGGCTTTCCTGACTCCGCACACCGGCTCCCACCGGGCGAAGAGAGCGACCTTACCGGGTGGGATCGGATTCGGCCACGCCACTTTTGTACGGCCCTAGGAGATGTCTTCAAATGTCACGCCCACATCAGGAGCGAGGCGAGGGTGACGGCGGCCTGGTAGGACTCGGTGGTCTTGTCGTAGCGAGTG
>NZ_JBEZMM010000102.1:0-10414 GCF_040652715.1 Streptomyces sp. NPDC048196 | reverse complement strand
GGTGCGGGGCCTCGGGGGCCGGTTGTGTGGACTGCTGTCGCTTTACGTCCACACAACCGGCCCCTCCGGCCCGTCCCCTCCCGTTGGGGGAGGGGAAGAGGTGAGTGGGGGTGGGCGTTGGGGATACAAGGGGCTTTGGGGACCCCTAGGGGGAGGTCGAACAGATCCCCTAAGGGGCGTGAGCGCCCCCTGCTGGGCCACAACGTTGGCGGGTGGGTGGGTATTCCCGTGGCTACCGTGGGTCACTCCTCCACGAGGAGCTTGTCGCGGAGTTGGGCCAGGGTGCGGGCCAGGAGGCGGGAGACGTGCATCTGGGAGATGCCGACTTCCTGGGCGATCTGGGACTGGGTCATGTTGCCGAAGAAGCGGAGGAGGAGGATCTTCTTCTCGCGCGGCGGGAGGTCCTCCAGCAGCGGCTTGAGGGACTCGCGGTACTCGACGCCCTCCAGCGCCTCGTCCTCCGCGCCGAGGGTGTCGGCGACGGCCGGCGACTCGTCGTCGGTGTCCGGGACGTCCAGGGACAGCGTGCTGTAGGCGTTGGCCGACTCCAGGCCCTCCAGGACCTCTTCCTCGGAGATCGACAGGTGCTCGGCCAGCTCGTGCACCGTGGGTGCCCGGCCGTGCCGCTGGGAGAGCTCGGCGGTCGCCGTCGTCAGGGACAGCCGCAGCTCCTGGAGGCGACGCGGGACGCGGACCGCCCAGCCCTTGTCGCGGAAGTGCCGCTTGATCTCGCCGACGACCGTGGGCGTGGCGTACGTGGAGAACTCCACGCCGCGCTCCGGGTCGAAGCGGTCCACCGACTTGATCAGGCCGATGGTGGCGACCTGGGTCAGGTCGTCGAGGGGCTCGCCGCGGTTGCGGAACCGGCGGGCCAGGTGCTCCACGAGCGGGAGGTGCATGCGGACGAGGGTGTTGCGCAGCTCGGCGCGCTCCGGTGAGCCGTCGGGCAGCTTGCGCAGCTCGTAGAACATCGCCCGGGCGCCGTTGCGGTCCTGCGGCTCCTGGGAATGCTGTGGTTCCTGCAGCGTGTCGTCGGGAGCCGGAGCATCATGCCGATGCGCCTGCTGCCCCTGCTGCTCGCTCTGGTCCATGTGGTCCGCCCGCTCTGCCTGCTCCGCCGCGTCCAACCGGCCGCCGTGGTCGTCTACGCCCACCGGATGCGGCCGGGCCTGCTGACCGGGGATGGTCGCACTGGACGCCATCCGCCCGCCGCGTTCGAGATCTTTCACGGGGCCCCCTGTTCGGTCATGACGGTCCGGGACCGGCGCCGCGCTCCTTGTACAGACTGATGGTGACCGTACGGTCCTCGGCGACGGTGGAATCCACCTTGCCGGCCAGTGCGGAGAGCACCGTCCAGGCGAAGGTGTCGCGCTCCGGGGCACGGCCGTCGGTCGTCGGGGCGGACACGGTCACCTGCAGTGCGTCGTCGATCAGGCGGAAGACGCAGCTCAGCACACTGCCGGAGACGGCCTGTTGCAGCAGGATCGCGCAGGCCTCGTCGACCGCGATGCGCAGATCCTCGATCTCGTCGAGGGTGAAGTCCAAGCGGGCTGCGAGCCCGGCCGTGGCCGTACGCAGCACGGACAGGTAGGCACCCGCAGCGGGCAGACGGACTTCCACGAAGTCCTGAGTCCCGGGCTCGCCTGCGATCTGGGACACCCTCACCTCCAAGGTGGCACAAGCTGGTTGAGCTGGAATGCGCGATATTCGCGTGGTTGGGGATATTTCGCGCCGGTCCTTTCTCCCCTCGGGTGAAAGGAGAACGATCCGGCGCGGCACATGGTTCGGCTGCGACGCTATCGCGATCTGCGGGCCGATGTCGCCCGGAAGAGGCACGACTGCTCTCCGGGCGGCGAACGGCCCGCGTCACCGGACCTCCCCGCTGTCACTGATTGTAAATCCACGGGTACGGACAGTGGCTAGAGGTGTGCACCGCCAAATCGCGGGTGATTACCCTGCGTTGACGCGTGAGGCGCCCGCGAGGTTGTGCAGTGCCTCTCCAGTGAGCCGGAAGACCGTCCATTCGTCCATGGGCCGGGCACCGATCGACCGGTAAAAACCGATGGACGGTTCATTCCAATCCAGGACTGACCACTCGAAACGCTCATACCCGCGGGCCACGCAGATCTCCGCGAGGGCGGCCAGCAGCGCCTTGCCGTGGCCGCCGCCGCGCGCCTCGGGGCGGACGTAGAGGTCCTCCAGATAGACACCGTGCGTGCCCGTCCACGTCGAGAAGTTCCGGAACCACAGGGCAAAGCCCACCGGAGCGTCGTCGGCCTCGGCGATCAGCGCGAAGGCCGCCGGCTGCGGTCCGAACAACGCCTCCTTCAGCTGCGGCTCGGTGGCCCGGGCGGCCTCGGGGGCACGTTCGTAGGCGGCCAGCTCGCCGATCATGGCAAGGAGGACGGGGACGTCGTCGGGGGTCGCTTCGCGGATCATTCTTGAAGGCTAAACGGACGCCGGGGAGGACCTCACACCGGTTTTCCCGCACCCGGCTTCCGCCTCAGACCAGTTTCTGGTCGACGAAACACCAGCGCCAGGAGTCGCCCGGCTCGAAGGTCCGCATCACCGCGTGCCCGGTTTCCCGGAAATGGCCCGTCGCATGCCGGTACGGCGAGGAATCGCAGCAGCCGACGTGCCCGCAGACCAGGCACAGCCGCAGCTGTACGGGATGGCTGCCGACCGCCTCGCACTCCCGGCAGGTGGCGCTCAACGGCGCCGGTTCGGCGCGCGGAAGTCCGGCAATGTGCGTGCACTCGCTCATGATGGCCAGGTTAGATCGCCGGGACGGACGGCGACGGGGTGAGGGGACGGAACGGGCAGATGGCTGTGATGGCGCTGTTCTTGCTGGTCGCGGGCAGTGCGGCGGTCGCCGGGCTGGCCCGCAGGACACCGGTGCCGGCACCCCTGCTGCTCGTGGCCGCCGGGCTCGCCGCGTCGTACATCCCCGGCCTGCCGGACTACACCCTCGATCCGCACATCGTGCTGCCGCTGGTGCTGCCCCCGCTGCTGCACACCGCGGCACTGGAAAGCTCCTACCTGGACCTGCGGGCCAATCTGCGGCCGGTGGCGCTGCTGTCGGTGGGCTACGTGCTGTTCGCGACGCTGGTGGTCGGGTACGCGGCCTACCTCCTCGTCCCGGACCTGCCGCTGACCTCGGCGCTGGTCCTGGGGGCGGTCGTCGCCCCGCCGGACGCCGTCGCGGCCACCGCCATCGCCCGCCGGCTCGGCCTGCCGCACCGGATCACCACGATCCTGCAGGGCGAATCCCTGGTCAACGACGCCACCGCGATCACCGCCTACAAGGTGGCGGTGGCCGCGGCCGTCGGCGCCGGTGCCACCTGGAGCGACGGGATCAAGGAATTCGCCCTGGCGTCCCTGGGCGGCATCGGCATCGGGGTCGTCCTGATGGTGCCGCTGCACTGGCTGCGCGTCCGGCTGCTGGAGTCCGCGCTGCTGGAGAACACCCTCTCGCTGCTCATCCCGTTCGTCGCCTACGCGGCGGCCGAGCAGGTCGGGGCCTCCGGGGTGCTCGCCGTCGTCGTGGTGGGCCTCTATCTGGGGCACCGGTCCTGGCAGGTCGACTTCGAGACCCGGCTGCAGGAGGACGCCGTGTGGAAGGTGATCTCCTTCCTGCTGGAGTCCGCGGTCTTCGCGCTGATCGGGCTCCAGCTGCCGGTCGTGGTGCGCGGCCTGGGGGCGTACGGGGCGGGCCCGGCGCTGGCGTACGCGGCGGTGGTGTTCGTCGTCGTGGTCGGGGCCCGCTTCGTCTGGGTCTTCCCCGCGACCTTCCTGCCGCGGCTGCTCTCCGCCCGGATCCGCGCCCGCGAGCCCGGAGTGAACTGGACCGCGCCGGTGATCGTCGGCTGGGCCGGGATGCGCGGGGTGGTGTCGCTGGCCATCGCGTTCTCGGTGCCGGCCACCGTGCAGGGCGGCGGGCCCTTCCCGGGCCGCGACCTGGTGCTCTTCCTGACCTTCACCACTGTCATCGGCACCCTCGTCGTCCAGGGCCTGACCCTGCCCGCACTGATCCGCGCCCTGCGGCTGCCCGGCCGGGACGCGCAGGCCGAGACGCTGGCCGAGGCCGAGGCCCAGAACGAGGCGTCCCGGGCCGCCGAGGAACGCCTGACGGAACTGCTCAGGGACGAGCGCAACGCACTGCCCGGCCCGCTCTCGGACCGGCTGCGCACCGTCATGGAACGCCGCCGCAACTCCGTGTGGGAGCGGCTCGGCGCGGTCAACGAGGTGACCGGGGAGTCCGCCGACGAGACCTACCGGCGGCTGGCCCGGGAAATGATCGACACCGAGCGGCGGGTCTTCGTCCGGCTGCGGGACGCCCGGCGGATCGACGACGAGATGCTGCGCACGCTGCTGCGCCGGCTCGACCTGGAGGAGGCGACGGCATACCGGGAGGGCGCCTCCTGACGCCGGCGTCCTGGCGTCGGCGTCCTGAAGCAGGCGTCCCGACGCCGGCCGGTCACGCGAGCCTCAGGGCGCGCCGGTGATCACCGCGGCGACCGTGCTGCCGGCCGGGAACGCGCCCTCCTCGGCCAGCGTGGTCAGCCCGTACAGCAGCTTCGCGACGTAGACCCGCTCCAGCGGCAGCCCGTGCCGCCGCTCGAAGGCGTCCGCGAACGTGTCCAGTTCGGGCGTGCGGCGGGCGTAACCGCCGCAGTGGAAGCGGTCCTCCAGCCGCCAGTCGCCGCGGGGCCCGCCGAACGCCGCCCGCTGCAGCTCCTCGACCGTCCCCGTCAGGAAGTGCGGGCGGCCGCCCTTCAATACGGCGAAGCCGAGCGCCTGCCGGCCCGGGCCCAGCCCCGCGGCGAGACCGGCCAGCGTGCCGCCCGTGCCGCAGGCCACCCCGACCGTGTCCGCCACCCCGCGCAGCTCCCGGCCCAGCTCCGTACAGCCTTGTGCGGCAAGGGCGTTGCTGCCGCCCTCCGGGAGGACGTGGAACGCGCCGAACCGGTCGTGCAGGGCGGCCAGCACCTCCGGCTCGGACTTGCGCCGGTAGCGGTCCCGGTCGAGGAAGCACAGCCGCATCCCGTCGGCCGCGCAGCGGGCCAGCGACGGATTGAGCGGCGCACCGGCCAGCTCGTCACCGCGGACCACACCGATGGTGCCGAACCCCAGCAACCGGCCGGCCGCCGCGGTCGCCCGCAGATGGTTGGAGTACGCCCCGCCGAACGTCAGCAACGTCCGCGCCCCCGCCGCGGCCGCAGCCCGCAGATTCGGCTCCAGCTTGCGCCACTTGTTCCCCGGCAGATCCGGATGGATCAGATCGTCCCGCTTCAGCAACAGCCGCACCCCACGCCGCGCGAAGACCTCGTCCTCGACCTCCTGGAGGGGGGAGGGGAGGCGGGGGTGGAGGGCGGCGGTCGGGTCTATCGGGGCGTTCACCTCTCCAGTGTGGCCGCTGTCCGGGCTAGGCCGGGGCTCAGCCCACTGGCCACGGCGCTCAGCCCGCGGGTACGGCGCGGCTCCACAGTTCTTCGGCGTGCTCCGCGAAACGGCCGAACATCCCGCCGTCGCCCTGACGGCGCAGATGCAACAGCGGCGAGTCGTGGCCGACGAGCCGGGCCAGGTGAGGTGTGACCAGTGCCTCGCGGTCGAATCGGAACACGGACAGTGACACATGGTTCACGGCGTCGTCCGCACTGCTGTAGCGCACCTCCAGGCCCGGTACGGCCCCGACCCGTTCGAGGTGTTCCTCCGTGATCCGGATGCGGGTGGACACGCTCAGGGCGACGCCCTCGACCGCCTCCCGCTGCCTGGTGACCTCACCGGCCGGGTCACCCAGCAGGAACCTGACCCGGCACCCGTCCTCCGCCTTGCTGCGGATCGTGTCGGCGAACCGGGGGACCTGGCTCCAGAAGAAGTAGTTCGTGTATCCGGCGAGGAACAGCTCCTCGGTGGTCCCTTCGACAAGCTCAGCCCACACCGTGGATGGGCAGGCGGACCGGTACGGGTACGAGTGGACGAGCTCGCGGTCGTTTCCGGTCTTGATCCGGTCCTTCACTGCCTGGGGCCACAGCATCTCTTCATCGACTCCCAACGCCCGGCAGGCGTCCTCACGATTGCTTGCATGCGGTATCAGTCCGGGGTCCGCCAGCCACCGTTCCACGGTCTTGCCCGTGACTCCGACCCGGGCCGCGAGCTTTCGGGGCGTGAGACCGGCATCCGCCATAGCTGATCGTAGGGCGACGTTCAAGCCTTCCCCCTCGGACGTTTGGGCCGTTTCGACGGTATGCCTGCAACGGCCCAACTGTCCCGGCCACGGAGAAGATACGTCCGAAAGCGCAGGCCAGCATCGGAGTGTGAAGACACAGCCGACAACCGTGCAAGGCCCGGTGGATCTGATGTCGCCGGCGACTCAGCCCGAGGCCACCGAAGGGTGCGACGTCTGTGCGGCCTTGGTCGGGCAGCGCAGCGAGGCCCGGATCAGCGGGGATTACTCCCGTGTCTCCGACTGCAATGTGGAACTTGCTGCCCACCCGAAGCACCGGCAGCGCAGGGGACGGTAGGGATGGACATGCAGATGTGGCGAGAGAGTCGCGGCCGGGCCGAAAGCGCCGCGGAAGCGCTACGGGCGGCGATGGCCGTCCTCGGCCTCCCGGAGGCCGCCGCGGCGAAGGTGCGGCCGGTGGTGACGCACTCGGGGGCCTCGTACGTCGACCTGGGCATGATCCGGTCCGACCACGCGGAGCAGTTGGCCCAAGCGATCCGCATGGCTCTCATCCGCGTCCACTGACCTCGCCGGGCCGGTCCGGCATCGGTTGTGTCGGCCGGTCGCCGCCGCCGGCCGGGCACGTCGGGTCACAGGCTCCGCCAGGCAGAGTCGGGGACTCCAGCTCGTCCGTCACTTCAGCCGGGCCGCGATGCGGTTGCGTAGGGAGTGCATGGTGAAGCCGCGGGGGTCGATCTTGCCGGGTTGCCATTCGAGGTGGCCGATGACCGAGCGTTCGGTCCAGTGGTGGGCCCGGCAGACGGCTGCCGCGGCCTTTTCCAGGGCCGCCATCTGGGCCTCGGGCCAGGGGTCGTGGCCGTCGCCGAGGTTCTCGCACTCGAAGCCGTAGAAGGCGCGGTTGCCGTCGGTGTCGGCCTCGTTGTCCGGGGGCAGCCGCTTCTCGGCGATCACCGCGCGCAGGACGTCGCCGTCGCCCAGGCCCGCGTGGTTGGCGCGGCCGTAGCCCACCAGGTGCACCGTGCCGTCCTTGGTGATCACGCCGTGGCACAGCGGCCCCGGCAGGTCCGGCCGGCCGTCGTGGCAGACCTTGACGGTGTCCTTGGCGCCGGCGGTGCCGGTGTGGTGCACCATCACGCCGTGCACCGGGCCCCATGGGCCCTTGCTGTTGCGGTTGTGCGTCTGCCAGCCGTCGATTTCGACGACCTTGAGGTCCTCGGCCTTGAGCGCCGCGAGGAAGCGGGCGGCGGACAGCGGTTCGGACATGGCCACTCCGATACGGGACGCGGCGGCCGCCGTCCGCGCACCGCCTGCTGTCTCGCTTGTACGGGATGGCGGCGCGCCGGTGGAGGGGAACGCAAAAAAACGGATCGGTCGTTCGGTGGGTGTACGAGCGGTTTCGGCCGAGGGGTTCTTCCTGGCCTCGGGCAGGCCCGAGCAGGCCCCAGCAGACCCGGGCAGACCCAGGCAGACCGGGCAGGCTTCGGCTTTCGCCTCGGCTGTGGCGTTCCGCTCCGGCTGTGGTCTTCCGCTTCGGGTGGTGCGTTGTGTGTTGCCAGCCGGCCCTGGCCCTTGGCCGTTGGCCGTTAGCTGTGCAGGAAGGCGTCCCCGTGGGCGCTGATGTGTGCTTCGAGGGCGTTGAGCGCCTTCTGGGTCGCCTCGGGGGTACCGCTGCCCCGCTTCTCGGCGTAGTACGCGGCGCCCAGTTTCTTCAGCAGGTCGCTGCCGAGGCGGTGCTGCTGCACCTCTTCGACCTTCTGCTTGCCCTGGTTGAGCGCGCTCTGCGCCTGCTCCTTGGCGCGGTCCAGAAACCCTGACATCTGCCACCTCCGTGCGGTCCGTGTCGTAAGGGATCAACGGCTCGGACGGCCGTGAGGTTCCCGTGCCAGGCTGGGGGACGTGGGCGAACGGCGCGAGACGGATGAGCCAGCCGGTGTATGCGGGGTACTCGGGGCACCCGGGGTCCTCGGCATACTCGATGTGCCTGATGTGCCCGAGGTGCCCGATGCGACCCGGGGGTACCGGGAGCGGGCGTCGCGGGTGGACGGTGCGGTGCTGTGGACCAACACCACCGGGCCGTCGACGCGCCCCGTACTCCCCGACGGCTGCACCGACCTGATCTGGAGTGAGGGCCGGCTGCTGGTGGCGGGCCCGGACACCGGGCCGTACCACCCCGGTGGTGTGCCGCCCGGCACGGGCTACACCGGGCTGCGGTTCGCGCCGGGCCAGGGCCCCGCCGTCTTCGGCGTACCGGCACACGAACTGCGCGACCGGCGCGTCCCGTTGGCGGACCTGTGGCCCGCGGCGCACGTACGGGAGTTGACCGAGCGGGCGGCGGCGGGGGTGACGGCGGGGGTGGGCCGGGTGCTGGAGGAGGCGGCCGGGGCGCGGCTCCGGCAGGCCGCGGCGGGGGCCGCGGGTGACGCCCGGACCGCCGCCGTCGCCGCTGCGCTGGCCCGCGGCCGGCCGGTGGCCGAGGTCGCCCGGGCGGTCGCGTTGAGCGAACGCCAGCTGCACCGCCTGAGCCTGGACGCCTTCGGCTACGGTCCCAAGACGCTCGCCCGGGTGCTCCGCTTCGTGCGGGCCCTGGAGCTGGCGCGTGCCGGAATGCCGTACGCCGAGGTCGCGGTGCGCGCGGGATACGCGGACCAGGCCCACCTCGCCCGCGAGGTGAAGTCGCTGGCGGGGGCCCCGATGGGGGCGCTGCTCGGCTCGGGTTAGCGTGTGCGCATGGACTACCAGGCCGTTCTCCAGGAGGTAGCGGCCCACGCCAGGCCGTACGTGGGACAGGGACAGGTCGCCGACTACATACCGGCGCTGGAACGGGTGTCCGCGGACCGGTTCGGGATCGCGGTCGCCGACATCCACGGCGAGGTGTACGGGGTCGGCGACTGGGAGGTGCCGTTCTCCGTGCAGTCCATCTCCAAGACCTTCTCGCTGGCGCTGGTGATGGCCCAGAGCCCCGGCAGCCAGGGCGGTGACGGCAACCACGGTGGCAACGGCGCGCACGGCGGTAACGGTGCGCGCGGCGGTAACGGGGCTTCCGGCGGTAGCGGTGCTTCCGGTGGCCCCGGCGGGTACGACATCTGGAAGCGGGTCGGCCGCGAGCCCTCCGGTACGCCGTTCAATTCGCTGGTCCAGCTGGAGGCGGAGAACGGCATTCCGCGCAATCCGTTCATCAACGCGGGCGCGCTGGTCGTCACCGACCGGCTGCAGACCCTCACCGGTGACGCCAGCACCTCGATGCTGCACTTCCTGCGCGAGGAGAGCGGCAACCCCGAGCTGGCCTTCGACCAGGCGGTGGCCGACTCCGAGGCCGCGCACGGCGACCGCAATGCCGCGCTCGCCCACTTCATGGCGTCCTTCGGCAACCTGGAGAACCCGGTCCCCAGCGTCATCCAGCACTACTTCTGGCAGTGCTCCATCGAGATGAGCTGCCGCGATCTGGCCGTGGCCGGCGGCTTCCTGGCCCGCCACGGGCTGCGCGCCGACGGCAGCCGGCTGCTGGAGGCCCGCGAGGCCAAGCGGATCAACGCGGTGATGCTGACCTGCGGTACGTACGACGCGGCCGGGGAGTTCGCCTACCGGGTCGGGCTGCCCGCCAAGAGCGGTGTCGGCGGCGGCATCTTCGCCGTGATCCCCGGCCGCTGCACGCTGTGCGTCTGGAGCCCGGGCCTGGACGCCCGCGGCAACTCCGTCGCGGGCGCCGCGGCGCTGGACCACTTCACGACGCTGACCGGCTGGTCGGTGTTCTGAGCACCGGATTTCTCGGCCTCGGGGTTCTGGACGCCGGGTGACGAGCACCGGCGGGCCGTCGGCACCTGCCCGGTTCCGGGCAGCGGCCGGCCGTTCCGGCTGCCGTTGTGGCCCCCGACCCGCTGGCGCATCGTAAGGGTAGGAGGTGGACCGCCATGGAGCACGAGATCCGCGCCGAGTACGAGGAAGGTCTGCTGCCGCACGAGGACACCCCGGTCAAGCTCTGGCACATGACGCGCATCGGCAGCACCACCGCGATGTGCGGACGGGACCTGGCCCCGGCCGCCGCCACCCAGACGGCCGAAGCCTGGGGCACGCCGAAGGCCGAGCCGTTCTGCTTCCTGTGCGGCGCGCAGTACCTGCGGGAGCAGCCCGGGCACTAGGTGTGCTGTCCCGGGACGTTGGTGACAGGCGACATGCCTTGAGCGGTCCTTGAAAGAGGCGAGGGCCTTCTGGTTTCGATGTGGATTGCGA
>NZ_JBEZMM010000101.1:0-10960 GCF_040652715.1 Streptomyces sp. NPDC048196 | reverse complement strand
CCGCGCCACCAACTCCCGCGAACACACCTCACCCGCCAACACCAACGTCGACAGATCCGCCAGCTCGTCCTCCACACCGCTCGGCAGCGACGCCAACACCGACGCAGGCAAGGTCACATGAGAAACCCGCCCCTCCCGCAACACACGCCCAAGCCCCTCACCGGACAACCCCTCCGAATCCGGAACCACCAGCGTCGCACCACTGCCGAACACCAACACCAATTCCCACACCGCCGCATCAAAACTCGGCGACGAGAACTGAAGCACCCGACTCCCCGACGACACCCCCAACCGCTCACCCTGAGCAGCCGCCAAGCTCGCCACCCCACTATGCGAAACCACCACACCCTTCGGCCGACCCGTCGAACCAGACGTATAAATCACATACGCCGCATGCGCGGGCTCCAGCCGAAGCTCCGGATCAGCATCCGAATACCCATCCCGATTCCGGCCCACCAATTCCTCATCCAGCACCAGCAACGGCCGCGAATCCGCCACCATGAACTCCAGCCGACCAGCCGGATAAGCCGGATCCAACGGCAAATAGGCACCCCCCGCCTTGAGAACCGCGAGAACCGCCACCACCAAATCAACCGAACGCGGCAAACACACACCCACGATCTGCTCCGGGCCGACACCCCGCTCGATCAGATAATGCGCCAACCGATTCGCCCGCGCATTCAACTCCCCATACGACAACGACACCCCACCGCAGGACACCACCGCCGTCGCGTCCGGCGCCAACCGCACCCGCTCAGCAAACAACCCCACCAAAGACACACCCGGCACGCACTCCCCAGCAAGCCCGCCCCCCTGCGACAACAACCGGCCCCGCTCACCCTCAAGCAGAACCTCCGCCTCACCAATCCGCATCTCAGGACGCGCAACCACCTGCTCAAGCAACCGCACCCAACGCGCCATCAACGACTCAACCGTCGACCGATCAAACAAATCCGTCGCGTATTCCAGCGACGTATCAATGCCGGTCGGCGACCCGGTCTTGTCGTGGCGTTCGAGCAGGGAGATCAGCATGTCGAATCGGGAGGTGCCGGTTCCGACGTCTTCCTGAGTCATGCGGAGTCCGGGCAGTTCGGCATCGGTGCCGGGTGCGTTCTGCACCACCAGGGCGACCTGGAAGAGCGGATGGTGGCCGGCGGAGCGCTGCGGGTTCAGGACCTCCACCAGATACTCGAACGGCACATCCTGATGGGCATACGCCGCCAGACTCGTCTCCCGAACCCGACCCAGCAACTCCGCGAAACTCGGATTCCCCGACGTGTCCGCCCGCAGCACAAAGGTGTTGACGAAGAACCCGACCAAATCATCGAGCGCCTCGTCCGTCCGCCCCGCCTGCCCACTGCCCAGCGGAACGTCCGTGCCCGCACCCAGCCGCGTAAGCAACGCCGCCATCCCCGCCTGCAACACCATGAACACAGTCGCGCCACTGCCGGCCGCCAGCGCGGACAGCTGCCGGTGCAGCTCGGCATCCAGCGTGAAATTCAAGGTGGCGCCTTGGTACGAGGCGACCGCGGGCCGCGGCCGATCGGCCGGCAGGTTCAACTGTTCCGGGAGGCCCGCGAGCTGCTCCCGCCAGTACGCGACTTGCTGCGACAGCAGACTGTCCGGGTCGGACTCGTCCCCCAGCAACTCGCGCTGCCACAGGGTGTAATCCGCGTACTGCACGGGCAGTTCTGGCCACGAGGGGGCCCGCCCCTCGCACCGTGCCGAATACGCCTCGACGATGTCCCGGACCAAGGGGCCCATCGACCAGCCGTCGCCGACGACGTGGTGGAGCAGCACCATGAGAACGCACTCGTCCTCGGCGGCTTCGCTGTCCGTGATGTCGAACAGAAATGCCCGGATCGGTATTTCGGTGACAAGGTCGAAGCTGTGGCGTGCCGCAGCTGCCAGTGCATCCGAAAGTTCTCGCTCGGTGACCTCGCTGATTGCCCATTCCAGTGCGACCTGACGGGGTTCGATGACGCGTTGTTGGGGCTCGCCATCGACTTCGGGGAACACCGTGCGCAGCGACTCGTGCCGTTCGACCACGTCGAGCAGTGCGGAGCGCAGCGCCTGCGGGTCCAGGTTTCCGGTCAGCCGCAGCGCCAGCGGCGCGTTATAGGTGGCTGAGGGGCCTTCGAGTTTGTGCAGGAACCACAGGCGGCGCTGAGCGAACGACAGCGGTATCACGAGAAACGTACCTTCTTCCACATACGGCTCGGATCGCACCATCGGATACGTCAGTATCCCAATGCGCCGAAGAGTCACTTAAGAATGGGTGGGGCGGGCCAGCTCAGGAATTCTCCTGGGGCCGCGGCATCCGTCGCAGCGCGGTCCGACGGGTTTTCGGAGTGCTCCCGAGGCTCTTCGCCAACGCCTCGACGGTGGCGTTGTCAAATACCGTGGCGATGGCTACTTCGAGCCCCAATGCACTCCGGATCCGGCTGACGAGCCGGGTCACCAGCAGGGAGTGCCCGCCGAGGTCGAAGAAGCTGTCATCGATACCGACCCTGGGAATGCCGAGCACTTCGGCGAAGAGCGCGCACAGCACCTCTTCCCGCTGCGTGCGCGGGGCCTGGCCACCACCAAGGCCGCCGTAGTCCGGCACCGGCAGGGCCTTGCGGTCCAGCTTGCCGTTCGGAGTCAGTGGCAGCCGGTCCAGCACGACGACCGCCGACGGCACCATGAATTCCGGCAATTGTCCGGCTGCGTGCGCCCGTGCCGTGGTGGCGAGCGATCCCATGGACCTGGAGGTCGCCGGATCGTTCACCCACTGACCTGGAGCACCCGTCGTAGCCGGCCGGTAGACCTCCGACATCGCCGGGCTGTCGGCGGGACACAGCACTGCTTCGAACCACTCAGGTCCCCGCGGCGACCAGGTCAACAGCGCACGGAGGCCGTGTCGTTCGGCCCAACTGGTGAACTTTTCCGGGTCCTGGCTGCCGACCGCCTCGACGGCGGTAGGCGGCCGCGGTAGCTCGGCGGCCAGACGGCCGTTGGGGATACCGGTCACCCGCAGGCCGCGCTCGTCCGCGGCCAGTGCCGGGAGCAGGCTGTCCATGTCTGTCACGTCCTGGCCCCATGCGAGCTCGGCGACCCCGGCGAGCGAACGTGCCTTCGTGGCGGTCCCGTGCAGCACGACCTCGTACCGGTGCCGGGTCAACTCATTGTGGTGGGTGCCTCGCTTGAGACAGATGCCCACACCACCGATCCTGTCATCGGCCGCGGCGAGTTCGGTGAAGAATTCCGGTGCGATCAGAAGTTCCGGCTCGGCACGCATCGCCTGGTCGACGGCTGCTCGCAGCCGCACCGAACCGGTGTCCGCCATGAGCCGCCGCGCCTGGATGGCCGTCTGGAACATCCGCGCGGTGCCGAGGTGCCGTACGTCACCGACAATCAGCCGACCATCCGGCGTCAGCAGACGCAGTGCGGCGTCCAGTACCCGGGAGAGATAGTCACCGGTGGGGAAGTACTGCACCACGGAGTTCAGCACAATCGTGTCGAAGAACCCGGTCGGCAGCCCCTCGGTTTCGTCGGCTGCCCGGCATTCGAGGTGTACTCGGTCGGCCAGTCCGGCATCGGCAGTCTGACGCCGGAGCCGGTCGATGACGGTAGCGGAGAAATCGGTAGCCCAGTACGACTCGCATTCCTTGGCAAGCTGTGCGAGCAGCAGGCCCGAGCCGACGCCGATCTCCAGCAGGCGGCGCGGCCGGAATTCCCGGATACGCGTCACCGCCGCGTCGCGCCACTCCCGCATTTCGTTCAGCGGGATCGGCTCATCGGTGTAGGAGCTGTGCCAACCGGTGAAGTCCTCTCCGAATTCCCCTTCGGCTCCGCCGGAGTAGACGGACTCGTAAATCTGTTGCCAGTCCCCGATCTGTCCGTCCTTCTGGCTCTGCTCGCCCGGGGCTGCCGGGACCACGTAGGCGACGAGCCGGGCATCGCCCGGGGTGTCCTCGCGGGCGACCACTACAGCCTGCGCCACCTCCGGGTGGGTGGTGAGTGCTGCCTCGATCTCACCCGGCTCGATACGGAAGCCGCGCACCTTCACCTGCTCGTCGGCGCGGCCGGCGAATTCCAGCTCGCCGTCATAATTCCAGCGCACGACGTCTCCGGTGCGGTACATCCGCGCGCCAGGCTCGAGGGGACAGGCCACGAAGCGTTCGGCGGTCAGCGCCGCGCGTCCCTGGTAGCCACGAGCCAGGCCCGCGCCGGCTACGTACAGGTCACCGGCTACTCCGGGCGGAACCGGGCGCAGCCCTTCGTCCAGCACATACACGTTCGTACCGGGCACCGGCCCGCCGATCGGCACCGCTCCCGCTGTGGACAGCGGCCGGCTCAGCGTGACGCACACCGTGGACTCGGTGGGCCCATAGGCGTTGACCATCCGCCGACCCTCCGACCAGAGCTCGACCAGGCCGGACGGGCATGCCTCCGCGCCGACGACCAGGTTCGCGAGCCCCGGCAACCGCCCTGCGGAGTCCGCGGGGAGTGTGGCGAGGACCGAGGGCGGAATCAGCGCGTGGCTGATGGACTGGGCGTCCAAGACTTGGCGCAGCCCGTCACCGGTCAGTTGGTGCGGGTGCGGAATCACCAGCGTCGCGCCGTTGCTGAAGGCCATCACCAGTTCCCAGACGGCGGCATCGAAGCTGGGTGAAGAGAATTGCAGGACCCGGCTGCTCGCGGTCACCTCCAGCCGTTCCCGCTGGGCAGCCGCCAGGCTCGCCACCCCGCTGTGAGAGACCAGGACGCCCTTGGGGCGGCCCGTCGAACCGGACGTATAGATCACGTACGCCGGGTGTCCGGGCTCCATTCGCCGCTCCGGGTCGGTGTCCGGGTAACCGCTCCAGTCCTGGCGCAGTGCTTCCTCGTCCAGCACCAGTACCGGCTGCGCGTCCGCCAGCATGAACTCCAGCCGGTCAGCCGGATAGGCCGGATCCAGCGGCAGGTAGGCGCCCCCGGCCTTGAGGACCGCGAGGGAGGCCACCACCATCTCGACCGAACGGGGCAGCAGCACGCCCACAATGTGCTCCGGGCCGACGCCCCGCTCGATCAGGTAATGCGCCAGCTGATTCGCCCGGGCGTCCAGCTGCCCGTACGACATCGACTCCCCGTCGTAGGAGACCAGCGCCGTCGCGTCCGGCCCCCACCGCACACACTCGGCGAACGACTCCACCAACGGTGTGGCGGGTGCCGGCGCGGAGCTGTTCCAGCCGGACACCAGCTGCTCCCGCTCGCCGTCGAGGAGTACCTCGGCCTGCCCGATCGACTGCTCGGGCTGTGCGCACACCTGGTGCAGCAGCTGGGTCCACCGGGTCAGCAGTGACTCAACTGTGGATCGGTCGAACAGGTCCGTCGCATATTCCACCAGTGCCTGGATTCCCGCCGGGCCACCGGCCTCGTCATGGCGTTCGTGCAGAGAGATCAGCAGGTCGAAGCGCGAGGTGCCGGTTGCGGCTTTCTCTTCGGTGACGCGCAGGCCCGGGAGATCCACCGCACTGACGGGTGCGTTCTGCAGCACCAGCGCCACCTGGAACATGGGGTGGTGGCCGGCGGAGCGCTGCGGGTTCAGGACCTCCACCAGATACTCGAACGGCACATCCTGATGAGCATACGCCGCCAGACTCGTTTCCCGAACCCGACCGAGCAACTCCGCGAAAGTCGGATTCCCCGACGTGTCCATCCGCAGCACGAAGGTGTTGACGAAGAACCCGACCAAATCGTCCAGGGCCTCATCCAGCCGCCCGGCCACACCACTGCCCAGCGGAATGTCCGTGCCCGCACCCAGCCGGGTCAGCAGCGCCGCCATCCCCGCCTGGAGTGTCATGAAGACAGTGGTGCCGCTCCGGCCTGCCAGCGCGGACAGTTGCCGGTGAAGCTCGACCTCCAGGTCGAAGGTCAGGCTGGAGCCCGCGTAGGAGGCCGTCTGTGGGCGCGGTCGGTCGGTGGGCAGGTTCAGCTGCTCCGGCAGCTGCGCCAACTGTTTCGTCCAGTACGTGACCTGCTGTGAGAGCACACTGCCCGGGTCGGACTCGACCCCCAGCAACTCGCGCTGCCACAGGGTGTAGTCGGCGTACTGGACGGGCAGTGCCGTCCATGCCGGAGCCTGGCCTGTGTTGCGGGCGGAGTACGCCTGGACGATGTCCCGTGTCAACGGCCCCATTGACCAGCCATCGCAGGCGATGTGGTGGATGAGAAGCAGCAGCACGTGGTCGTCGCCGCAGGTGAAGAGGGATGCCCGGACCGGGAGCTCGGTGGCGAGGTCGAACCCGTGACGGGCCGCGGTCTCCAATGCTTCGGGCAGCCCGTGTTCGCTGACCGTACGGTTCTCCCACCACAGCTCCACCTGGTCCGCGTGGATGACCCGCTGCTGGGGCTCGCCGTCCTGCTCAGGGAAAACGGTGCGCAGGGACTCGTGGCGGCGCACCACATCCAGCAGGGCGGCCCGCAGTGCCGCCTGGTTCACGTCACCGGACAGTCGCAGGGCCAACGGCATGTTGTACGTCGCCGACGGCCCTTCCAGCTTGTGCAGGAACCACAACCGACGCTGGGCGAACGACAGTGGAACGGTCTGCGGGCGCGGCACCGGCACAACGGCGGGGCGCTTGGTGCTGTCGCTGTCCAGCCGCTGTGCGAGTTCCGCCACGGTGGGCGCTTCGAAGACCATGGCGATGGCCACCTCGACACCCAGCACGCTGCGAATCCGGCTGACCAGCCTGGTCACCAGGAGCGAATGCCCGCCCAGAGCGAAAAAGCCATCGTCGATACCGACCCGCGGCACGCCCAGTACCTCGGCGAACAGCCCGCACAGCACCTCTTCGTGCGGCGTGCGCGGGGCTTTCCCGCTGCCGATCGCGGGGTCCGGAACCGGCAGGGCAGTGCGATCCAGTTTTCCGTTGCGGGTCACCGGAAGCGCGCCGATGGGCACCAAGTGCGACGGGATGAGGTGCGCCGGCAGGCGTTCGGTGAGCATGTCCTTCACCGAGGCCAGGACCTCACCGATGCCCCTGACCGTGGCCGGGTTGTTGACCAGCGGGCCCGACGCGGTGCCGACGCGGTATGTGCCGTGTACCGGCTGGCCGTCGGCCGCCTTCGGCCAAACCACGGCGTCGAACAGCTCCGGACCTTCGGCGCTCCAGGTGGTCACGACGCTCAGGCCGTGGCCCTCGCCCCATGTGACGACATCCTCCGGATCGACGGCGTTGGCTATGGGGGCGGTGCCCTCCCTGCAGCGGTCGAGCGTGGCTGCCGCGGTCATTTCGCCCACGAGCCGGGCATTGACCAGTCCTGTGATGCGGACCGGGCCGTCGGCGTCGCTCGGCAGATCGTCGAGCGCGGATACCTCTCGGCCCCACCGCAATTCGGCGGTTTCGACGAACGACGTCGGCTCGGTGCCGGCGGGTTGGGGTGCGTCGGCTGCGTGCATCACCACCTCGTAGCGGTGGCGGGTCAGTTCGTTGTGGTAGCTGCCCCGCTTCAACCGCACATCGATCGCACCGATGCTCTCGTCACGCTCGCCGAGTATGGTGAAGAACTCCGGTGCGACCAGAAGTTCCTTCTCCATCAGCACCGCACGCTCCACTGCGGCATGCAGTCGGGCAGCGTCCTTGGCGAGCCCGTACCGTCCGGCCTGTACCGCGGTGTGCAGCGCCCGTACAGTACGGAGGTTGCGGATGTCACCCAAGATGATCCTGCCGCCCGGTGCCAGCAGTTCCCTCGCGTGCCCGAGCACCTTGGTCAGGTACTCGCCGGACGGGAAATACTGCACAACGGAATTGAGCACGATGGTGTCGAAGTAGTGGGCCGGTAGCCCGGTGGTGTCGTCGGCTGACTGGCGGCGCAGCCGCACTCGGTCGGCCAGTCCCGCCTCGTTCACCAGGCGCGAGAGCCGGTCGATCACCGCCGGGGACAGGTCCGTCCCCCAGTAGGTCTCGCACTGTGGGGCCAGGTGGGCGAGGAGCAGCCCGGACCCGACACCGATCTCCAGCACGCGCCGGTACGCGCCTTCTCGCACGCGTGCCACTGCGGAGTCCCGCCACTCCCGCATTTCTTCCAGCGGAATCGGCTTCCCCGTGTACGAGCTGGTCCACCCGCTGAAGTCGGCGCCGAATTCGTCGGTGCGGGAGCCGGTTGACACCGCGTCGTGGACGTCGCGCCACTCGGCAACCTGCTCCTCGACCGCCTGCTCCCCGGCGTTCGCCGCAGGCACGACATAGCCGACCAGCCGCTGATCGTCGGGCTCGTCCTTCCGGACGACCACCGCGGCCTGCATCACGGCGGGGTGGGCGCGCAGCACGGCCTCGATTTCACCCGGTTCGATACGGAAGCCCCGCACCTTGACCTGATCGTCGGCCCGGGCGACGAATTCCAGCTCATCATCAGCGGTCCACCGGACCACATCGCCGGTGCGGTACATCCGCGTTCCGGAGGGTCCGAAGGGGTTGGCCACGAACCGGTCAGCAGTGAGTCCGGGCCGGTGCAGGTAGCCGCGAGCCACCTGTGCCCCCGCCACGTACAGCTCACCCGGCACGCCAACCGGCACCGGTCGCAGCCGGTCGTCCAGCACTGCCAGAGTCGTGTTGGCCACGGGCCTGCCGATGGGAACGGTGTGACCGGTGCGCCGGGAGCGGGCCGCGACTGCCGAGGCCACCTGCACCGTGGTCTCGGTGGGCCCGTAGAGGTTGATGACCCGGCAACTCCAGGCGGACGCGACCTCCTCGGCGAGCGCGGCACCCAGCGGCTCGCCCCCAGAGAAGATGCGGGTCATCGCATGGGCGGGCGGCGGTGCCGGGAGAGTGGCCAGCTGCGAGGGGACGAACTGGGCGGTGGTGACGTGATCGCGGACGATGAGGTCGACCAACCGCTGCGGGTCACGCAGAACCACGTCGGGGGCGACCGAGACCGTCGCACCGGTGAGCAGGGGAAGCCATATTTCCCACACGGCGGCGTCGAACCCGACGGCAGTGCGGAAGAGGACGACATCACCGCTGTCAACGGGGTAGGTCGCGCTCATCCACTGGAGGTGCCCGGCCAGCCCCCGGTGTTCGGCCACAACCGCCTTGGGACGCCCGGTTGATCCGGAGGTGTAGATCACGTAGGCGGGGTGGGCACCGTCCAGGGGGACGGTGCGCTCCTGGTCCGTCAGCGGGGCACCGGGCAGTTCCGCGAGCAGAGCACCGGTCCCCGGGTCGCTCAGGTCCACTCGCGCAGACCGCTCGACGCGATCCGGCACGGATACCGCCTCGCTGGTGACCAGGAGCACCGGGTCGGCATCGGCGATCAGGGAGCCGAGCCGTTCGGCGGGATCTTCGGGGGAGAGCGGCAGGTAGGCCGCACCGGACTTGAGAACCGCCAGCAGTGCGACGATGAGCTCCGCCGATCGAGGCAGAGCGACGGCAACCACTCGTTCGGGGCTGGCGCCCCGGCCGATGAGCAGCCGGGCCAGGCGATTGGCTCGCGCGTCGAGCTCGGCGTAGGTGAGGGGCGTCCCGTCACAGATCACCGCGACGGTGTCCGGGGTGCGGCTGGCCTGCGCGGCGAGCAGGTCCGGCAGCAGGCCGATGTGCTCGGCGACCGTGCCACTTCCCTTAGCCAGTACGACTTCGCGCTCAGCCGCATCGGTGAGTTCGACCTGCCCGATGCGGGTACGGGGATCGGCGGTCACCGCACGGAGCAGACGCTCCCACCGCTCGACCAGCCGTCGCACCGTCTCCTCGTCGAACAGGTCGGTGGCGAACTCCACCAGACCCTCCAACCCGCACGGAACACCGTCTCGGTCGTGGCGCTCTGTGAGCGAGATCAGCAGGTCGTAGCGGGCGGTGCCGGTACCGACCGGCCGGTGCCGTACCTCGAGTCCCGGCAGCTCGAAGGTGCCTTCGGGCGCGCTCTGCAGGGTGAGCGCGACCTGGAACAGAGGGTGATGGGCCGTCGACCGTTTTGGGTTGAGCACCTCCACGAGGTATTCGAACGGCACGTCCTGATGGGCGTACGCCGCCAGACTGGTCTCCCGCGTCTGTGCCAGCAGCTCCCCGAACTCGGGGTCACCCGCGGTGTCGGTACGCAGCACCAACGTGTTGACGAAGAACCCGACAAGCTCGTCCAGGGCCCCGTCCGTACGGCCGGCGATGCCGCTGCCCAGCGGAATGGCGGTGCCCGCACCCAGCCGGGTCAGCAGCGCCGCCATCCCGGCCTGGAGCACCATGAACACGGTCGCACCACGGTCGCCCGCCAGCGCAGCGAGGTCCCGGTGCAACTCACCGTCCAGCACGAACGTCGTGGTGGCGCCCTCGTACGAGGCCACCGCAGGCCGCGGCCGGTCAGTCAGAAGGCTCAACTGCTCTGGTAGATCGGCCAGCTGCCGCTTCCAGTATGTGACCTGTCGGGAGAGCACGCTGTCCGGGTCGGACTCATCACCCAGCAGCTGCCGCTGCCAGAGGCTGTAGTCCGCGTACTGCACGGGTAATTCCGCCCACGCCGGGGCCCGGCCTGCGCTGCGGGCCGCGTAAGCCGTGACGATGTCGCGCGCCAACGGCTGCACCGACCAGCCGTCGCCGGCGATGTGATGGATGAGGATCATCAGAACCAGCTCTTCACCGCAGGCGAACAGCGACGCTCGGATCGGGATCTCCGAAGAGAGGTCGAAGGGATGGCGGGCGGCAGTGTCCAGAGCCTTCGGCAGTGCCCCTTCGGTGACCTCGCGTGTCTCCCAGTTCCATGCCACCTGGTCGGTGGCGATGACCCGCTGCAAGGGCTGGCCTTGGTGCTCGGGGAAAACGGTACGCAGCGATTCATGGCGCTCGACGACATCCAGCAGCGCGGCACGCAGGACCTGCTGGTCCACCTGGCCGGTCAGTTCGAGCGCGAATGGCATGTTGTAGGTGGGTGAGGGGCCTTCGAGCTTGTGCAGGAACCACAGCCGACGCTGGGCGAACGACAGCGGGATACTGTCCGGGCGCTGCAT
>NZ_JBEZMM010000100.1:0-11426 GCF_040652715.1 Streptomyces sp. NPDC048196 | reverse complement strand
GTAGCTGAGCAGCGTACTGGGGTGTTCCGCGCCCAGGCCCTGCGTCCGGTCCGCCAACAGTGCGGTCAAAGTGGTCACGGCGCCAGTCACACCTCGATGGTGACCGCGACGCCGGACGGCTCGCGCGCACCCGTGAGGCGGACCAGCTCCTCGTCGCTGGACTTGAGGCGGGTGGTGGCCGGGGTGATCCCGGCGTCCCGCATCAGCCGGGTCATCTCGCGCTTCTGGTCGGGCAGCACCAGCGTGACCACCCGGCCGGACTCCCCGGCCCGGGCGGTGCGGCCGCCGCGGTGCAGATAGTCCTTGTGGTCGGCCGGCGGATCGACGTTGACGACCAGGTCGAGCGCGTCGACGTGGATGCCGCGGGCCGCGACGTTGGTCGCCACCAGCGCGGTGACCTGGCCGTTCTTGAACTGGTCCAGGGTGCGGTTGCGCTGCGGCTGGGTGCGGCCGCCGTGCAGCGCCGCCGCGCGCACCCCGCTCGCCAGCAGGCGCTTGGCGAAGCGGTCGGCGGAACGCTTGGTGTCCACGAAGAGGATCACCCGGCCGTCGCGGGCCGCGATCCGCAGCGCGACGGCCTTCTTGTCGGTCTCGTCCGCGAGGTGCAGCACATGGTGTTCCATCGTGGCGACGGCGCCCGCCGACGGGTCGACGGAGTGCACCACCGGGTCGGTCAGGAACTGCCGGACGAGCCGGTCCACGTTCCGGTCCAGGGTGGCCGAGAACAGCATCCGCTGCCCGCCCGGCTCGACCTGCGCGAGGAGCGCCGTGACCTGCGGCAGGAAGCCCATGTCGGCCATCTGGTCGGCCTCGTCCAGGACGGTCAGGCGCACCTGTCCGAGCTCACAGTCGCCGCGCTCGATGAGGTCCTTGAGCCGCCCGGGGGTGGCGACCAGCACCTCGGCGCCGCGGCGCAGCGCGCCGGCCTGCTTGGTGATCGACATACCGCCCACCACGGTCGCGATGCGCAGCTGCACGGCGGTGGCGTACGGCAGCAGCGCGTCGGTGACCTGCTGGGCGAGTTCGCGGGTGGGCACCAGGACCAGGGCGAGCGGTGCGCGCGGGGCGGCCCGCAGCCCGGCGGTGCGGGCCAGCAGCGACAGCCCGAAGGCGAGCGTCTTGCCGGAGCCGGTGCGGCCGCGGCCGAGGAGGTCGCGGCCGGCGAGCGAGTTGGGCAGGGTCGCGGCCTGGATGGGGAACGGCTCGGTCACGCCCTGTGCGGTGAGCGTCTTCTGCAGGGCCGACGGCAGGTCGAGCTCCGCGAAGGACGCGACGGCGGGCAGCGCGGGGACCACGGGGTCCGGCACGGTGAATTCCTGCGGCGGGGCGGCCTTGCGGGCCGTGGCCTTCCCACCCGCCGCCTTCCCGCCGGACGTGCCCGCGGCCTTGCCCGGGGAGTTCCTGCGCCGGGGGTTTCCGGATCCGGCGGGCCGGGGCGTACCGGTGCGGTGCGGGCGTGCGGAGCGAGCCAATGGGGTTCCTTTCCAGGGCCTGGGACAGTACGGGGCCGGGGCCCGACGAGCCCCCATCCGGAAAGGCGTGAACCGGCCGGAAAACAGCAAGTGCGCCTGCGGACCATTCCCGTCAGGCGCACATCATGATCATGGGTACCGAACTGCAACCCTGGCACCCTAGCACGCCGGCCGCTCACAGCAGTTCGGTGATCATGCCGGAGCCGTTCGGCTCCGCTGCCGCCCGGGCCCCTACGGGTGTCCGCGGTCCCGTTCCTCCAGGTCGGCCAGCATCGCATCGGCGAGGTCGCGCTCGGCGGCGTAGAACCGCTCGGACCACTTCAGCACCAGCGCCGGCCCCGACCGGGCCTCCGCGTCGCGGGCGGCCGCGGCGTCGGCCTCGGCGCGCTGCCGCATCGTCTCGGCGAACTCCCGGTGCCGGCCCAGGACTTCCCGCATCCGGTCGTCCTCCAGCAGATGGCCGAGCCACAGCCGCAGCATCACGCCGTGTTTGAGGACCGGGGGTTCCACCGGCGCCTCGCGGGCCCAGCGGCGGACCGCCGCCATCCCCTCGTCGGTGATCACATAGACCCGTTTGTCGCGGTGGCCGGTCTCCTGGGCGACCGTCCGCGAACTGACGTAGCCGGCCTTCTCCAGGCGCTTGAGCTCGCCGTAGATCTGGCTGAAGGACGGGCTCCAGTAGAAGAAGCGCAGCGACCGGTCCGACCACTTCTTCAGGTCGTAGCCGGACAGCTCCTCGCCGAAGGAGAGCAGTCCGAGCACCGCCCAGCCGGTGGCCGGCAGCTCCGGCCGCTCCGCGTCGCCGGCGTCCGCCCCGTCCGGCTTCTTGTCCGTCACGTTCCGCAGTCTACGGTCCGGCGCCGCCACGGCCGGGTCCGGAAGGCGCCAACTCCCTTGCGCCGGGGCCCCCGGCCGCGCCGCGCGCTGCGGACCGCGGCCGGTCGGCCAATAGTGGAAAGGTGAGCATCCAGGGCCCGCGCGGGCACCGCTCGGTGGTCGGCAACGCGGTCCGTGTGACCACCGCGGCCTGCGTCGGCTTCTACCTCTGCCGCTACGGGCTCGGCCTGACCGCGATGGCGGTGTACGCGGCCTTCACCGCGGTGTCGCTGGGCGCGCTCGCCCGCATCCCCGGGTCCGGGCGGCAGCGCGCCGCGACCGTGCTCACCGCGGTCCCGGCCGGTCTGCTGCTGCTCACCCTGGGCACACTGCTGGCCGTACGGACCTGGGCCGCGGTCCTCGGCATGCTCGTCGTCGGCTTCGTCATCGCCTACGCGGGGACCACCGGGCCGCGGATCGCCGGGGCGGCTCCCGGTATGCAGCTGCTCTACATCCTGCCGTGCTTCCCGCCGTACGCCCCTGAGCTGCTGGGCCAGCGGCTGGCCGGTTTCCTGCTGGGTGCGGCCCTGCTCGCGGCCGCCCAGCGGTTCCTGCTGCCCGAACCGGACACCCCGCCGTTCCGCCGGCTGCTGGCCGGGGCCGCCGACGCGGCCGCGGACCTCGCCGCGCTGCACGGCGCGCCGGCTCCCGGGCCGCTGCTCGACCGGGCCCGGTCCGCCGCCGACGCGCTGCGGCCGTCCCGGGTCCCGCCGGCCGACCTGCCCGCGTCCCCCACCGTCGCCCACAAGGCCATGCAGCACGCCGCCGAGGCGGCCCGCACCCTGCTGGCCCGGCTCGACGCCCTGCACACCGCCGAGGGCGCCCACCGCGCCTACCGGCCCGAGACGGTCGCCCTGCTGACCGGCATCGGCGATGCCGCCCGCGGGGCTGCGCGGACGCTCCGCGACGGCCGGCGGCTGCGGCCCGGGCAGGGGCCGCAGGCCACGGAACTGGAGCGTGAGCTGGGGCCCGTGCGCACCCACCAGGCGCTGGACACCCTGGAGCGGCTGGACGCCGACGACCGGCTGGTCTATCTGCGCCGCCGGTCGCTGGTGGTGCAGGCCGCGGACGCCACCGTCGTACTGGTGCTGGCCACCCGGCTGCTGTTCGGCGACCGCAGCGTCGACCGGGACACCGCCGGGCACGCCTTCGGCTACGCCCGGGTGCACGCCCCGGCGCTGTGGTGGCTCCGGCTGACCAGCCACCTGACCCCGCGGTCGGTGATCTTCCAGAACGCCTGCCGGTTCGCGCTCGGGTTGGCCGCGGCCCGGGCGGTCGCCGGGGTGCTCGACCTCCAGCACGGTTTCTGGGTGCTGCTGGCGACCCTGACGCTCACCCGGACGACGAGCCTGGAGACCCGCTCCGCGATCCGGCAGGCGATGCTGGGCACGCTGGTCGGCGCGGTGCTGGCCGGTGGGCTGCTGGCCCTGGTGGACGACCGGGCGGCGGTGTACGCGGTGCTGCTGCCGCCGGTGATGCTGCTGGCGTTCACGCTGGGGCCGCTGCGCGGGCTCGCCTGGGCGCAGGGCGGGTTCACCCTGGTCGTCGCCACGCTGTTCGCGCAGGTCTCCCGGGTCACCTGGCACCTCGCACCGGTCCGGCTGACCGACGTCCTGGCGGGCAGCGTCATCGGGCTGATCTGCGGTCTGGTGGCCTGGCCGCGCGGGGCGGGGAGAGAGGTGCGGCGCAGCATGGCGGCGCTGTCCGCGGCGATCGCTGCGTCCATCGGGCGCACCGCCGCCCGGGTCGTGGACCGTACCGGGGCCGGCCGGACGGGCGGCATGGCGGCGACGGGCGGGCCGGGCAGCGCGGGGCGCGACGCCGAGGCGGACCTCGGGGCGATCAACCGTGCGCTGGCGCTGGCGCGGGAGAGCCTGGCCCAGTACCAGTGCGAGCCGCGGGAGCGCACCGCCCGGCAGCCGGACTGGCCCGCGGTGCTGGTCGCCGCGGCGGACGCCCGGCGCGGCGAACGGCTGCTGCCCGGCCGCCCGGGCCGGATCACCCACCGGGAGACCGGGGACTGGCTGCGGCGGGCGGCGGACGAGACCGCGGCCGGCTACCGGGCGCTCGCCCGGCGACTGGACACCGACCACACCGCGCCCCCGGACCGCAGCCCGCCGCTGGACGTCCGCGGCCTGCTGGCGGTCGTCCAGCGGATCCCACGGGACAGCCCGGACCGGGACGTCCGGGCGCTGGCCGCGGCTCTGCTGCTGGACTCGGTCATCTGGCTGGACGGGCTCACCACGGATCTGACCCGCATCCAGGAGGAGATCTGACATCGCTCCGGCCCCGCCGGCCCGGATCTGCCCGGCCGGCGCGGAGCCCGCCCGCCGGGGGAGGCGGCAGCCGGCCGTCCCGATCGCCGAGGTCATGCCGGAGGCCGGCTGGTGGCCCATGGCGTCCAGGATCACCGCGTGCCGCGTCGAGTCGGTCGGCGCATGGTCGAACGCGCCCCGCCGGCCCGCGGCCCGGCGCGCGCTGTCCGCCGTGGCATCGCCCGACGGCGGCCCGCCCGATGACCCCTCTGGCTCCCATGGCTCCCATGGCCCCCATGAGATCGGGTTGCTGTTCCTGAACGAGGTCGTCACCGACACGCTGCGGCACACCGGCAGCGCCGAACTGTGGCTGATGACCATCGGGGACGCCGACGGTTTGCTCTTCGCGGCGGCCGCGGGACGGAGGTGCCGGGCGCACGCGCGGATGCCTGGGGCCACGACGGACGCGCCGGGGGGAGTGGGGGGTTCCGGCGCGTCAGCCGGCGGAGTCCGTTGCGGCCAGCACGCGGACCGTGCCGAGTGCGGGGTCGGTGGCGTCGGGCAGGTTCATGCCCGCCTCGATACCGGAGCACAGATAGCGCAGGACGGGTTCGGTGAGCCGCTCGCCGGGCAGCACGGCCGGAATTCCCGGCGGGTACGGGGTGATCATCTCGGCCGCGATCCGGCCCGCGGCGTCCGCCGGCGGGATGTCCTCGGTGTCGCCGAAGAAGGCGTCCCGCGGCAGACAGGTCTGTTCCATGCGCAGCCCCGCCGGGTCCGGCACCTGGACGGTGGGCGCCGGCTGCAGGTCCGCCGCCGCGTGGGCGAGGTCCTTCAGCGCGGTCAGCAGGGCGCCGGTGGTCTCCGCGTCGTCGGCGTGGGTGAGCTGGGTGGAGATCCGGCGGTGGTCGGCGAGGTGGGCGTCGAGGTGACGGTGTTCGCGGAGCCAGTCCGCCGCGCGGTAGCCGGTCGTGCCCAGGCCGCTGACGTCGATGACGACGGGCAGCGGGTCGACGTCGTCGGCGAGTCCGGGGCCGCACAGGTCCGCGCGGTCGTTGACGTGCAGGCCGTCGATCGCCTCGACGGCGGTGCGGACCTCGGCGGCCAGGTCCAGGGCGCGGCCCAGCAGTTCCCGGCCCTGCAGGGCCATCTGGCGGCGCCAGCCGTCCAGCCCGGCGTAGATCAGCACCGACGGGCTGGTGGTGCCCAGCAGATCGGCCCTGATCTTGAGCTTGGCCGGGTCGATCAGGTCGCCCTGGAGGTGGAAGACCGAGCCCTGTTCCAGACCGCTGCCCATCTTGTGGATGCTGGTGACGCAGACGTCGGCCCCGGCGTCCATCGCCCACGACGGCAGGCCGGGATGGAACGGCAGGTGGGCGCCCCACGCCTCGTCCACGATCAGCGGGCGGGACCGGCGGTGGCAGACGTCGGCGAGGGCCCGCAGGTCGGTGCAGGTGCCGTACGGGGTGGGGCTGGTGACCAGCGCCCCGCGGGCGTCGGGGTGCGCGGCGAAGGCCCGCTCGTAGTCCTCGGCCGACGGGGCGTGGGCCAGGTGCCGGTCGGCGTCCCAGCGCGGCTCCACCCACACCGGCCGGATGCCGGACAGGATCAGCCCGGACACCACGGATTTGTGGGCGTCCCGGCCGATCAGCAGTTTCTCGTGCGGCCCGGCGACGGTCAGCATCGCGGCCTTCACCGACAGGGAACTCCCGCAGGTGGAGAAGAAGGTGTGGGCGGCGTGCACCGCGTCGGCCATCAGCCGTTCGGCGCGCTCCAGCACCTCTCCCCTGGTGCGCCGGTCGTCGAGCCCCCCGGAGGCGAGGACGTCGCCGAGGAAGACGGCGTCGCCGAGCACCGCCCGTACCTCCGGGTCGGCGCCGCGGGCCTGTTTGTGGCCGGGCGGGGTGAAGGGCACGCGGCCCTTGGTGTGGTGGTCGGCGAGGGCCTGCAGGACGGGGGCGCTGGTGTGGTCGGCCATGTCTGCTCCAGGTCTGCTCCAGGTCTACTCCAGCAGCCCGGCCACCACGCGCAGGTCCGAGACCAGGCCGGCGTAGGCCTCGGCGCGGTCGTCGGAGCGCAGCACGGACGACGGGTGGACGGTGGCCACCACCAGCCCGCGCTCGCTCTCGATCGGTGCGCCCCGCTCCTTCGTCACCCTGAACGAGGAACCGAGGAGGGTCTTGGCCGCTGTGGCGCCGAGCACCACGATCACCTCCGGGTCGAGTTGGGCCAGTTCGGCGTTGAGCCAGGGCCGGCAGGCGGTCATCTCCCGCAGGCTGGGGGCCTTGTGGATGCGGCGTTTGCCGCGGGCGGCGACGGTGAACTTGAAGTGCTTGACGGCGTTGGTGAAGTACGCCTGCCGCTCGTCGAGCCCCCCTTCGTTCATCGCCTTGCGCAGCAGCCGTCCGGCCGGGCCGACGAACGGCTCGCCCTGCCGGTCCTCCTGGTCGCCCGGCTGTTCCCCGACGAACACCGTCCGGGCCGAGGCGCTGCCGGCGCCGAAGACCGTCTGCGTGGCGTCGCGGAAGAGCGGGCAGCCCCGGCAGTCGGCCGCGGCCCGCCGCAGCGCCGCCAGACCGCCGCGGGCGGGCAGGTACGGCGTGGCGTCGTACCCCTCCCCCGCCTCCGTAGGCTCCTCCACGAGCGGCACCGCCTTCCCCATCGTGCGGCCGCCGCGCTGCCGGCGGCCCACCGCAACGGGTTCCCGGACCGGGCCGCGGTTAACGCCCCGGCAGCGGTTTTGCACCGGATGCGCGGTGCCCGGGGGGTGCCCGCCCGGGTGCGGATGGCCCGGCCGGAACCGATCCTGAAGCAGTGGAGCGGCGTGTCACGTGTGACCTCCCGCCGCTCGGGCACCCGCCGGGGCAGGAGCCCGAGGGCGACCGCAGCGGGCCCGGCCCCCGGGGCCGGGCCCAGGAACGAACCCGACCAAGGCAGCGTGTCGCGGTACGGCCGTGACAGCGGAACGGACACACATGAGCAATGGATTCATGGGTCCGGAGGGTTACGGCCCGGACCCGTTCGGTGAATTCCTCGCGCGCTTCTTCGGCAGCGCCGCGAAGTCGGCGGGCGGGGAGGCGGGGCAGTCGCTGCCCCGGCAGGCGGACATCGCGCGCCTGATGAGCGGGCCGGCCCGGGACCTGGTGACCTCCGCCGCCTCGTACGCCGCCGAGCACGGCAGCACCGAGCTCGGCACCGAGCACCTGCTGCGGGCGGCGCTGTCCGCGGAGCCGACCCGGAGCCTGCTGCGGCAGTCGGGGGCGGACCCGGACGCGCTGGCGGCCGAGATCGACCGGAGTGCCGGCAGCGGGCCGCGGCAGTCCAGCGTGGCGGTGACCCCGGCGGTGAAGCGGGCGCTGCTGGGCGCGCACGACCTGGCGCGGGACCACGGCGCGTCGTACATCGGCCCGGAGCACGTGCTGGACGCGCTGGCCGCCAATCCGGACTCGGCGGCGGGCCGGATCCTCAACCTCGCCCACTTCGACCCCAACGCCGCACCCCAGGGCGGTCACGGCCCCTCCTCGCACCACTCCGGGGGCGAGCACGGCGCCGCGCCCAAGCACGACACCCCGACCCTCGACAAGTACAGCCGCGATCTGACCGACATCGCCCGGGCCGGCCGGATCGATCCGGTGATCGGCCGCGAGGAGCAGATCGAGCAGACCATCGAGGTCCTCTGCCGCCGGGGGAAGAACAATCCGGTGCTGGTGGGCGACGCGGGCGTGGGCAAGACCGCGATCGTCGAGGGGCTGGCCCAGCGGCTGGCCGACGGCGACGTGCCGGACATCCTGGCGGGCCGCCGGGTGGTCGCCCTGGACCTGACCTCCGTGGTGGCCGGTACCCGCTACCGCGGGGACTTCGAGGAGCGGATGAACGGGATCATGGAGGAGGTCCGGGCCCACCCGGACTCGCTGATCATCTTCATCGACGAGCTGCACACGGTCGTCGGGGCCGGCGGCGGCAGCGGCGACGGCGGTTCGCTGGAGGCGAGCAACATGCTCAAGCCCGCCCTGGCCCGCGGTGAGCTGCACGTGATCGGCGCGACGACGCTGGAGGAGTACCGGCGGCACATCGAGAAGGACGCCGCGCTGGCCCGCCGCTTCCAGCCGATCCTGGTGCCCGAGCCGACGGTCGAGGACACGGTGGCCATCCTGCGCGGCCTGCAGGACCGCTACGAGGCGCACCACCAGGTGCGTTACACCCCCGAGGCGCTGCGTGCCGCCGTCGAGCTCTCCGACCGCTACATCGCCCACCGCTTCCTGCCCGACAAGGCCATCGACCTGCTCGACCAGGCCGGTGCGCGGGTGCGGCTGCGCTCGGGCACCAAGACCACCGATGTGCGGGCGCTGGAGCGCGAGGTGGAGCAGCTGGCGGTGGACAAGGACCAGGCGGTGGCGTCGGAGCAGTACGAGCGGGCGACCGAACTGCGGGACCGGCTCGCGGAGCTGACCGCGCGGATCGAGGCCGCCCAGGGATCGGCGCCGAGCGGGGACGGCCGGATCGTGTCGGTCACCGGCGAGGACATCGCCGAGATCGTGTCCCGGCAGACCGGGGTGCCGGTCAGCAGCCTGACCCAGGAGGAGAAGGAGCGGCTGCTGGGGCTGGAGGAGCGGCTGCACACCCGGGTGATCGGGCAGGACGACGCCGTCACGGCGGTCTCCGAGGCGATCCTGCGCTCGCGGGCCGGGCTCTCCGACCCGAACCGCCCGATCGGCAGTTTCCTCTTCCTGGGCCCCACCGGGGTGGGCAAGACGGAGCTGGCCCGGGCGCTCGCCCTGGCGCTGTTCGGCAGCGAGGACCGCATGGTGCGGCTGGACATGAGCGAGTACCAGGAGCGGCACACGGTCAGCCGGCTGGTGGGCGCGCCGCCCGGATACGTCGGCCACGAGGACGCCGGTCAGCTGACCGAGGCGGTGCGGCTGCACCCGTATTCGCTGCTGCTGCTCGACGAGGTGGAGAAGGCCCACCCGGACGTCTTCAACATGCTGCTGCAGGTCCTCGACGACGGGCATCTGACGGATTCCCAGGGCCGCACCGTCGACTTCAAGAACACCGTCATCGTGATGACCAGCAACCTGGGCTCGGAGGCGCTCAGCGGCGGGCGCGGGGTGCTGGGCTTCGGGCCGGACGTGGCGGGGCCGGAGGCCGGTGACGGGGCCCGGGAGCGGGCGCTGGCCAGTCTGCGGGAGCACTTCCGCCCGGAGTTCCTCAACCGGCTCGACGAGATCATCGTGTTCCGCCGGCTCACCGACGAGCAGCTGCGGCAGATCACCGGACTGCTGCTGGAGGGCACCCGGCGCCGGCTGCACGCCCAGGACATCTCCGTGGAGTTCCGCCCGGAGGCCGTGGACTGGCTCACCCACCGCGGCCACCAGCCCGAGTACGGGGCCCGGCCGCTGCGGCGCACCATCCAGCGCGAGGTCGACAACGCGCTGTCGCGGCTGCTGCTGGACGGTGCGCTGTCCGCGGGTGACGAGGTGTGCGTGGAGGTGGCGGACAAGGAGCTGACGTTCCGCATCAACCAGCCCGAGAGGACGTAGCGAGGCGGGGCAGAAGCAGGAGAGGAGCCTTCGGGTACGGACGGACGGAGGGATGACCGGTGCGGGCACTGGGGCCGCGTCAGACGTCGTCGGGCCGCGACGAGTCGCCGGAGGAACGGGCCGACCGGCGCTGGATCGAACTGCTCCAGGAGGTGCGGGTCATCCAGACCGGGGTGCAGATCCTCTTCGGCTTCCTGCTGACCGTCGTCTTCACCCCGCGGTTCCCGACGCTCAGCCACACCGACCAGCTCATCTACGTGGTGACGGTGCTGCTGGGCGCGGCCACCACGGGCGCGCTGATCGGCACGGTGACGTTCCACCGGCTGGTCACCGGTCACCGCCTCAAGCCGGAGACGGTGGTGTGGGCGTCGCGGCTGGCGCTGGTCGGGCTCGTGCTGTTGCTGGCGACGGTCGCCTCGGCGCTGCTGCTGATCCTGCGGCTCGCGATGAGTGACGCGTTCGTGCCCTGGATCGTGGTGGGGATGGTCGTCTGGTTCGCGCTCTGCTGGTTCGCGCTGCCGGCGT
This sequence comes from Streptomyces sp. NPDC048196, assembly GCF_040652715.1. Taxonomy (NCBI): domain Bacteria; kingdom Bacillati; phylum Actinomycetota; class Actinomycetes; order Kitasatosporales; family Streptomycetaceae; genus Streptomyces; species Streptomyces sp. NPDC048196. The sequence goes on along the minus strand of NZ_JBEZMM010000100.1, from coordinate 758 downwards.
GGGCCCTGCGCCGGTACTCGTCGAAGGAGAAGGAGTGAGCCGCCGTCCCGGGCGCCCGCCCGGGCCGCCGGGGGCATGATGGTCACAGGGAGGGGAATCCGCGAAGACGGAGGTCGAACGCCATGGTTCCGTTGCTTCTGGTCCTGCTCATCGTCCTGATCTTCTTCGGGCTGGGCTTCGTGCTGAAGGCACTGTGGATCGTCGCCCTGGTGGCGCTGGCGATCTGGCTGGTCGGGTTCCTCGTCCGCTCGCCCGGGCCGGGTGGCGGGCGCGGCCGTTGGTACCGCTGGTAGCGCCGGCCCGACCGGGCCGTCGTCCGGCAGGCGCAGGGGAGGTTTTCGTGACGCAGAACATCTGGGGTTACCAGGACAGCGTGGGGTACGTGTCCGGGACCGATCTCACCGGTTTCGCCGTCGAGGCGATCGACGGCACCGTCGGGTCGGTCGACGAGCACTCCGACGAGGCCGGGGCCAGCTATCTGGTCGTCGACACCGGAGTGTGGATCTTCGGCCGGGAGATCCTGCTGCCGGCCGGGCTCATCTCCTCGATCGACCTGGACCGCAGCACGATCTACCTCGCGTGCGCGAAGAAGGACATCGAGGACGCCCCGGAGTTCGAGCGGGAGAAGCACATCGGGGACGACGAGTACCACCGGATGCTGGCCGGTCACTACGGCGCCCCGCACACCTGAGCCGGCCCCCGGCGGACGCCGACGGGCGCGGGCCGGGGCCCCCGGCCGGGGGGCCCGCCCCGCCCCC
>NZ_JBEZMM010000099.1:0-14028 GCF_040652715.1 Streptomyces sp. NPDC048196 | reverse complement strand
CCTTTCGGCTTCTTCGCGGTTCCAACCTTACCAGATCCGTTTCCGTCTCCGGCGCCCTGTTGGAGCGGGCTCGGCCGTTCGGCTTTCGCTTTTCGACCTTTCCAACTCTATCAGATCTTGTTCGTTCCGTTTGCCGGTCCGAATTCGTTTCCGATTCCCCGTCGGAGGGGGGTGCCTTTTGGCTTTCCGACTTTATCAGAAGCGTTTCGGGCGAAATAAATCGACCCGGAACTTCCGGTAAGTGGTCGGTTGCGCTTCGTCGAATTCAGGATTCTGGGCGAAGCGGAGAAGAGACTAGCCGTCGCTGATGAACTTGTCCAGTTCGTTGCAACCGTTCGAATCTACCTCCCCCGGCTGCTCGTGTCAACGGTCGCCGGGGCGAAGAGGAGATTAGCAGGTCAGCGGGGCTGTGCGCACATCAGGCGGCGGTGGGGAGGGTGGCGTCGCGGTCGGCGGGGTCGACGTCTCCGGTGGCGCCGGCACGTACCGCCCGGCCGCCCAGTACCTGCACATAGAGCAGGAACGCCAGCTCCGTGGCGGTGCCGATGCCGATGCGTGCCCAGGTGGGCAGGCCGGAGGGGGTGACGAAGGCTTCGAGCGCGCCGGAGACGAAGAGGACGGCGGCGAGTCCTATGGCCACGCCGAGGGCCGAGCGGCCTTCCTGGGCGAGGGCGGTGCGGCGGGTGCGGGGGCCCGGATCGATGAGGGTCCAGCCGAGGCGGAGACCGATGCCGGCGGCGATGAAGACGGCGGTCAGCTCCAGGAGGCCGTGCGGAAGGATCAGGCCCAGGAAGGTGTCGAGGCGGCCCGCCGAGGACATCAGGCCGATGCCGACGCCGAGGTTGAGCATGTTCTGGAAGAGGATCCAGAGGACGGGGAGGCCGAGAAAGGCGCCGAGTACCAGGCACATGGCGACGGCCTGGGCGTTGTTCGTCCATACCTGCGCGGCGAAGGAGGCGGCGGGGTGGCTGGAGTAGTACGTCTCGTACTCACCGCCGGGGCGGGTCATGGCGCGGAGGTCGTCGGGGGCGCCGATGGCCGCCTGGACCTCGGGGTGGGCGGCTATCCACCAGCCCAGGAGGGCGGCCACCACGGTGGAGAGGATCGCGGTGGGGATCCACCAGTGGCGCAGGCGGTAGACCGCGGCCGGAAAAGCGGTGGTGAAGAAGCGCGCGGTGTCCCGCCAGGAGGCCTTGCGGGCGCCGGTGACCGTACTGCGGGCACGGGCCACCAGGGAGGTCAGGCGGGTGGTCAGCGCGGGATCGGGGGCGCTGGAGAGGAGGAGGGAGAGGTGGGTGGTGGTGCGCTGGTAGAGGGCGACCAGTTCGTCGGCCTCGGCACCGGTGAGGCGGCGCTTGCGGTGCAGGAGTGCGTCGAGGCGGTCCCATTCGGCGCGGTGTGCCGCGACGAAGACATCGAGGTCCATACGGGGTCGCTCCTCGTAGCGCCGTGGTGGGTGAGTGCGGAGTCAGCTTGGCAGACTGGCCGGGCCCGACGTGGTGCGGGCGGGGTTTCGGCGAGCGAGAGGGAGTGGGCGCGGCGTGAGTGAGCTCGTCACGGGTGAAGCGGTGGTGCTGGGGCTGCGGCCGGCGAGGTTGCCGAGCCGGGGGCTGGCGATCGCGGTCGATGTGGCCGTGGGCTGGAGCGTGTACATCGCGGTGACGATGCTGCTGGTCGGCGCGACGTCGTCGATGGACAGTGCGGCGGTGGCTGCCGTGTCGGTGGCGACGTTCCTGTTGGTGCAGGTCGGGATTCCGATCGTGATCGAGACGCTGAGCCACGGGCGGTCGCTGGGCAAGGTGATCTGCGGGCTGCGGGTCGTCCGGGAGGACGGCGGGCCGATCCGGTTCCGGCACGCGCTGGTGCGGGGTGCCATGGGGACCATCGAGATCGTGCTGACCATGGGGGTGGTGGCGGCGATCGCCTCACTGGTGTCCGCGCGGGGGCGCCGGGTGGGGGACGTGTTCGCCGGGACGCTGGTCATACGGGAGCGGATGCCGGCGGCCGAGGTGGGGACGGCGCTGCCGCCGCCTCCTGCGTGGCTGGTGGCGGAGCTCGGGGCGCTGGATCTGTCGCGGGTGCCGGACGCGTGGTGGCTGACCCTCCGGCAGTACCTGGCTCGGATGGGGCAGCTCGACGCGCAGGTCGGGGCGGCGATGGCGGGGCGGCTGGCGGAGGATCTCCGGAGGTTCACCGGGGTACCGGTGCCGGATGGGGCGCATCCGGCGGCGTACCTGGCGGCGGTGGTCGGGGAGCGGCAGGGGCGGGAGTCGCGGCGGGCGTTCGGAACGGCGGCAGCGAGTCATGGGGCGGTCGGTACGACCGGAGAGGGCGCGGCGGCGTACGGGGCCGGGCCGGGGGCCTCTGTGTCGGATGCCTCGCCGTATGTCTCGCCGTATGTCGCGTCCGAGGGGTCGTCGTTCGCCTCGCCGTATGGGCCGTCGGCAGCTTCGGCTGGGGCTTCGGCGGCTCCGGGTGGGGCTTCGGCAGGGGCTTCTTGGTCGTTGCCGTCCTCGCCGTCGTCTTCCCCTCCCGCTTCGGCGCCCTCTTTCGCTCCCTCTTCTCCTTCTTCCGCTCCTTCTTCTTCCGCTCCCTCTTCCCCGGCGTCTTCCGGGTCGGCTCCTTCGGCGGCTGGGGGGCCGGTTTCCTCGGCGGAGTCTCGGCCGCCGCGTAGGGGGTTCGCGCCGCCGATGTGAGGGCGGGGGCGGCGGCCGGGTCAGGTGAAGGTGGACGGCGGGGAGTCGAGGGATTCGAGTTCGATGCCGGGGGCGGAGAGGACCACGTCGCCGGTGAGGTGGACGGAGTGCTGCTCACCGGTCTCCAGGTCGTTGACCTGGTACTCGTCCGCGATGAGGGGGGCGTTGTCAGTGGCGTGTGGTGTGCTGTTGAGCAGGGCCCAGGACTGATCGAGCGTGCGGGGGGCGAGGACGGGGGGTGTGAAGGCGACGAGGCGGGCGCGGACGGCGCCGGCGCCCAGAGCCGGGCGCAGCAGCCGGGCGGTCGCGATGAGGAAAGCGGGGGACGCGCCGGTGAAGGCGTGGGCGCGGACGTTGCCTTCGGTGGCGTGGGTGCCGGTCGGGTCGGTGCGTACCCAGGTGACGCCGTCCAGGGCGGCGCCGCGGACCTGCCAGGCGGAGGCGTGGAGTTCGAGTCGGATGGGGCGGCCGAGGTCGTCGAGGGTGAGGTCGACGGAGCCGATGTGGTCGCCGGAGGGGTTGGTGATCTGGGAGACGTAGCGCCAGCCGGAGGGGCCGGTGGCGCAGTGGAAGTGTTCTTCGCCGAGGGGGGTGTGATCGTGCGGGTCGTGGAGGGAGTAGTGGCCGCGGGGCATGAGGCGTGCAGTCCTTCGAGCGGCGACGGTTCGGTGCGTCGGGGGCGGTGCGGTACGGGGCCGGTACGGGCCAGGCCCCCGCCGTGAGTGGCGAGGGCCTGGATCAACCGGCTGCTGAAGCGTGGTGCTCGGTATCAGTAGCGGTAGTGGTCGGACTTGTACGGGCCCTCGACGGGGACGCCGATGTAGGCGGCCTGCTCCGGACGGAGCTCGGTGAGCTTGACGCCCAGCGAGTCGAGGTGGAGACGGGCGACCTTCTCGTCCAGGTGCTTGGGGAGGACGTAGACGTCGGTCGGGTACTGCTCCGGCTTGGTGAACAGCTCGATCTGGGCCAGCGTCTGGTCCGCGAACGAGTTGGACATCACGAAGGACGGGTGACCGGTGGCGTTGCCGAGGTTCAGCAGGCGGCCCTCGGACAGCACGATCAGGACCTTGCCGTCGGGGTGGGTCCAGGTGTGGACCTGCGGCTTGACCTCGTCCTTGACGATGCCGGGGAGCTCCGCCAGGCCGGCCATGTCGATCTCGTTGTCGAAGTGGCCGATGTTGCCGACGATCGCCTGGTGCTTCATCCGCGCCATGTCGGAGGCCAGGATGATGTCCTTGTTTCCGGTCGTGGTGACGAAGATGTCGGCGGTCTCGACGACCTCGTCGAGGGTGGTGACCTGGTAGCCGTCCATGGCGGCCTGCAGGGCACAGATCGGGTCGATCTCGGTGATGATCACGCGGGCGCCCTGGCCGCGCAGGGACTCGGCGCAGCCCTTGCCGACGTCGCCGTAGCCGCAGACGACGGCGGTCTTGCCGCCGATCAGGACGTCGGTGGCGCGGTTGATGCCGTCGATGAGGGAGTGCCGGCAGCCGTACTTGTTGTCGAACTTCGACTTGGTGACGGCGTCGTTCACGTTGATCGCGGGGAAGAGGAGCTCGCCGTCGCGCTGCATCTCGTAGAGACGGTGCACGCCGGTGGTGGTCTCCTCGGTGACACCGCGGATCTCCGAGGCCAGCTTGGTCCACTTCTGCGGGTTCTCGGCGAGGGTGCGGGTGAGCAGCTCCAGGATGGCGCGGTGCTCGTCGCTCTCGGCGGTCTCGACGGCGGGGACCTTGCCGGCCTTCTCGTACTCGACGCCCTTGTGGACGAGGAGGGTGGCGTCGCCGCCGTCGTCCAGGATCATGTTCGGGCCGCCGGTGGGCGAGTTCGGCCAGGTCAGCGCCTGCTCCGTGCACCACCAGTACTCGTCGAGGGTCTCGCCCTTCCAGGCGAAGACCGGGACGCCCTGGGGGTTGTCCGGGGTGCCGTCGGGGCCGACCGCGATGGCGGCCGCGGCGTGGTCCTGGGTGGAGAAGATGTTGCAGGACGCCCAGCGGACCTCGGCGCCGAGGGCGACCAGGGTCTCGATCAGGACGGCGGTCTGCACGGTCATGTGCAGCGAGCCGGTGACACGGGCGCCGGCCAGCGGCTGCGCGGCGGCGTACTCCTTGCGGATCGCCATCAGACCGGGCATCTCGTGCTCGGCGAGGGTGATTTCCTTACGGCCGAAGGCGGCGAGGGACAGGTCGGCGACCTTGAAGTCCTGGCCGGTGGCTGCTGTCGTCATGCGGGCTGCTCCTAGAAGCGTCGCGTGGTTTCGGGCTGGGCAGTCTGCGGCGCGGGCTGGGGTTCGTCAGCGGTGGCTGACAGAAGGAGCGTACGCAGAGGCCGACTCGCCTCTCCGGACACACCTGTCCCCTGGCCGCAGCGCAGTCCGTCGGAGGCCCTCTCTCCCTCGGCCGGTCCGCGGGGCGGGCCGACCGACCGCCATCAGCAGCGACGTCTGGCACTGGTCACGAATCTACACCGATCGGCCCAGTGAACCCCAGCCCGGAGGGGAGCCGGGAGGGCTGGTTCCGTGCGGTCCCGGCCAGGAGGGGGGCGGGTGACCGGTGGGTGGGGGTGGGGGCTGCAGGTGGGCGGCGGGGGGCTGAGGGCCGGGGGCTCGGGGTTCCGGGGGACTCGGGGTTCCGGGGGTCAGCGTTCCGCGGGGCTCAGGGTTGCGGGGGGACTCAGGGTTCGGAGGGACGGCGGTGGGCTGGTGGCGGTCCGGCGGGGTGGGGCGGCTAGGCGGGGCGGCTAGGCGGGGCGGGCGGAGGTTGAGGGGAGGTGAGGTGCAGGTAGGTGGAGGGGAGCCCTTGCGGGCGGGGTGCGTAGGCGTGTGCAGGAAGGCTCGTGAGGGGGTGGGGGGGCGTGTGCGAGAAGGATTGTGAGGGGTGTGGAGGGGGCTGCGGGAAGGTGCGTGACGGGGGACGGAAGGTGGGGTGGGAGGGGTTTGCGGCGGCGGGGTCGTCGTGCAGGATGCCTGGAGCGCGCGACCCGGAACGTCTGGATGACCGCGCATGTTCGTGAGGAGAACCACGTGACCACGAGTCCAGCTGATCCCCCCGAGGGTGCGGGGACGGAGGGGCAGGGGCTGAAGCTGCTCGCAGTGACGGCCTGCCCGACCGGTATCGCCCACACGTATATGGCCGCCGAGAAACTGACCCAGGCGGCCCGGTCGCTCGGTCATCGGATCAAGGTGGAGACCCAAGGGTCCATCGGGGCTGAGAACGTACTGTCTGACAACGATGTCAGAGAGGCGGACGGGATCATCATCGCGGCGGACAAGGACGTCGACCGCAGCCGGTTCGCCGGCAAGAGGGTGCTGGCGGTCGGGGTCGCCGAGGGGATCCATCACCCCGAGCAGCTGATCGAGCGGGTGCGGAGCGCGTCGGTGTACGGGGGCGGGGACGGCGATGGCGCCGGTACCGGTGGCGGTACCGGGGACCGTGCGGCGGCCGGTACGGCGACGGCGTCGGGCAGCGGCGGCAAGGAGCGCAGCGTCGCGTACAAGGCGCTGATGAATGGCGTCAGCTACATGATTCCGTTCGTGGTGGTCGGCGGGCTGCTGATCGCGATATCGCTGGCGCTGGGCGGGCATCCGCAGGCGGACGGCGGTCTGGTGATCCCGGACGGTTCGTTCTGGAAGCACGTCAATGACGTCGGGGTCATCGGCTTCACGCTGATGGTGCCGATCCTGTCCGGCTACATCGCCTATGCGATCGGTGATCGGCCGGCGCTGGTGCCGGGCATGATCGGCGGCTGGATCGCCAATACGGGCGCGCTGTACGACTCCAAGGCGGGCGCGGGTTTCATCGGTGCGATCGTCACCGGATTCCTGGCCGGCTATCTGGTGCAGTGGATCAAGAAGGTCAGGGTCCCGAAGTTCGTCCAGCCGATCATGCCGATCATCGTGATCCCGATCGTGGCAACCACAGCGCTCGGGCTGTTCTTCATCTACGTGATCGGCAAACCGGTCGCCTGGGTGTTCACACACCTCACGGGGTGGCTCGGTGGGATGACCGGGTCGAGTGCGATCCTGCTCGGCGCGATCCTCGGGCTGATGATCGCGTTCGACATGGGTGGTCCGGTCAACAAGACCGCGTTCCTGTTCGGCGCGGGACTGATCGCGTCCGGCAACCAGACGGTGATGGGCATGTGTGCGGCGGCGATTCCGGTCATGCCGCTGGGTCAGGGGCTGGCCACGCTGATCCGCCGTCGGCTGTACTCCGAGCAGGAGCGTGAGACCGGCATGGCGGCGCTGTTCATGGGGCTCTTCGGGATCTCGGAGGGTGCGATTCCGTTCGCCGCGGCCCGGCCCGCCCAGGTCATTCCGGCGAACATGCTCGGTGGCGCGGTGGCCGGTGCGGTCGCGGGGATGACCGGGGTGACGGATGCGGTGCCGCACGGCGGGCCGATCGTGGCGGTGCTGGGGGCGGTCGGCGGAGTACCGGCGTTCTTCCTCGCCGTGGTGATCGGGGCGGTGGTCACGGCTCTGGCGACGGTGGCGCTGGTCGATCTTTCGGAACGGCGGAAGGGTGGGGCGGCCGTCGCGGCGAGCTCCGCTTCAGAGAGCCGTGCTTCAGAGAGCCCCGCTTCAGAGACTGGGGGCGAGTCGGGCGCGTCGGGCGAGTCGGGCGTGGTGGACGAGGTGGCCGGGGTGGGCGAGTCGGCTGTGGCGGACGAGCTGGTCGCGGTCGGTGGGGCCAGGGCAGCTGAGGTGGCTGGGATGGCCAGCAGGACTGGGGTGGCTGGCATGGCGGGCGGGACCGGTGAGACGTCTACTGCCGCACCTGTTGGGGCTGCTGAAGCTGCTGCTGCGGGTGCAGCGGCGGGGTCGTCGGAGGCGGCGAATGCGGCGGGTCGGGAGGTGCTGCCGGGGTACCTCGCCGAGGAGACCGTCAAGACGGAACTCGCCGCCGACGACAAGGAAGCGGCGATCCGTGAGATGGCGGAACTGGTGGCGGGCACCGGCCGCGTGACGGATGTGGCCGAGCTGGTGCGGGTGGCGCTGGCCCGGGAGGCGCAGGGCACCACCGGGCTCGGTGAGGAGATCGCCATTCCGCACGCCAAGACGGACGCGGTGAGCGCGCCGGTCGTCGGGTTCGCGCGGTCCGCGGAGGGGATCGACTGGGGTTCGCTGGACGGCACGCCGGCCCGACTGGTCTTCCTGATCGCGGTTCCGGAGGCGGCGGCCGGGGACGAGCATCTACGGATCCTGGCGCTGCTGTCGCGGAAGTTGATGGACGCGGAGTTCCGGGCGCGGCTGCAGGAGGCGGCGGACACGGAGGCGCTGCTGGGCGTTCTCGGGGAGGTCCGGTAAGGGGCCAGGGGCCCCAGCCAAGGCTCGGGAGATCCAGTAGGGATCCGGAGGGGCCGGGGTGGGGGGCGGGGTGGGGAGGTTCCCTAGGGAGGGGTCGAACAGATCCCGTAAGGGGTGCGCGGGCCCCCTTGGGGCCGTCAACGCGGCGGGGGCGGGAGGTATTCCCATGGGTGGGCCCCCGCACTCCAACGGAGTGTGGGGGCCCGTTCGTTGCCGAGTTTCAGGCAGCGCCTGGGGGTCAGTGGTTGCCCGGTGTCTTCGTCGGGTCGGGGCCCTTGGCGGCGGTGGCCTCGTGGTAGATGTCCGGTTCGAGGTAGATGACGCGGGCGATCGGGACGGCCTCGCGGATGCGGGCCTCGGCGGCGTTGATGGCGTCGGCGATCTGGACGGCGGTGTCGTCGTGCCGGACCGCGATCTTGGCGGCGACCAGCAGTTCCTCGGGGCCGAGGTGGAGCGTGCGCATGTGGATCACGCGGGTGACGACGTCGCCGTCGACGACCGCGGCGCGGATCATGGCGACCTGTTCGGGACCGGCCGCCTCGCCGAGCAGCAGCGACTTGGTCTCGGCGGCCAGGACGAGCGCGATCAGCACCAGCAGCGCGCCGATGCACATGGTGCCGATGCCGTCCCAGATGCCGTTGCCGGTGAGGAGGGTGAGGCCGACGCCGCCCAGGGCGAGGACCAGGCCGACCAGGGCGCCGAAGTCCTCCAGCAGCACCACGGGCAGCTCGGGGGCCTTGGCTCGGCGTACGAACTGGACCCAGGTCTGCTTGCCGCGCAGCTCGTTGGACTCCTTTATGGCCGTGCGGAAGGAGAAGCCCTCGGCGATCACGGCGAAGACCAGGACGCCGATCGGCCAGTACCAGGCCTCCAGCGGGTGCGGTTCGTGGATCTTCTCGTAGCCCTCGTAGAGGGCGAAGACGCCGCCGATGGTGAACAGGACGATGGAGACCAGGAAGCCGTAGATGTAGCGCTCCCGGCCGTAGCCGAAGGGGTGTTCCTCGGTGGCCGCGCGCTTCGCCTTCTTGCCGCCGAGCAGCAGCAGGCCCTGGTTGCCGGAGTCCGCGATGGAGTGCACGCCTTCGGCCAGCATCGAGGACGAGCCGCTGAAGGCGAAGGCCACGAACTTCGCTGCGGCGATCGCCAGGTTGGCGCCCAGCGCCGCAACGATCGCCTTTGTCCCGCCTGATGCGCTCATAAGTGCCGCATGTCCCTTCCGTCGACGGGGCTCGCCGCTTTACCGCCCCTTTAATGCTGTGCGGCGGTCATTGTTGCAGCCCGGCGTCCGGCGGCCGCGAGGAGGCCACCTGGCGGACGGTCTCCGCGTGCGGTTCCGGACGGACTCCCGTGTGGTTCCCGGAGGTGATCCGTGCGACCCCCGGGCGGACTCACCGTACGGTCCCCGTCGCGCTGTGCCACCAGGCGGGCCCGGCCCGAGTCCGGGGCCATCGTTCCGCCCCCCACTACGGGCGCGCGATCGCCCCCGCCTGCTGCCCTACGCCACCACCGTCGCCCGGAAGAGCGTGCCCTCGCCGGTGAGGGTGAGGGGCTCGCCGGCCGGTACGAAGGCGGACTGGCCGGGGGCCAGGGTCAGTTCGGCCGGTGCGGCGGCCGATGCCGCGGCCGGTTGTCCGGCCGGGTCGGCGTGGAGGTGGACGGTGCCCGCCGTGCACAGCAGGATCTGCGGGGTGGCGGAGGCGAGCGGGTGCGGGGCGGCGCCGGGGGCGAGGACGAAGCGGGAGAGCCGGAACTCGTCGACGGGGGTGTCGTAGACCTCTTCGCCGCCGATGTCCTCGGGGCGCAGGACGCCCGCGTCGCCGGCTTCGAAGCGGACCACCCGCAGGAGTTCGGGGACGTCGACGTGCTTGGGGGTCAGCCCGCAGCGCAGCACGTTGTCGGAGTTGGCCATCAGCTCGACGCCGAGGCCGCTGATGTAGGCGTGCGGGATGCCGGCGCCGAGGAAGAGGGCCTCGCCGGGCTGGAGCCGGACGTGGTTGAGGAGCATGGCGGCGAGCACGCCGGGGTCGCCGGGGTAGTGGTGGGCGAGGCCGGCGTAGGCGGCGTAGGCGTCGGCGTGCGGGCCGCCCTTGGCGGCGAGTTGGCCGGCGGCTACGGCGGTGCGTTCGACGGTGCCGGCGATGGCGTGGTGTTCGGCGCTGAGGACGGCGGTGAGGACCTCGCGCAGCGCGTCCGCCTCGGGGCTGGCGCGCAGGATGTCGACGTACGGCGTGAGGTCGTCGACGCCGAGGTCTTCGAGGAGGTCGGCGGTCTGTGCCGGGTGCCGGAAGCCGCACAGGCCCTCGAAGGGCGTGAGGGCGCAGATCAGCTCGGGCTTGTGGTTGGCGTCCTTGTAGTTGCGGTGGGGGGCGTCGAGCGGCACGCCGCGCCGCTCCTCTTCGGCGAAGCCCTCGCGGGCCTGGGTCAGGTCGGGGTGGACCTGGAGGGAGAGCGGTGAGCCGGCGGCGAGCAGCTTGAGCAGGAAGGGCAGCCGGGGGCCGAAGGCGCGGACGGCGCCGGGGCCGAGTTCGGCCTCGGGGTCGGCCTCGATGATCTCGGCGAGGGAGCGGGGGCCGGTGCCGCGGTCGAGGCGGGAGGGGGCGCCGGGGTGGGCACCCATCCACATCTCGGCCTGGGGTTCGCCGGTGGGTGCGGTGCCGAGGAGCTCCGGGAGGGCGGTGGTGGAGCCCCAGGCGTAGGGGCGCACGGTATTGGCGAGGCGGTCCATGGGGTGCTGCTTCCTGAGGTCGTCCGGGGCGGCGGGCGGGCTCGCGGGGTGCGGCTCGCGGGCCCGCGGGTGCGGGCCGGCCGGCCCGTGCGTGCGGGCCGACCGTCAAAGATCACTCGGTGCCGGCGAGCGCCAGGTAAACGGCGCCGAAATCTGCGATGGCGAGTAGTTCCGCGGCCATCTCCAGGTCGCTGCCGGGGCCCGGCTGGAGTTCGGTGAGGGCGGTGTCGCGTTCCTCGGCGAGGGTCTGGGCGGCGCGGGTGGCGGACAGCGTGCCGGGCTCCTGGTCCCGCAGCAGCACGACGCGGGCGTGCAGGGCGGTCGCGGTGGGCTGTTCGACGCGGTCGCGGAAGAAGTCGTCCGGGTCGGTGCCGGGGGCGAGGGCGCCGGCGAGCAGGGTGCGGTGGGTGGTGAGCGCCTCGGGGAGTTCGGCGGCGAGGGCCGGGCGGCCGGCGAGGCCGGCGAGTTCGGTGGCGAAGTGCCGGCCGACGGCGTGCGCGAGGGTGCCCTCGGTCCAGATGAGCGGGAGCGCGTCGGCGAGGTGGGCGGCGAGGGCCTTGCCCGGGTTGGAGTAGGTGGGGATGGCCGGGCCGCAGCGTTCGGCGAGGTGGTCGAGGCGGTCGGCGAGTTTGCCGAGGGCGTCCTGCGGGGCGCTGATCAGGCCGATCCGGTCGGCGAGCGAGAGCAGCGGGATGAGGACGGACCAGAGGGTGCCGGGGGCGGCCGGCGGGGCGCCCTCGACGTCGAACTCGGCGTCGTAGGCGGTGGTGGCGAGCGGTACGGCGAGGCCGCGGGCCTGGATGACGGCCTCGGCGAGCGGGCCGCCGGCGGGGGTGACGGCGACGACGGCGCAGCCGCGGCGGTAGGCCTGTTCGACGAGTTCGGCGAGGCCGGGGTCGGCGGCGTCCGGGCCGACGAGGAGCAGCAGGTCGAGCGGGCCGGCCCAGCCGGGCAGGGTCCAGCGCAGCGCCCCGGGCAGCGGGGCGACGCCGGTGGGCTGGATGAGGCTGACCGGGCAGCTGCCGCCGCTGAGGGCGCGCAGCAGGTCGGCGACGCCGGCCGCGGCGGGGCCGGGGCCGGCGACGAGGACGGCGCGCGGCCGGCCGTCGGGGGTCAGTTCGGGGATGCCGGATTCGGCGGCGCTGCGGGCGGCGGTGCGGGCCCGGGCGCCGGCTTCGGCGACGCCGCGCAGCAGGCCGAAGCGGTCGGCGCCGGCCAGTGCGTCAGGGGTGTCGAGGAGGGACTCGTCGAGCATGGTGGGCGCGGCCTCCGATCGCCGGTACGGGCGGGTTGTGCCGGGCGGTGCCGGGCCCGCGGACCCGGCGGGCCCGGGTCAGGCGGGGCGGCGTGCTTCGTCGACGAGGAGTACGGGGATGCCGTCCCGGACGGGGTACGCGAGGCCGCAGTCGCCGGAGGTGCAGATCAGCTCGGCCGGGTCGGACGCGGTCCGGTCCTCCAGGGGGGCGTGGCACGCCGGACAGGCGAGGATCTGGATCAAGCTGGCGTCGACCGGCATGGGCGCTGCTCCTTCGGGTGGTTGCGGCGTGGCCAGCGTACCGCCGGTGGGGCGGGCGCGGCCTGCTCGGCGGGGTGTGGCGGGACGGGCGGGGCGGGTGCCCCGCCCGTCGGAGGGTCAGCCGCGGATGATCGCCAGGGCCTCGTCGCGGACCCGGGCGACGGTGTCGGCGTCGCGGGCCTCGGCGTTCAGGCGCAGCAGCGGCTCGGTGTTGGAGGGCCGGACGTTGAACCACCAGTCGTCGGCGGTGACGGTCAGGCCGTCCAGTTCGTCGAGGGTGATGCCCTCGCGGCCCTCGTAGGCGGCCTTGATCGCGGCGAGCCGGCCGGTCTGGTCGTCGACGGTGCTGTTGATCTCGCCGGAGGCGGCGTAGCGGTCGTACTCGGCGACCAGTTGCGACAGCGGGCGGTCCTGGCCGCCGAGGGCCGCGAGGACGTGCAGGGCGGCGAGCATGCCGGTGTCGGCGTTCCAGAAGTCGCGGAAGTAGTAGTGCGCGGAGTGCTCGCCGCCGAAGACGGCGCCGGTCCTGGCCATCTCCTCCTTGATGAACGAGTGCCCGACGCGGGTGCGTACCGGGGCGCCGCCGTTCTCCTTGACGACCTCGGGGACGGACCAGGAGGTGATGCAGTTGTGGATGACGGTGGAGCCGGGGTGCTTGGCCAGCTCGCGGGCGGCGACCAGGGCGGTGATCGCGGACGGGGAGACCGGGTCGCCGTTCTCGTCGACGACGAAGCAGCGGTCGGCGTCGCCGTCGAAGGCGATACCGAGGTCGGCGCCGGTCTCGCGGACCCGGGCCTGGAGGTCGACGATGTTCTTCGGGTCGAGCGGGTTGGCCTCGTGGTGGGGGAAGGAGCCGTCCAACTCGAAGTACAGGGCGTCGAGTTCGAGCGGCAGCCCGGCGAAGACGGTGGGGACGGTGTGGCCGCCCATGCCGTTGCCGGCGTCCACGACGACCTTCAGGGGGCGGATCGCGGTGAGGTCGACCAGGCTGCGCAGGTGGGATCCGTAGTCGGCGAGCACGTCGCGTTCGCCGATGGTGCCGGAGGTGGCGGCCGGCTCGGGGGCGCCCTCGTCGGACCAGCGCTCGACCAGGGCGCGGATGTCGGCGAGGCCGGTGTCCTGGCCGACGGGGGCGGCGCCGGCCCGGCACATCTTGATGCCGTTGTACTGAGCCGGGTTGTGCGAGGCGGTGAACATGGCGCCGGGCAGGCCGAGGGAGCCGCTGGCGAAGTACAGCTCGTCGGTGGAGCACAGGCCGATCAGGGTGACGTCCGCGCCGCGGGCCGCGGCCCCGCGCGCGAAGGCCGTGGCCAGGCCCGGCGAGGAGGGACGCATGTCGTGCCCGATCACGATCGCGTCCGCGCCGGTGACCTCGACGAAGGCCGCGCCGAACAGCTCGGAGAGCGGTTCGTCCCACTGGGTGGGGACGACACCGCGTACGTCGTATGCCTTGACGATGTGCGACAGGTCAGTCACGAGCGGGTCCTCCTGGGGTGTGTTCGGGACACCCCAAACCTACCGGGGGCCGCTTTGGGGTGCCTCCCACGTACCTGTCTGGCCCGCCGTCGGGGTTGCTCGCCGTTGCGCTTTGCGGCGCCCCGCACGTAGCCGTCTGCTGCGCCGCGGTTGTTGGTCGCCGTTGCGCTTTGCGGCGCCGCGTACGTGGCTGTCTGCTGCGCCGCGGTTGTTGGTCGCCGTTGCGCCTGCGGCGGGCTGGGTGGTGTCGGGTGCGGTGACGGGCCTCCGGGGCCGGTTGTGTGGACTGCTGTCGCTTTACGTCCACACA
>NZ_JBEZMM010000098.1:0-14078 GCF_040652715.1 Streptomyces sp. NPDC048196 | reverse complement strand
GGGGGGGGGGGGCCCGGGGGGGGGGGTTTTGGGTCTGCTGTCGCTTTACGTCCCAAACACCGGCCCCTCCGGCCCGTCCCCTCCCGTTGGGGAAGTGGGAAGAGGGCGGTGGGGGTGAGCGTTGGGGGTACAAGGGGGCCTGCGGACCCGTAGGGGTGGGTCGAACAGATCCCGTAAGGGTTGCGAGGGCCCCCTGCAGGGCCACAACTCGGCAGGCGAGGGGCGGTATTCCCACTGACCGGCGACACCAGGTGCATCCTCGACAACGCGCGCCCCCACTCACCCGCACACTCCCCCAACGGGAGGGGACGGGCCGGAGGGGCCGGTTGTGTGGACGTAAAGCGACAGCAGCCCACACAACCGGCCCCGCAGGCCCGTCACCGCACCCACCACAAACCCAGCCCGCCGCAGGCGCAACGGCGAGACGCCCCACGGCGGGACAGACGGGTACGTGCGGGGCGCCGCAAAGCGCCACGGCGAGACGACCCGCGGCGCCGCAGACAGCCACGTGCGCGGCGCCGCAAAGCGCGCAACGGCGAGCAACTCCCGCGGCGGGACAGCCAAGTACGTGGGAATCAAACCAACCCCCGCTTGCACAGCTTCCCGCCGGCGTTCCGCGGCAGTTCGGCCACGAAGGTGACCTCGCGTGGCACCTTGTAGTTGGCCATTTCGCGGCGGGACCAGGCGATCAGGTCGTCCGCGGTGAGGGCCGCGCCGGGGCGGCGGACCGCGTATGCCTTGCCGACCTCGCCGAGGCGGGGGTCGGGGATGCCGATGACGGCGACGTCGAGGATGTCCGGGTGGCGGCCGAGGAGTTGCTCTATTTCAGCGGGGTAGGCGTTGAAGCCGCCGACGATGAACATGTCCTTGATGCGGTCGGTGATCCGGAGGTTGCCCGCCGGGTCGAGGACGCCGACGTCGCCGGTGTGCAGCCAGCCGTCGGCGTCCACGGCCTTGGCGGTCTCCTCCGGGTCCTCGAAGTAGCCGCGCATGATCTGGTGGCCGCGCACCAGCACCTCGCCGGGCTCGCCCGGTCCGGCGAGGACCCGTACCTCCGTGTCGGGGATCGCGCGGCCCGAGGTGGCGGCGATGACCGCCGGGTCGTCGTCGCGGCGGCACATCGTGACCAGGCCGCTCGCCTCGGAGAGCCCGTACGCCGTCAGGACCGTGCGGACGCCCAGTTCGCCGCGCAGCCGCTCGACGAGTTGCAGCGGCACCACGGCCGCGCCGGTCACCACCAGGCGCAGCGCGCTCAGGTCGTGCGTGCCGCGGGCCGGGTGGTCGAGGAGGGACTGGTGCAGGGTGGGCGGGCCGGGCAGCACCGAGATCCGTTCGGCGGCGAGGTTGGCCAGTGTGGTGTCCACGCTGGAGACCGGCTGCGGCACCATCACCGCGCCCCGGAGCAGGCAGGCGATGATGCCCGCCTTGTAGCCGAAGGTGTGGAAGAACGGGTTGACGATCAGGTAGCGGTCGCCCGCGCGCAGGCCCGCCAGTTCGCTCCAGATGCCGTAGCAGCGCAGGGTCTGCTCGTGGGTGATGACGGCCCCCTTGGGACGGCCGGTGGTGCCCGAGGTGAAGATGATGTCGGAGGGGGTGTCGGGCCGCACCTCGTCGGCGCGGTGCCGGACCTCTTCGTTCGTGATGCGGTCGCCGGCGGCGAGGAAGTCCTTCCAGGTCCGGTAGCCCTCGGGGGCGCTGTCCGAGAGCACCACCACCTGTTCCAGGTGCGGGAGTCCGCCGGTGGTCTCCGCAGTCGCGCGGCGCAGGGCGGCCACGTAGGAGGTGCCGAGGAAGGTGCCGGTGACGAAGAGCAGCCGGGCGCGGGTGCGGTGCAGGAGGTCGGCGGCCTCGGTGCCCTTGAAGCGGGTGTTGACGGGGACGAGGACGGCGCCGGCGGTGACCGCGCCGAGGGCCGAGACGATCCAGTCGAGGGTGTTGGGCGCCCAGACGGCGACCCGGTCGCCGGGCGTGATTCCGGAGGCGAGGCAGGCGGCGGCCGCCCGCTCGACGCGTGCGCCGAGTTCCGCGTAGGTCACCCGGGTGCGGCCCTCGACGACCGCCTCCCGGGGGCCGTACCGCCGGGCGGCGGCGCGCACCAGGCGGGGAATGGTGCCGTGTTCCAGGTCCGCCCGCACCGCCGCGTCGTCGCCCATCGCACTGCCTCCCGCGGAAGAAGTTCCGGCCGCCGACCGGAGACCGGTGGCCGCCCGGTAGCTGACTACCCGTCAGATTAGCGGTAGCCTCCTCGGCTGTCAGTACGGACGACGGACCCCGGAGGTGGCGATGGGGGCGACCCTCAAGGACGCGACGGCGATAGCCGGCATCGGACAGACCCCGTTCGCCAAACGGCTCCAGGATTCGGAGAAGACGCTGGCCTGCCGGGCGATCGTCGCCGCACTCGACGACGCCGGGATCGCCGCCTCGGAGGTGGACGCCTTCGCCTCGTACACCATGGAGGAGACCGACGAGGTCGAGACGGCCAAGGCGATCGGCGCCGGGGACGTCACCTTCTTCTCCAAGGTCGGCTACGGAGGCGGGGGTTCCTGTGCGACGGTCGCCCATCTGGCCGCCGCCATCGCCACCGGCCAGGCGCACGTCGGCGTCGCCTGGCGCTCCCGCAAGCGCGGCTCGGGACCGCGGCCCTGGAAGAACACCCAGGTGCAGCTGCCGACCCCCGGGCAGTGGACCCGGCCCTTCGGACTGCTGCGCCCGGCCGACGAGATCGGCATGCTGGCCCGCCGCTACATGCACGAATACGGTGCCACCCGCGACCACCTCTTCCACGTCGCGCTCGCCTGCCGCAACCGGGCCAACCAGAATCCGGCCGCGATGATGTACGACCGCCCGCTGACCCGCGAGATGTACATGACCGCCCGCTGGATCAGCGAACCGCTCTGCCTCTTCGACAACTGCCTGGAGACCGACGGGGCGTTGGCGTGCGTCCTGGTCTCCGCCGAACGGGCCCGCGACTGCCGCCACCGGCCCGTGTACGTCCACTCCGCCGCCCAGGGCCTGCCCGCCCAGCACCACGGGATGGTCAACTACTGGAACGACGACCCGCTGACCGGACCGGCCTGGACCGCCGCCCGGCAACTGTGGAAGCAGGCCGACTTCGGGCCGCAGGACGTGCACGTCGCGCAGATCTACGACGCCTTCACCCCGCTCATCCCGCTCTCCCTGGAGGGCTACGGCTTCTGCGGGCGCGGCGAGGGCGCGGCCTTCACGGAAGGCGGCGCCCTGGAGATCGGCGGCCGGCTGCCGCTCAACACCGGCGGCGGCGGCCTCTCCGAGGCGTATGTGCACGGCTTCAACCTGATCACCGAGGGCGTCAAGCAGCTGCGCGGCACCAGCACCGCACAGGTGCCGGGCGCCGCGACCTGCCTGGTCACCGCGGGCGAGGGCGTGCCCACCTCCGCGCTTCTGCTGAGGAGTTGAGATGCTGCTGACACCGGTCGTCGACGACGACGGCGCCCCCTTCTGGGAGTACGCCGCGCGGGGCGAACTGCGCGTCCAGTCCTGTGCCGACTGCGACGAGCTGCGCTTCCCGCCCCGGCCGTGCTGCCCGCACTGCCAGTCCTTCGCCGCCCACTGGCAAAAGATGAGCGGCCGCGGCCGCATCTGGTCGTACGTCGTCCCGCATCCGCCGCTGCTGCCCGCGTACGCGGACCTGCCCGGCTACAACGCGATCGTGGTGGAACTGGCCGACGCCCCCCGCATCCGCCTCGTCGGCAACCTCGTCACCGCCGCGGACGCCCCGCTCAACTCCGTCGCCCCGGACCGGCTGCGGATCGGCGCCCCGGTGAAGGCCGTCTTCCACACGCCGCCCGGAGGCCTGACCGTGCCGCGCTGGGTCCTGGAGCGGCCATGACCCTGCGCACCGAGGTCAAGGACGGCGTCGCGCTGGTCACCCTCGACCGGCCGGCGCGGCACAATGCGATCGACCTGGCCACCGCCCGTGAACTCGCCCTGGTGTGGCGGGAGTTCCGGTGCGACGACTCCGTACGGGCGGCGGTCGTCACCGGCGCCGGCGGCCGCGCCTTCTGCACCGGCATCGACCGCTCGGTCGACGTCCCCCAGCCGTCCTCGCCCTACTCCCTCGACGATCCGCTGCTCACCATCGGCCCGAAGGCCAACGACCTGTGGAAGCCGGTCATCGCGGCGGTCGACGGCATGGCCTGCGGCGGCGCCTTCTACCTGCTGGGCGAGGCCGAGTTCATCGTCGCTTCCGAGAACTCCACCTTCTTCGACCCGCACACCACCTACGGGATGGTCAGCGCCTACGAGTCGCTCACCATGGCGCAGCGGATGCCCTACGGGGAGGCCGCGCGGCTGGCCCTGATGGGCACCGCCGAGCGGCTGGGCGCCCCGCGCGCGTACGCGATCGGCCTGGTCTCCGAGCTGACCGCGCCGGGCGCCGCGGCCGAGGTCGCGCTGCGCCGGGCCGCCGCCCTCGCCGCCCAGCCGACCGAGGCGGTCCAGGGCACCGTACGGGCCCTGTGGGCGGCCCACGAGGCGGGCCGGGCGCAGGCGCGGGCGCAGGCCCCGGCGCTGATCGCGCTGGGCAATCTGCCGCCGGACCGGCAGGCGGAGCTGTTCGCCGCCCGGAAGGAGCGCACGCCCCCGCTCGTCAGATGACCCTGCGGCCCGGCCGCGGCCGGGACGTCCGGGCTACATCTTGGTCTTGTGCGCCCGGGTGATCTGGCAGGTGTACCAGAACTGCCCGATGGAGGACTGGTTGACCGTGTACTTGGCGGTGTAGGTCTCGGTGGCGCCGGGGCCCACGATGATGGACCGCTCGTGCAGCCCGTACGCCTTGCCGTCGGCCGGCTTGGCCTTCATCCAGTTCACGGCCATGTCGTAGGAGTACGAGGAGGTCGTCGACGGGTTGGTGATGGACACCGTGTAGGTGAACTGGCGCAGCGAGTTGGAGAAGTCGCAGTTGCTGCCGGTGACGTCCGCCCGTCCGTCCGGGTCGTAGGTCTCCTCGGTCGGCGAGGGCGAGTACGACGGCGAGTAGCTGTCCGTCGGGTAGCCCGTGGGGGTCGAGTCGTAGCCGGTGGCGCTGGGGCTCGCGAGGGCGGTCGGCATCGCCACCCGCGGGCGGCTGAAGGCACACCCGCCGACCGTGGCGACCGCGGCCAGTGCCAGCCCGCCGGCCACCGCCACCCTCGCCGCCCTGCGGGCACCGTCGCCGGCCGTGCCCGTGCGTATGCGCTGCTTCATGATCGCCCATCCCCCGTGGAAACTTCTGGCCCGCCGGACTGCGGGTTGACGCGTGCACGGCACCCTAGCAAGAGCCCGGGACGCCCCGTGCGGGCCCCGGGGCGCGTCCGGCCCAACCTGTCTAGCGGGTGCCCAGGGGCAGGCGTAGCGTCGGTCACGGAGGATGACCGAACGATCCGAAGCGAGGCGACGCCCGTGGTGCGCAACGTTCTCGGGTCACTGATCGCCCTCATCGGAGCGACGGCCGCCGTATGGAGCCCCTTCCGTCCCTGGTACGACGGCCGTCACGGCAGCGACATCCGGATCGAGGACCTCTTCAACGGCATCACCCCCAACAGCGCCGCGCTGTTCGGGTCCGTCGTGCTGCCCATGGCCTTCGCGGCGCTGCTGGCGCTGATCGGCGTCGCGCTGCGCTCCCGGGCGCTGGTCGCGGTGGCCGGCGTGGTGGTGCTCGGCTTCACGATCCTGTGGATGGTGCGCCAGGGCCAGGCGGCGAGCGAACTGACCGCCGGCGCCCGCGGACTGGGCGTGGGCGTGGCCAACGCGCTCGGCGGCGGCGCCCTGCTGCTGCTCGGCGCGCTCGTCATGCGGGGCCGCGACCGGCGGGTCTACGACCGCGGGTACGACCGGCGCTACGACGACCGCGACCACGACGCCCGCCGCTACGACGACGGGTACGGCCCCTACCCGCCCGACGACCGCTACGACGCGCCCTCCGCCTATCCCCCGGGCGCCCGTCCGCCGGCCGGCTACCCGCCCGCGGCCTATCCGCCCGGCCCGCCCGAGCCGTGGGACGCCGGCCGCCCCGGCGCCGAGGAGTGGGACCCGGAGCCGTACACCGCCGGGCCGGCGGGCACCGGGGCGCCGCCGCCCCCGCCGCCGGGCCGCTCCGGCGGTCCGTACCGCGCCGACGACGACACCCCCACCACGCCGCTGCCGCCGGTCCCCCCGCCGCCACCGGCCCGGCAGCAGCCGCCGTCGCCCCAGCAGCCCCGCGGCCCGCAGCAGGAGCCGTACGGACACGAGCCGCCGCCGACCATGCCGGCCCGCCGCCCGCCGCCGACCCCTCCCGTGGAGTGGGGCCGGGAGCAGCGGCAGCCCCGCCCTCCGGAGGACGAGGAGTAGGGCAGTAGGCGGGGAAGCAGGGCGGGGAGGCGCCTGAGCCCGGGGCTCAGGCCCGTCGGGCCTGGCCCGTTCCCTTCGCCGCGTCCAGCGCGTACACGCAGCGGTCCTTGCTGCAGGCGTAGACCACACCGCCGACCGCCACCGGCGAACCGGTGATCTCCCCGCCGGTCGCCAGCTTCCAGCGCAGCTGGCCGCCCATCGCGTCGAGGGTGTACAGGCAGTGGTCGGCCGACCCGAAGTGCACCCGGCCCTCCGCGACGACCGGGGAGCCGACGACCTCCGCGCCCGCCTGGAACCGCCAGCGCGGGGTGCCGGTCACCGCGTCCAGGGTGTAGAGCGCCTTGCCGCTGCCCAGGTGGACCGCGCCGTGCGCGACCAGCACCGGTTCGGTGGACTGCCGGGCCTCGGTGGCGATCCGCCAGCGGTCGCGGCCGTCCGCCGGGTCCAGCGCGTAGACCGTGCCGAGGTAGTCCGCCAGATAGACCCCGCCGCCGGTGACCGCCGGTCCGGGTGCGAAGGCGGGCGGGCTGAGGAACACCGCGGGCGCCTCGAAGTGCCAGCGCACATCGCCGCGCGCGATGTCGAGCGCCAGCACCCGGGTGCCGGCCACGACGTAGACCGCCCCGTCCGGCGCCGGCAGCAGCCGCATCGGCACTCCGCCGCAGGCCGCCGCGTCACCGACCGGGTACGACCAGCGCTCCGCGCCGGTACGCGCCTCCAGTGCCTTCAGCCGGGCGTCGGCCCAGACGAACACCGTGCCGTCGTGGATCACCGGCCCGGCCTCGGCGGTCTCGAAGTCGGTCTGGACGCCGGTGGTCTCCCACAGCAGTTCGCCGGTGGCGGCCTCCCACGCCTGGACGCCGCCGCCACGGGTGCTGGTGACGACGGTCCCGCGGTCGACCTTGAGGGCGTAGACCCAGCCGTCGGTGTTCAGCCGCCAGCGGTCGGTGCCGTCGGTGGCGTCCAGCGCGTACAGGCTCGGGCCGTCCGAGGCGTGGATCCGGCCGTCCGCGACGGCCATCGCCCAGGCGACATCACGGGTCTTGAACCTGCGCCGCCCGCTGGCCACGTCGAGCGCGTGCACCTCGAAGGAGGTGACGTAGAGCAGTTCGCCGTCCACGGCGGGGGTGCCCCAGACGTCGTTGGACATCCGGAACCGCCAGGGGCGCCAGCGGCCCGGGTCGGCGGGCGGTGCCTCGGCCGGAGCCGCGGCGCCCTCGGGCGACGGCGCACCACCGGGCGCGCCCTGCTGCGGCACGCCGGCGGCCGGCCCCGCACCGGGCGGCCGGACCCAGTTCGTCGCGGCACCGGCCTGCCCGCGGGGCTGCGGCTCCCGGGTGTCGGCGCGCGGCCCCGGCCCTATCGGGGCGGCCGAGCCGCCGAGGTGGACGGGTCCGGCGGCGCCCTCCGCGGGCGCCGCGGAGAGCGCGGCGGGCGGTGCCGCGGAGACCGGGGCGACCCGGGCCGTCGAGATGTCCGGACCGAGGGCGGCGGGCTGCGCCTGCGGCATCGGGCCGGGGTGGGCACCGCGCGGATCGCCGCCGCGGTGGGCACCGGGGCCGGCACCGATCCGGCCGGGCCAGCCGTCCGCGGCGGCGCCCGCGGGCGCGTTCTCCGGCCGCGGCGGGGCCTGGGCGGGCTGCGGCAGGGCCGCCACGGGCGCCTGGGCGGGCGCCTGGGGCGGCGACGGCGGCAGGGGCGGTGCGGCGGGCGCGGGACGGCCCGGGCCGCGCCCGGCGGCCGCCTGCCGGCTGTCCTGCGGTACGGCGGTGCGGCCGCCGCGCCGGCTCTCGATGAGCGCCACCGCGCCGGGCGGCAGCCAGGCCGACGCGGTACCGCTGTCGTCGCTGCCGGAGCCGAAGAGGTGCGGGGCAAGCTGGGACTGCAGGTCGGCGGGGGTCGGCCGGTGGGCCGCCTCCATCTGCATGCAGGACTCCATGAGCGGACGCAGTTCGTCCGGCAGCCCGGTCAGATCGGGGCCCTCGCGCAGCAGCATGAAGACCGTCTCGACCGGGTTGGCGCCGTGGAAGGGCGCGTGCCCGGTGGCGGCGAAGACCAGCGTCGAGCCGAGGGAGAAGACGTCGCTGGCGCCCGTGACACTGCGCGAGTCCCGGGCCTGCTCGGGCGACATGTAGGCGGGGGTGCCCACGGCCACGTTGGTCATCGTCAGCCGGGTGTTGGACACCCCGGAGGCGATACCGAAGTCGATCACCCGGGGGCCGTCCTCGACGACCAGCACGTTGGACGGCTTCAGGTCGCGGTGGACCAGGCCGGCGCCGTGGATGGACTGCAGCGCCTCGGCGATCCCGGCCGCCAGCCAGCGCACCGCCTGGGCCGGCAGCGGGCCGCACTCATTGACTATTTCCTCCAGGGAGGGCGCGGGGACGTAGGCCGTCGCCAGCCACGGCACCGCCGCGCGCGGATCGGCGTCCACCACCGCCGCGGTGTAGAAACCGCTGACCGCGCGGGCCGCCTCGACCTCGCGTGTGAAGCGGACCCGGAACAGCTGGTCCTCGGCGAGCTCGGTACGTACCGTCTTGATCGCCACGCGCCGGCCGGACGCCGAACGGGCCAGATACACCAGTCCCATGCCACCGGCCCCGAGTCGGCCGAGCACCTCGAACGGCCCGATCCGCCGGGGATCGTGCTGCGTCAGCTGCTTCAGCTGCTCCACCACTTGTCTGCCACCTCCCCGTGGGGCGTAAAAAAGAGACTCTCAAAAGCCACGAGCCGCCGAGAGCCACTGCCCCGTGCAGCGTGTCCCCGCCTGCGGCGGGGACCATCGAAACGGCCGTACGCGTGCTGATTCTTCCTGGCCGCGCCGATGGTTGCGAACCCGGGGCCCGTCCGTCGTGTCCCGGCATGCCCCCCGCGTCCCGCCCCGGGCCCGTTACCCGGTGTTACCCCACCCGGCCTGACGTGCGCGGACAGGTCCACCGGCAGACGAAGGGGCGGTCGGTTACCGGCGGGTTGGCGACCGTGTTCTCGACCACCGGGACGGCCGGCCAATTCTGCGGCGGTGCGGGCCACTTCGCGGCCACACCGATCATCCACGACGAACAGCGGTCCGGAAGCGAAGCGTCCGTCCATTCTTCGCACGGCTTTCCCCCCCGGCCGTCGTTGCGGGCCACCGCAGCAGCTATATGTCCACGCTAGTACCGGTTCGTGCGTACCGGGCGAAGGGAATTCAGAATTCCGGTCGACATCCGGCATTTTCTGCACGGAGCGTGACCGCTTATCCACCGAAGTTGTCCACAGGCTGTTGATAAGAGCATTCACCGGTTCGGACCACACCGCGCCCCGCGCGCCAGGACCACGAGCGGGTTCGCCACCGGTGCGGTAACAGGGGCTGCGCAGGCCGAACTCCCGCATCCCCATTTGCAGGCAGCCAAATCGCGCTCCGATCACCCCTCGGTAAGCTGACGGCATGACAGGACAAGTACGAACCGTCGACGGCAGAGTGGCCGGCCGCCGCGGACAGGCGACGCGGCAAAAGCTTCTCGACTGCCTCAGTGAAATGCTCAGTTCGTCCCCCTACCGGGACGTCAAGGTCATCGATGTGGCCCGAAAAGCGGGGACTTCGCCCGCTACGTTCTATCAGTACTTCCCGGACGTCGAAGGTGCCGTCCTTGAAATCGCCGAGGAGATGGCCAAAGAAGGCGCCACTCTGACCGATCTTGTCGCCGAACGCTCCTGGGTGGGCAAGTCCGGCTGGCAGGCGGCGGAGGAGCTGGTCGACGGCTTCCTCTCCTTCTGGCGCAAGAACGATGCGATTCTGCGCGTCGTCGACCTGGGTGCCGCCGAGGGCGACAAGCGGTTCTACAAGATCCGCATGAAGATCCTCAACGCCGTCACCAACTCGCTCACCGACTCCATCCAGGAGCTCCAGAGCAAGAACAAGGTCGACAAGGACGTCAGCCCGGCAGCCATGGCCGGCTCGATCGTCGCGATGCTCGCGGCGGTCGCCAGTCACCAGAAGGGCTTCCAGAGCTGGGGCGTGAAGCAGACCGAGCTCAAGCCCAACCTGGCACTGCTGGTGCACTTCGGCATCACCGGCAAGAAGCCGACCAGGTGAGCCGAGCAAGCCATCCCGACCCATAGGCCCAGCCAGTAACCCGAACGAGGCCACCCGAGCCGGAAGGCCGGGCACCCGGCAACCGGCAGCCCTTCGAGGAAGCGGCCCGAGAAGCGCCGCGCCTCCAAGACCCGTTGCATCCGGGCCCGTTCCGCCGTCGGTCCTGTATCCGTCCTGCCATAGCTGTACCGCACACACAGCGGGTGCCGGCCGCCCCCTCCCAGGGGTGCCGAGGCACCCGCTGTGTGCATGTGGACGCGGAACGCACACCCTCCGGCCCGAGTAGCCGAGGGCCCACCCCCGGACCGGTCAGCGCCGCTCCAGCCGGAACAGCCGGATCTCCCGCTCCACCCGCTCCTGATACGCGGCGTACGGCGGCCAGAACACCAGCGCCGCCCGCCACGCCCGCGCCCGCTCCGCACCACGCAGCAGCCGGGCCCGTACGGCGATCTCCTCACCGCGCCAACTCACCGTCGCCTCGGGGCACTTGAGGAGATTTCCGGTCCAGGCGGGGTGGCCCGGGCGCCCGAAGTTGCTGCCGATCAGCAGCCAGCTGCCGCCCTCCTCCGGCAGGCAGGCCAGTGGTGTCCGCCGCGGCTGTCCGCTCCGGGCGCCGGTCGCCGTCAGGACCAGCCCGGGCAGCATCCGGGTGCTGAGCAGCACCTTGCCCCCGGTCAGCCGGTGCACGAGACCGTCCAGGGCCGGGACGACGCGCGGGGCGATCCGGGCGAACGTCCGGGTCGCGGACACCTTCTGCACCAGCCGTCGCATCAGCCGCTCCTCCCCCGCCCTAGACGGTTCGAGACTCCTCCCCGGCATCAGGCGTCCACCCCCGCCGGCAGACCCGCCGTACGACCCGCACCGCGCCCCGCCCCCGCGAACAGTCCCGCCTCCTCGGCCGCCCGGGCCCGCAGCCGGTGCGCCGGGCCCAGCAGCAGTTCGTCGCCGGCCGCGCGGGTGAAGTACAGATGCGCCGCGCGTTCCCAGGTGAAGCCGATCCCGCCGGGCAACTGCACCGCCTCGGCCGCCACCGCGCGCAGCGCCTCCAGCGCCTGCGCCAGCGCCAGCGCCGCCACCCCCCGCTCACCGGCCCGGCCGGTCACTCCGGGCTCGCTCCCGTACGCCCCACCGGACCCGTCCGCCGCGAGGGGCTCGCGGCCCGCCGCCCAGGCCGCGTGGTACGCCGCCGAGCGGGCCGCCTGCAGCGTCACGTAGAGGTCGGCGAGCCGGTGCCGCACCGCCTGGCAGGACCCGACCGGGCGGCCGAACCGCTCGCGCTCCCTGACGTACGCGACGGTACCGGCCAGCGCCGCACCGGCCGCACCGACCGCCTCGACGGCCAGCGCCGCGGCCGCCGCCACACCGGTCGCGGCCAGTGCCGCGCCGACCGCGGACGCCGCCCCGCCACCCCCCTCGCCCAGCAACTCGGCCGGTACGTCCCGAAGTTCGAGCCGGGCCTGCGGCCGGGTCTCGTCCATCACGGCCTGCCGGGTCCGCCGCAGCCCGTCCGCCCCGCCCGCACCGGCTGCCCCGTCCGCCCGGACCAGGAAGAGCCGGGTGCTGCTGCGCGCGAACCCGCCGGTGTGCGCGGCCACCACCAGCACCTCGGCGGTGTGCCCGTTCAGCACCTGCCCGGCCTCCCCGTACAGCCGCCAGCCGGTACCGCCCTCCTCCTTGTGCGCCTGGATCCCGCCGGCCCGGCCGCCGCCCGCCCAGTCACCGTCGTTCGGCCCGGTCAGCGCCAGCGCGGTGGGGAGCCGGCCGCCCGGCACGGCCAGCGTGCCGGTCAGTTCGCCGGAGGCGAGGGCCGGCAGCAGTCCGGCGCGCTGCCGCTCACTGCCCAGCGCGAGGATCAACGGGGCGGCCAGCGCGGCGGTGGCGATCAGCGGCGAGGGCAGGACGGTGCGGCCGGTCTCCGCGCAGGCCAGGGCGAGTTCGGTCGGCCCCCGGCCGCCGCCGCCGTACACGGTGGGCAGGGCCAGACCGGGCAGGTGGAGCCGGCCGGCGAGCTCCCGCCACAGCTCCTCGTCGTAGCCGGGTGGGGTACGCACCGCCGCCTTGACCTCGTCCGGGCCGCAGCGTTTGTCCAGCAGTGCGCGCAGCGTGCGGCGGATTGTGTGCTGCTCCTCGGTGAACGCGGCATCCATCGGCGGGCTCCTCCCGGCCGTACGACCACGCCCGCCGGGTCCGGTAGGCGTGCGCCAACGCGATCTGACGGGCCGTCATAGTAGGGAGCGGGGACGCAGTTTCCCAGAGACAGGCGGCACGATTCCCGAGGCGGGAAGGCTGGCGGGGCCGAGCGAGCCCGGCCGGGAGTCCGGCCGGACGGCCCCTGCCGCAACCCGCCATATCTGATGTACCGTCAGATTCATGCCTTCACCAGCTTCCGGCCCTCACTCCGGGAACCGCAAGGTGGCCGTCGCCGGGGTCGCCCTGTCCGACTGCGGCCGGGTGGACGAGGCCACCCCGTACGCGCTGCACGCCCAGGCCGCCCGCCGGGCGCTCGCCGACAGCGGGCTGGACCGGTCGGTGATCGACGGCTTCGCCTCGGCCGGTCTGGGCACCCTCGCGCCCGTCGAGGTCGCCGAGTACCTGGGACTGCGCCCCACCTGGGTGGACTCGACGTCGGTGGGCGGCGCCACCTGGGAGGTGATGGCCGCGCACGCCGCCGACGCGATCGCCGCGGGCCACGCCGAGGCGGTCCTCCTCGTCTACGGCTCCACCGCCCGCGCCGACCTCAAGGCCCGGCGCCGCACCGCCAACCTCTCGTTCGGCGCCCGCGGTCCGCTCCAGTTCGAGGTCCCCTACGGGCACACCCTGATCGCCAAGTACGCCATGGCCGCCCGCCGCCACATGCACCAGTACGGCACGACGCCGGAACAGCTGGCCCAGATAGCGGTGCAGGCGCGGGCCAACGCGGCAGCCAACCCGGACGCCCTGTACCGCGACCCGATCACCGTCGACGACGTGCTGGCCGGCCCGATGATCGCCGACCCGTTCACCAAACTGCACTGCTGCATCCGCTCCGACGGCGGCTGCGCGGTCCTGCTGGTCGCCGAGGATCACGTCCCCGACCTGGCCAAACCCCCGGTGTGGGTGCTCGGTTCCGGCACCGCGGTCTCGCACACCACCATGTCCGACTGGGACGACTTCACGGTCTCGCCGGCGGCGGTCTCGGGGCGGCTGGCCTTCGAGCGGGCGGGCGTCCGGCCGTCCGAGATCGATCTCGCGCAGATCTATGACGCCTTCACGTACATGACCCTGGTAACGCTGGAGGACCTGGGCTTCTGCGCCAAGGGGGAGGGCGGCGCGTTCGTCGAGAAGGGGCGGCTGCTGCGGGACGGCGCGCTGCCGGTGAACACCGACGGCGGTGGCCTGGCCGCCTGCCACCCCGGGATGCGCGGGCTGTTCCTGCTGGTCGAGGCGGTACGCCAGCTCCGCGGCGAGGCCGGCCCGGACCGCCAGGTTTACCGCCCCGACGGCACCCTCCCGCGCCTCGCGGTCGCCTCCGGCACCGGCGGCTGGTTCTGCTCGTCGGGGACGGTGGTCCTGGGGCGGGACTAGGAGATGTCTTCAAATGTCACGCCCACATCAGGAGCGAGGCGAGGGTGACGGCGGCCTGGTAGGACTCGGTGGTCTTGTCGTAGCGAGTGGC
>NZ_JBEZMM010000097.1:0-15176 GCF_040652715.1 Streptomyces sp. NPDC048196 | reverse complement strand
TGTGGACGTAAAGCGTCAGCAGTCCACACAACCGGCCCCGGAGGTCCGTCACCGCACCCGACACCACCCAGCCCGCCGCAGGCGCAACGGCGAGAAACCCCGACGGCGGGCAAGACGGCTACGTGCGGGGCGCCGCCAAGCGCAACGGCGACCAAGCCCCGCGGCCGGACAGACGGCTACGTGCGCGGCACCGCAAAGCGCAACGCCGACCAACCCCCACGGCGGGAAAGCCAGGTACGTGGGACCCTCTCACCCGGCGGTACCTGGTCCACCCGAACACAGGAGAGCGCACATGCGGACACCGATGACGATCGTGGACTTCCTCGACCGTGCCGAGCTGGGCTTCCGGGACAGTCCCGGTGTGGTCGACGAGCCGCGGCAGCCCGCCGTGCAGGTGCCCGTGGCGAGTTACGGGAGGTTCGCCGAACGAGTCCGTGCCTGGCAGGCGGGGCTGGACGCCCTCGGGGTCGGTGAGGGCGAGCGGGTGGCCGTGGTGAGCCACAATTCCGCACGCCTGTTGGAGCTGTTGTTCGCGGTGCCGATGAGCGGCCGCATCTGCGTCCCGGTGAACTTCCGCCTCAAGCCGGAAGAGGTCGATTACGTGGTGGCGCAGAGCGGGGCGTCGGTCCTGCTCGTCGACCCGGAACTCGACGCCGCGCTGGCCGAGGTGAAGGCCCGCCACCGTTTCGTTCTCGGCGAGGAGACCGAGACCGGGCTGATGCGGTTCGGGGTCGAGCCGCGCCCGTGGTCGCAGCCGGACGAGGACGCCACCGCGACGATCAACTACACCTCGGGTACCACGGCCCGCCCCAAGGGCGTACAGCTGACCCACCGCAACATCTGGGTCAACGGCATGACCTTCGGGCTGCACACCCGTGTGTGGGAAGGCGATGTGTACCTGCACACCCTGCCGATGTTCCACTGCAACGGCTGGGGCATGCCGTACGTGATGGCGGGCCTGGGCGTCAAGCAGGTGGTGTTGCGCAAGGTCGACGGCGCCGAGATCCTGCGGCGCGTCGACGAGCACGGGGTCACCCTCATGTGCGGTGCCCCGGCCGTCTGGAACATGGTGCTCGACGCGGCGGCGACCTGGGAGGGCGAGATCCCGGGCCGCGACCGCGTGCGGATCGTCTGTGCGGGGGCCCCGCCGCCGACCAGGACCATCCAGCGGGTGGAGGAGGAACTTGGCTGGGAGTTCACCCAGCTCTACGGCCTGACCGAGACCTCACCGATGCTCACCTTCAACCGCACCCGGCCGGCCGATGCCGCCCTCCCCGCCGAGGAGCGGGCGCGCAAGCTGTCCCGTGCGGGGCTGCCCGCGCTGGGGGTGAAGCTGAAGGTCTCGGCGTCCGGTGAGGTCCTGGCCCGCTCCAACACGGTGCTCGACGGGTACTGGGACAAGCCGGAGGAGACGGCGGAGGCCCTGGAGGACGGCTGGTTCCACACCGGCGACGGCGGCACCCTCGACCCGGGCGACGGCCACCTCACCATCTCCGACCGGAAGAAGGACGTGATCATCACCGGTGGGGAGAACGTGTCGTCCATCGAGGTGGAGGACACGATCTTCAGTCACCCGGCGGTCGCCGAGGTCGCCGTCATCGGGGTGCCGCACGAGAAGTGGGGCGAGACGATCAAGGCCCTGGTGGTGCTGGCGGAGGGCGCGACGGCCGACGAGTCCGAGATCATCGCCCACTGCAAGCAGCACCTGGCCGGCTACAAGGCCCCGACGTCCGTGGAGTTCCGCGAGTCCATTCCGCGTACGGCGACCGGCAAGATCCAGAAGTTCAAGCTCCGGCAGCCGTATTGGTCGGGGATCGAGCGAGGGGTGAACTGAGGGAGCGTACGTTGCTCCGCGCGTGTCCGGGGCGGCGGGGCGGGGTGCGGGCCGTACGGCGGCACCGTGCCCCGCCGCCGCGCCCGGGGCGTCAGATGGCGGCCGGAGGGGTCGGCCGTACGGCGATCGCGTCGACCTCGAACAGCATGCCGGGCAGTGCGAGAGCCGCGACACCGCTCAGCGTCTGGGCCGGCAGCCGCTCACCGAAGCGCGCGTGCAGCGCCTTGCCGAGGACCTCCAGTTTGTCGGTGTCGTGGTCCACGACGTACGACCCGAGCCGGACGACGTGGTCGAAGCCGAGCCCGACGCCTTCGAGGGCCGCCCGGAGCCGGTCGAAGGCGAGTTCCACCTGGGCGGCGAAGTCACCGGGCACCGGCGAGCCGGAGGCGTCGGAGGCGTACTGGCCGGCAATGAAGACGACTTCGCCGGGCGCCGAGGCGGCGTGACTGTAGCCGAACGGCGTCGGGTCGTGGAGAGTGGCCGGGTTGGTGATCGTGCGCACGTCGCTTGTCATGATCGGTGGAACATCACCTGTCGCCCCCTCCATTCCCCGGTCCGCGGGCTCGGGGCGACGCCGCGGAGATCCGTCAGAAGCGCCCTAGTGGCGCACCGTCACCACGATCTTGCCGATCTGGCTGTTGGACTCCAGATGGCGGTGCGCCTCGACGATCTCCTCGAAGTCGAAGGTGCGGTCGATGACCGGATCCAGGGTGCCCGCCCGTAGGCCGGCGTCCAGGAAATGCCAGATCCGGCGCCGCGCCTCCGGGTCGCCGGTGACCTGGAGGTTGCCGTAACCGAGGATGCGCAGCGTCCAGTTGAGCGGCAGGGGCGTCGGCCTCGGGTCGAGCCAACCGTAGACGATCAGCAGCCCGCCCGGTGCGACCGCCCGGGCGACCTCCGTCAGTCCGGGGCCGGACACCGGGTCGAAGACGATCTCGGCCCCGCGCCCGCCGGTGACCTCGGCGACCTGGTCGAGCAGCCCGCCCTCGTCGAGGGCGATCACATGCGCCGCACCGAGCTGCGCCAGGCGTTCCCGCTTCGCCGCGCTGCGGGTGACGGCCACCGGGATCGCGCCGAGGTGGCGGGCTATCTGGATCGCCGCCACCCCCACGCTGCTGGAGGCGGCGGTGATCAGTACGGTGTCGCCCGGCCGCAGTCCGCCCTTCTCCACCAGCGCGCCGTAAGCGGTGCTGTACGACAGCCAGAGGGCGGCCCCCGTCGCCGCGTCCGTCCCGCCGGGGCGACGGAGCAGGCTGTCCGCCGAGATGCGCAGGTGGTCGCCGTACACGCCGTGGGTGCTCATGTCACCCGCGCCCGCGGTCAGCACCGGGTCGCCCACCGAGAAGCCGGTCACGCCTGCTCCGACCGCCAGCACCTCCCCGGCCGCCTCGTAGCCGATCCGGGACCCCGGCAGGGTGGCCTGGTAGTAGTAGCCGCCGGAACGGAACAGCGCCTCGGCCCGGTTGAGGCCGAGTGCGTCCACGCGGAGCAGCACCTCGCCGGGACCGGGCGCACCGAGTTCCACGTCTTCGATCCGCAGTACTTCCGGGCCGCCGAGCTCGTCGAACACCACGTGTTGGGCCATCATCACCGTGAATCCGTTCCTGTCGTTTTTCTGTCATGGGGCATGCGTGAATCGCCTGATGAGCAGGGGATTTCGCCTCCGTCGTGGAGGCGTGGATCCACCGTACGAAGAGCACGTTCGCCGGCCCATGCCACAACGTCTCGCGATCATGTGCAGGCGTCTCCTCGGTACGCTCACCGGCATGGACGTACTCAGCGACGCGATCACCGCGATGCGCACCGGGCGGCCGCACGCCTCCCGCAAGCAGCGGCACGGCTCGTGGGGCCTGCGCTTCCCGGCCACGACCGGCGTCGGTTTCCATGCCGTACTGGAGGGCTCCTGCTGGATGCTGCCCGAGGACGGCAGCCCGCCCCTCCGGCTCACCGCCGGTGACCTCGCGTTCGTCCACGGAGTCGGGCACGGCCTGGCCGACGACCCGGGGACCCCGCTGGTCGAGGTCCGCCAGAATCCGGACGGCTCGTGGCCGCCCGGCCCCGACACGCCCGACGACGGAACACCCCGCACGCTGACGCTCTGCGGCGCCTACCGCTTGAACCGGTCCCGCCCCCACCCACTGCTGACCTGTCTGCCCGGCCTGGTCCGGCTGCCCACCCACGGCCGGCCGCTGGGCGCGGTACTGGACCTGCTCCGCACCGAGACGGCCCACCCCCGGCCCGGGGCGGAGGCCGCCGTCTGCAACCTGCTCGACACCGCCCTGCTGTACATCCTGCGGGCCTGGTACGAGGAACACGCCGCGGCCACGAACGGCTGGGCGGCGGCCTTGCGCGACCCGACGGTCGGACGGGCCCTGAGCGTGATCCACCACGATCCGGCCCACCCCTGGACGGTGGAGGAACTGGGCGCGGTGGCGGGCCTGTCCCGGGCGGCCTTCGCGAAACGCTTCACCGCTCTCGTCGGCGAGCCGCCGCTCGGCTATCTGACGTGGTGGCGGCTGACCCTGGCCGGCCGTCTGCTGCGCGAAGGGGACCAGCCGCTCCGCGTCATAGCCCAACGCACCGGCTATGCCTCGGAGTTCGCCTTCGCCAAGGCCTTCAAGCGGGAATACGGCACCGCCCCGGGCCGGTACCGGGCAGAGCCGGCGGTTCTCCTCGGCAACGCCGGCTGACCGCTCGACTGCCCCCGCCGCCCCTCTGATGTCGCCCCGCGGCCACTTGCGCCTCAGGCGCCACGCACGCGGTTCCCGTCCGGGGTAACTTGCCGAAAAGGGGCTTCGCGCGGCCTCGTCGAGCCTGCACGATGGCGATCGTGAATGGTGATCGCCATCGTGCCACGGACCGTCGCCGGGCTCTTCGGGCCGGTCTGGCCACCCTCAGCCTGCTGTCGCTCCTGTCCGCCCTGCCCGCCGCCGCCCAGCCGGCCAACTCCCGTACGCAATCCGCGCCTTCCGCGCGTCCGCGCACCGCGGCCGAAGTGCGGACCGCCGCCTATCTGGAGTCCATCCGCCAGGAGCCGAGCAGGCTCCGCGATTTCTTCCGGCGCCTGCCCAAGGGCGGTGATCTGCACAACCACCTGTCCGGCGCCGTCCCCACCGAGTACCTGATCGAACTCGCCGCCGAGGACGGACTGTGCATCGACGAGAAGACGATGACCGCCGTCGTGCCGCCGTGTGGTCCGGGGAAGCGGCCGGCTGCGGACGCCCGGACCGACCGGGCGTTCCATGACGCGCTGGTGCGCGCCTGGTCCATGCAGGACTTCCCGCCGGGCGGGTCGGGGCACGACCACTTCTTCGACGCCTTCGGGAAGTTCGGGGAGGTGACCTGGCGCCACCGCGGCAAGCTGTTGGCCAGGGTCGCCGACGACGTCGTCGCCCAGAACCAGTTCTACCTGGAAACGTTGGTCACCCCCGCCTCCGAGGAGGCCAAGCACCTTGCCGACCAGGTCGGTTGGCAGGACGACCTCGGCCGTATGCACCAGGCGCTGGTGGCCGACGGCAAGCTGGACCGCCTGGTGGCCACCGCCCGCAAGGAGGCCGACGACGCGGACGCCGAGTTCCGTACCACCTCGCACTGCGGCACCTCCCACCCCGCGCCCGGCTGCCGCCTGACCGTGCGCTGGAACGCCCAGGTGTCCCGGGGCGGCAGCCCCGAGCGGGTGTTCACGCAGATGGAGCTCGGCATGCGGCTGGCCGAGCGGGACCCGCGGTTCACCGCGGTCAACCTGGTGGCGCCCGAGGACTGGGACAGCTCGCTGCGCAACTACACCAGCCAGATGCGGATGCTCGACTTCCTGCGCCGGAAGTATCCGCGCGCCCACCTCACCCTGCACGCCGGCGAGCTGTGGCCGGGCCTGGTCAAACCGGAAGACCTGAAGTTCCACATCAACCAGGCGGTCACCCTCGCCCACGCCGAACGCATCGGCCACGGCGTCGACCTCGTCCATGAGGACAACTGGCAGGAGCTGGCGAGGACCATGGCCGCCCGCCAGGTGGTCGTCGAGGTCCCCTTCACCAGCAATGCCCAGATCCTCGGCGTCAAGGGCGCCGAGCACCCCTTCCTGACCTACCGCGCGTACGGGGTGCCGATCGTGCTGGCCACCGACGACCCCGGCATCTCCCGTATCGACATCTCCCACGAGTACCGGTACGCGTCCACGACGTACCACCTCGGCTACGGCGACCTGAAGGACCTGGCCCGGGCCTCACTGCAGTACGCCTTCCTGCCCGGCCGCAGCCTGTGGCGGGGCAACCCGACGCGGGACGGCTACCGGCCCGTCGACGCCTGCCGCGGCCGGCTCCCCGGCACCGGATCGCCCGGTGCCGCCTGCCGGCAGCTGCTCGCGTCCAGTCCCAAGGCGGCCGTCCAGTGGCGGCAGGAAACCGCCTTCGCTGCCTTCGAGCGGCGCTTCACCACCCACCGCTGAACCGCCCCTCTCCCGGCCTCGGCGCCCCCGCCCGCAGCGGGGACGCCGAGGCCGTCCGCTGCGACACCCCGGACGGGCTCGAACTTTTCTTCGTGGGGCGAACGGATGGGTGGTTGTGGCCCCGGCCGGGCGCGCCGGACGCCATCCTGTACACGGCGCGCACCGGGTGTCCTTGGAGCGGCTCGTCCCCTCCGACGGGCAACCTTGCGGGTGTTGTGGCAGCGATGGCCGATGCCGGGCTTCTGGGAGCAGCTGATGAACGCAGTGGCGGAGGCGCCGCGGGACGCGCCACCGGAGGGGGAAGTGATGCTTCGTCCCCTTGAGTCACGGGGACGCATCGGTCCCCGGCCGAGATGCTCGGGGACGATGAAGACGATCACCGAGCGCACCCACGAAGTCCCGGCCCCTTACCCGCACGTCCGGCGTCCTGAGGTCGCCGTCCTGCCGAAGACCGTCCCCGGCACCCTCAGCCGCAGTGAACTGCCCGCGCGCACCGCGCCGGGCGGCGGTGGTGCCGCGTACTGGGAGGAGAACCACCGATGAGCCCGTCGCACCAGGAGCTGTCGTACGCCAGCGGGGCCGCCGAGCGGCCGCTGCTCGGGCACACCATCGGCGCCGACCTGGCCCGCACCATCGCCCGGTGCGGTGACCGTGAGGCGCTGGTCGAGAGGGCCGGCGGCCGCCGCTGGACCTATGCCGAACTCGGCCGGGCCGTCGACGAGGTGGCGCTCGGCCTGCTCGCCAAGGGGGTCGGCAAGGGCGACCGGGTCGGCATCTGGGCGCCCAACTGCGCCGAATGGGTGCTCGTCCAGTACGCCACCGCCAAGATCGGCGCCATCCTCGTGAACGTCAACCCGGCCTACCGGGTGCACGAGTTGGCGTATGTCCTCCGGCAGGCCGGCATCACCGTCCTGGTCTCCGTGCCCCGGCACCGGACGAGCGACTACCGCCGGATGATCGAGCAGGTCCGCGCCGAAAGCCCGGCGCTGCGCGATGTGATCTACATCGGCGACCCCACCTGGGGCGGACTGCTGGCCGCCGGCGCCGGGGTCCCGCACACCCGGCTCGCCGAGTGCGAGAAGGCCCTGACCGCGGACGACCCGGTCAACATCCAGTACACCTCGGGCACCACCGGCTTCCCCAAGGGCGCCACCCTCTCGCACCACAACATCCTCAACAACGGCTACTGGGTGGCCGAGACGCTCGGCTACACCGAAGCGGACCGGGTCTGTCTGCCGGTGCCCTTCTACCACTGCTTCGGCATGGTCATGGGCAACCTCGGCATCACCTCGCACGGTGGCTGCATCGTCATCCCGGCCCCCGCCTTCGACGCCGGCGCCACCCTGCAGGCCGTCCAGGACGAGCGCTGCACCTCGCTCTACGGCGTGCCCACCATGTTCATCGCCGAGCTCAACCACCCGGACTTCGCCGACTACGACCTGACCTCCCTCCGCACCGGCATCATGGCGGGCTCGCCCTGCCCCGAGGAGGTCATGAAGCGGGTGGTCACCGAGATGCACATGGCCGAGGTCGCCATCTGTTACGGCATGACCGAGACCTCACCGGTCTCCACCCAGACCCGCCGCGACGACGACCTGGAGCACCGCACCGCGACGGTGGGACGGGTGCTGCCGCACATCGAGGTCAAGGTCGTCGATCCGACGAGCGGGGTGACCGTGCCGCGCGGCACCCCGGGCGAGCTGTGCACCCGCGGCTACAGCGTGATGCTCGGCTACTGGGAGGAGCCCGAGCGCACCGCCGAGGTCATCGACCCGGCCCGCTGGATGCACACCGGCGACCTCGCGGTGATGAACGACGACGGCTACGTCCGGATCGTCGGCCGCATCAAGGACATGATCATCAGGGGCGGGGAGAACGTCTACCCGCGGGAGATCGAGGAGTTCCTCTACACCCACCCCAAGATCGCCGATGTCCAGGTGGTCGGCGTCCCCGACGACAAATACGGTGAGGAGATCGCCGCCTGCGTCATCCTCCGCGACCCCCAGGACCCGCTCACCCGCGACGAGTTGGCCCGCTACTGCCGCTCCCGCCTGGCCCACTACAAGGTGCCGCGCTACCTGGAGATCCTCGACGCGTTCCCGATGACCGTCAGCGGCAAGGTCCGCAAGGTCGAGCTGCGCGAACGGCTGGCGGAGGGGGTGGCGAAGGTGGGGAAGGCGGCGCCCTGACGGGGACTCGGTGGTGAGGCGCCGGGCCCCGGGTGGGGTCGTCCAGCGCTCCGTAAATCGCTGGACGCCCCGCCTCCCACCTTGTAAAAATATGCCGCATGACGCATATAAATGCAGCAAGGGCTGACGTTGAGGCCGGCTCCCTTTCCTGGCCGACCGGATTCCGCGCCTACACCGGCCACGGCGGGCTGCGCGACCAGGGCGATGACATCTCGGTCGTCGCCTCGGACCGCCCGGCGGTCAGCGCCGCCATGTTCACCCGCAGCCTCTTCGCCGGCCCCGCCGTCGTCCTCAGCCGCGCGCACGCCGCCGGGCGGGACCTGCGTGCCGTCACCACGCTGGCGCAGAACGCGAACGTCGCCACCGGGCGCCAGGGCGAGGCCAACGCCGCCGAAGTCGTCGGCCGGGTCGCCGCCCTGCTGGGCATCGACGACCGCCAGGTGCTCATCGGGTCCACCGGAGTCATCGGGCGCCCGCTGCCGATGGACACGATCCGCGCCCACTTCGACGGCGCGGCAGGACCCGGCCCCGAAGCCTTCGGAGCCGGGCCGCTGGACGTGGCCCGCGCCATGATGACCACCGACACCCGCCCGAAGACCGCCGTCCGTACGGTCGGCGCCGCGCGGATCGTCGGTGTCGCCAAGGGCGTCGGCATGCTGGAGCCGAACATGGCCACGATGCTGGCCTACCTCTTCACCGACGCCGAACTGCCGCCGGACGACCTGGACACGGCGCTGCGCACCGCCGTCGACCGGACCTTCCACTGCCTGAGCGTCGACACCGACACCTCCACCTCCGACACCGTCGCGGTCCTCGCCAACGGCGCGGCCGGGCCGGTCGGCACGGCGGAGTTCACCGCGGCCCTCACCGACCTGTGCCTGGACCTCACCCGGCAGCTCGCGAGCGACGGGGAGGGCGCGACCAAGCTCCTGCGGGTCACGGTCGGCCGGGCGCGGGACGAGGCCCAGGCCCGGCGCATCGCCAAGAGCGTGGTGAACTCCCCCCTGGTCAAGACGGCCGTCCACGGAGCCGATCCCAACTGGGGCCG
The DNA here is from genome assembly GCF_040652715.1 of Streptomyces sp. NPDC048196. Lineage (NCBI taxonomy): Bacteria > Bacillati > Actinomycetota > Actinomycetes > Kitasatosporales > Streptomycetaceae > Streptomyces > Streptomyces sp. NPDC048196. Next base: position 5,661 of record NZ_JBEZMM010000097.1, on the reverse strand, counting down.
GGTGGTGATGGCCATCGGCAAGAACACCGAGGACCGCGACATCACCCCGGACCGCGTCACGGTCGCGTTCGGCGGCATCGAGGTGTATCCCGAGGAGCCCACACCGGAGACCCTGGACGCGCTCACCGACGCCATGCGGCAGCCCGAGGTCGCGATCATCATCACCCTCGGCCTCGGAACCGCCGAAGCGACCGTCTACGGCTGCGACCTGTCCGCCGGTTACGTCCGGGTCAACGCGGACTACACCACCTGACCGAAGAGCGCGCCGTCGGGGTCGAGTACGGCACGCCCGCCCGCGGGCGGTCAGCGGCGCCGCGACTCACCCGGCCAGTCGAGCAGCAGTCGCTGGGCCCGCGGCAGCGAGGCGACCACCAGGTCGTAGGAGTCCTCGATCATGTCGCGGACGAGCTGATCGGGCAGCGCCCCGGCCAGGGAAACGGTGTTCCAGTGCCGCTTGTTGAGGTGGTAGCCGGGCACCACTTCCGGGTGGGCCGCCCGCAGCCGCTCGGCCAGCTCCGGGTCGCACTTGAGGCTCACGCTGAGCGGCGTGTCCGTGAGCGTCGTCAGCGCGAAGATCTTGCCGCCGACCTTGAAGGTGCAGACGTCCTGGTGGCGCGGGAAGGGGAAGTCCTCGGTCGCGCCGTTGAAGGCCAGGCAGTAGTCCCGGAGCGCACTCGCGTCGATCATGTCCTCATTATGGGTGGGCGATGTTCAGGACCACCTCGAGACCTGACGGCACATCAGCTACACCCCGGGCCGATCGGCCGCACGCTCGGCTCGCGGCGCATGCACACCCGCGGCCAGCGGTCCAGGCCCAGCGCCGCCTCCCGCGCCCGTACCGCCCTGAGCCCGGGGGTCAGTTCGGCGTCGGTGAGCACCCGGAAGCCGAGGCGGGCGTAGTACGGCGCGTTCCACGGCACCTCGGCGAAGGTGGTCAGGGTCAGCGGCACCGGGCCGCCGTCGCGCGCCGCCCGGTCGATGAGGGCCCGCCCGATGCCCCGGCGGGCGTGGTCCGGGTGCACCGACACCTGCTCGACGTGGGTACAGCCGTCGACCGGCTCCCAGAGGAGATAGCCGACCGGCCGCCCGCCCCGCCCGGGCCCCTCGTACGCGGCCAGCGCCCGGCCGGCCCGCTGAAACCGCATCAGCTCGGCCGGCGAGGGCGGTTCGTCGTCCGCGACCGGGGCCATGCCCAGGTGGCGGAAGGGCTCACCGGCGGCGCGTTCCAGGTCGCGCAGCAGGGGGAGTTCGCCGGGCGACGGGACGGAGAGGATCACTCCGCCAGTGTCGCCGGTTCCGCCGGGCCGGGCGAACGGGTTTCCGCGGCCCGCGGGACCAGGTGTCGCCGACGGCGGCGTCGCGGACGGCGGCCTCACGGGTGGGCGGCGCCGTACCTGATCAGTTCGTCGGCCGGGTCGTTGACCGGCTGGGGGGTGCCTGTGAGGTCCATGACGAACAGCGGGATGTGCAGTTCGTCGGCGCGGGTCCGGGCGTCCCTGGCGTAGCCGGCGAGTGAGAAGAAGACCGCGATGGCGGAGTCGTTGAGGCCGTTGAGCCAGACGCACTCGATCTCGCGGAGCTGGGTGGCGCGGGTGGTCGGGTCGACCTGGGCCACCACGCCGGTGCCCCGCAGGTCCACACCGGCGGCGGTGCGTTCCTGGGACCGGGCGACGTCGGCGTAGCCCAGCCACTTCAGATACTGCTGGGCGGCGGTGACGCAGTCCCGGGCGGTACGGATCGTCACCGGGCGGAAGGCCGGCCGGAGGACCGCGCGCCGGGGCTGGGCGACGGGTGGTGCCTCGGCGGCCGGCCGCGCGGGCGAGGGGAAGTTCGGCGGGGGCGGGGTGGGCGCCGGGACGACCGGGACCCGGACCACCGTGCCGCACACGCAGCCGGACTCCGGCGCCGGCCATTCGTCGTGCCGGCCGCACACGTCGCAGCGCACCTCCACCCAGGACGCCTGCCAGGTGCGGTGGAGTATCTCGACCGGCACCCCGCCGCGCAGCACGGGCATGGTCAGCGGGGCACCGCATGCGCACGGGAAGGTGGGCGGGGTGAAAGCGTTCTCGCGGCGGCACGTGGGGCACCGCACCGGCACGCTGTCGGCCATGGTCGGCTCCTGGCGGTAGGGCGGCAGGCAGTTGGGTTCTGCTGCTGTTCCATAGTCTCCGTAAACCAGGGTGCCGTGGGGGGAATTACGGTGAGAGGGCGCGGGGCGGGAGGATTCCGCGGAGGAAACCACGGCGCACGCGGCGCACCCGGCGCGCACGGCGGCGCACGGCGGAGTGCACAACGGAGGCGGTCGGCGGGGGCGCGTCAGGAACGAGTCCCGACCGGGCCACCGGGCCCGGCACCGGCCCAAGGCCCCGGCATGACACAAGGCCCGGGATCCGTGACCGTACGGATGCCGGGCCCTGTGCGGTGGTTCCCGTCCGACAGTGCGAGAGTTGGGCGCGACGGGACATCGCACCGCCGGACGGAGTCTGGGGGAGGGGTGGGGAAGAGGGAGCAGGCGGGCTCCGCGGTGTGGGGAGGTGGCTCGCCCTTCCTGTCGGGCGAGCACTGCCACCGCACTGGACTCCCGGTGACCGCGGAGCTCGCGCTACCTCTCCGTACCGGCCGACCACCCCTCAACGGGCCGGCCGGTACGGAGTGCGCAAGGCAGCTGACCTCCCGTCAGTCCTCGCGCAGCTCGCGGACCCTGGCCTCGACGCGCTTGCCGTAGTCCTGGTCGGCGGCGTGGAAGTGGGCCAGGTTCTTCTCGATCACGTCGTCGCGGCCGACCTGGGAGAGGCCGCCGGCGATGTTGTCCACCAGGCGCTTCTTCTCGTCCTCGGACATCAGGCGGTAGAGCTCACCGGCCTGGAAGAAGTGGTCGTCCTTGGTGTGCAGCGGCGCCTCGTGGGTGCCGGTGTGGCCGGCGACGGCGAGCGGGGCGGAGAGCGCCTCGTTCGTCTGCACCGGGCCGCCGTAGGAGTTCGGCTCGTAGTTCTTGGCGTGCCGGTCGTAGGCGTTGGTCGCCATGAAGCCGTCCCGGCCGTAGTTGTTGGCCTTCGCCGCCTTGGGGGCGTTCACCGGCAGCTGGGTGTGGTTGACGCCCAGGCGGTAGCGGTGCGCGTCGGCGTAGGCGAACAGCCGGCCCTGGAGCATCTTGTCCGGGGACGGGCCGATGCCGGGCACGAAGTTGTTCGGCGAGAAGGCGGCCTGCTCGACCTCGGCGAAGACGTTGTCGGGGTTGCGGTCCAGGACCAGCCGGCCGACCCGCTGCAGCGGGTAGTCCGCGTGCGGCCACACCTTCGTCAGGTCGAACGGGTTGAAGCGGTAGTCGGCCGCCTCGGCCGCCGGCATGATCTGCACGTAGAGCGTCCAGGAGGGGTACACGCCCCGCTCGATGGACTGCAGCAGGTCGGTCTGGTGGCTGTTGGGGTCCTTGCCGGCCAGCTCGGCGCCCTGCTCGCTGCTGAGGCAGCGGATGCCCTGGTTGGTCTTGAAGTGGTACTTGACGAAGAAGGCCTCGCCGTCGGCGTTCGTCCACTGGTAGGTGTGCGAGCCGTAGCCGTTCATGTGGCGGTAGGAGGCCGGGATGCCGCGGTCACCCATGAGCCAGGTGATCTGGTGGGTGGCCTCGGGGGCGTGCGCCCAGAAGTCCCAGACGTTGTCCGGCTCCTGCTTGCCCGTGAAGGGGTCGCGCTTCTGCGAGTGGATGAAGTCCGGGAACTTGATCGGGTCCTTGATGAAGAACACCGGGGTGTTGTTGCCGACGAGGTCGTAGTTACCCTCCTCGGTGTAGAACTTCAGGGCGAAGCCGCGCGGGTCGCGGGCCGCGTCCGGGCCACCGAGGCTGTCGGCGACGGTCGAGAAGCGGAGGAACGTCTCGGTCCGCTTGCCGACGGTGTTCAGGAAGTCGGCCCGGGTGAAGGCCGTGACGTCGTCGGTCACCTCGAAGTAGCCGTACGCGCCGGACCCGCGGGCATGCACCACGCGCTCCGGGATGCGCTCGCGGTTGAAGCGGGCGAGCTTCTCCAGCAGGTGCTGGTCCTGGAGGATGATCGGGCCGCCGACGCCGGCGGTTGAGGAGTTCTGGTTGTCGGCGACGGGGGCGCCAGCCTCCGTAGTGAGAACGCGCGCCGTCGGCGTGGGCTTCGACATGGTGACCTTCCGTACGAGAGCGCGGAAGTTGACTTCCGCATGTCGGAGCGTAAGAAGAGCTCCGACCAAACGTCAACAGTTTGTTGAAACAAACCTGGGTGGGTATTCCGGGCGGCGGCCGCGCCTGGGCGCGACAGGACAGGTGTCAGCGCAGCCACCGCCCGGAAGTTCGGGGGCCGGGCCCTCGGCGGGTGCCTAGGGCCCGTGGGTGTACTCGTGCACCGGCTCGACGGCCGGGCCGACGGGAAGGCGTACCGGGGGACCGGTCCGGACGTCGACCAGGACCGGCCGCCGGGTGGAGACGGCCTCCTTGCGGGCCCACTCGACCGCCGTGCGCAGCTCCGCCGGATCGACGACGTCCCGGCCTGCGCAGCCGTACGCCTCGGCGAGCTTCACGGGGTCCGCGAAGTCCTCGCCGGCCCGGTCCGGGGTGTGCAGGAGCAGCACCATCGGGGCGTCGAACCGTGCCGCGGCAGCCAGTTCCCCGGCCAGGGACGGGAACCCGTCGCCGTCGAGGACCACGACGACCTCGGCGTCCCGCTCGCCCCGGCCGTCCAGGGCCTTGCGGACCCCGATCGCGGCCGGGACCTCCCAGCCGGGCGGACCGCCGCGGCCGTAGAGATGCTGCACCCGGGGACCGCCCGGACCGACCGCGAACGGTGCTTCCAGAGGGCCGCTGACCAGGTACGTGTCCGACGCGGTGGCCGGGTCCTGGCCGGTCCCGAAGACCGCGGCGAGCTCCGTCAGGAACCAGGGCGGCACCCCGCGGACGGTACCGGGGTCGACGTGCCCACCACGGTCCGCCGTCAGGCCCGCGGGCGCCGCCGCCCTGGTCGGCGGGACGGACCACCGGCCGCCACCGGTGGCCCGCCCCGCGTCGGATGCGATCTCCGCCACGACCAGATCGGCCGGGACGTCGATCAGCACCGGGCCGGGACGGCCCTCCCGCGCGATCCGGAAGGCCTCACGGAAAGCCCCCGGGATGCGCGCGGGATCCTCGATCCGCTCGGCCCGCTTGGTGACCGGAGCGGCCAGCCGGACCAGGTCCGGCGGACGGTGGGCCGCCCGGCGCGGCGGCCCGGCGGCGGTCGGCCGGCCGGTGAGGCACACCAGCGGGACCGCGTCCTCGGCCGCCGCGCACAGACCGGCGACCAGCCGGGCCGCTCCCGGCCCCGCGGCCACCGCGACGACGCCTGCCCGGCCGCTCGTCCGGGCCCAGCCGTCGGCCATGTGCACGGCGGCCTCGGCATGGCGCACCGGCAGGTGGGCGATACCGCCGGCCTCCGCCATCGCCGCGTACAGCGGGAGCAGCGGGCCACCGGGGCAGCCGAAGACGAGGTCGATGCCCTCGTCCCGCAGGATCTGCACGGCCGCCCGTGCGGCGGGGATCCGCTGCGCCGGCATGGACGTCAGGCCCCGGTCGGGTAACCGGAGAGGCGTTCGACGCCGCGGAGGAGGGCGGAGTGGTCCAGGCCGCCGTCGCCCTGGGCGCGCAGGGAGGCGACGAGTTGG
>NZ_JBEZMM010000096.1:0-15594 GCF_040652715.1 Streptomyces sp. NPDC048196 | reverse complement strand
ACGAACTCCCACTCAGCATCGGATAGTTCATGGCGACGTATCACCCGACCATGGTCCACCACCCGAGATCATTTGAAGACACCCCCTAGCGCGGGAACGGCGGCGGAGGGCGACGGTGGTGCCGGAGCGAGGGTAGCGGCGGACGGGAACGGTGGCGCCGGAGCGGAGGGAACGGCCGAGGGGGGCGGTGATGCCGGAGCGGGGGCAACGGCCGAGGGGGCGGTGGCGCCGGAGCGGGGGCGGCCGCCCGGGCCGCCCCCGCCCCGCCCCGCCGCGTCAGACCGCCAGCCGCTCCTCGATCAGGTCGGCGGCCCGGCGGGCGCCGCCCTCCGCACGGGACTCCGCCCGCAGCGCGGCCGAGCGGGCCGCCACCCGCGGATCGGTGGTCAGCTCCCACAGGGCCGTACGCAACGCCTCCGGGGTGGCGTCCGCGGTGTCGATCCGGCGGGCCACGCCCAGTTCGACCAGCCGGTCGGCGTTCATGAACTGCTCGGCGCCCTGCGGCACCACGATCATCGGCACACCGGCGTACAGCCCCTCGCTGCTGCCGCCCATCCCGGCGTGCGTCACGAACGCGTCCGCCTGCTCCAGGATGGCCAACTGCGGCACCCAGGACCGCACTTCGACGTTCGCCGGGACATCCGGGCCCAGCTCGGCCGGATCGACGTACGTGCCGATCTGCAGCACCACGTGCCACCCCGGCAGGTTCCCGAAGGCCGCCACACAGCGGCGGTAGAACTCCGGCTGCCGGGTGAACGCCGAGCCCAGCGACACCAGCAGCACCTTCTCCGCGCCGGCCGGCCGGACCCAGCCGCCCTGCTCCGCACGGGAGCCCAGGCACGGCCCGACGAAGGTCACCGCGGCGTCGTCCACCCGGTCCGCGTGCGGCTGCATCGCTCGCGGGATCGTCGCCAGCGCCCGGCGCGGCCGGCCGGAGAACTCGGCGAAGTCCGTGGTGACCGCCCCGCACCGCGCCAGCCAGGCGGCGAACCGGGCCTGGTACGCCTCGGCCCCCGGCAGCCCGTCGAACGCCGCCCCGATCTCCTCCTGGGCACCCTCCCAGCCCACGAAGGTCGGTGACAGCTGGACGACGTCCCGGCCCTGCGCCTCGGCCAGTGCACGGCCGGCGTACGCCCCGACGTCGTAGAGGTAGAGGTCGGCGGGGTCGTCGTCGTAGACGGCGCGCAGCTGCGGCAGTACGGCGATCGCGTCGTCGAGGAACAGCGAGGCCGCGGCGACCGGATCCGCGGGCCAGGCGTTGTCGGCGACCGGCAGGGTGGAGGTGTAGCGGACGAGCGTGGCACCCGTGGGGGCGATCAGCTCGGCGGCGTGGTCGGTGTTGGCGTACGTGACGCGATGACCGCGGGACACCAGCTCACGGATGATCTCCAGGCTGGGCAGGACATGACTGACCATGGGCGTGCCGACCATGGCGATATGGGCAGTGCGCGGCATTCGGGACTTCCTTCTTCACAGAGCTACGGCAAGAGGGCCGCGAGAGGGCAGGGAGAAGCCGTGGGACGGGTGGACCGTCCGACGCCGCGTCAGCCGTAGATCTGGTGGAAGTGCATGCCGGGAGCGTAACGACCCCGGCCGCGCCGGTCGAAGCATTTTCCCGGGCGACGGAAGCCGGATCGGACGCCGGATTGCACGCCGGACCGGACGCCGGACCGGAGTCCAACCGGGAGCCCAGGCCGGAGTCCAGCCGGGAGCCCAGGCGAAAGCCCGATCTATACATTCGTCATAGACAAGCGTTTAAGACGCCCGTATAGTCGAGCCGTCGGGTCCTCACCGGCCCAACCACCCACCAGCGCACCGCTCCTGAAGGGAATCCCGTCATGCCCAGGACCGTCCTGATCTCCGGCGCGAGCATCGCCGGCCCGGCGCTCGCCCTCTGGCTGCACCGCTACGGCTTCTCCGTGACCGTCGTCGAGCGCGCGCCCGCACTGCGGACCGGCGGCTACAAGGTCGACATCCGCGGTGCGTCGGTCGAGGTCGCCGACCGGATGGGGATCCTGGAGGACATCCAGCGCGCCAGTACGGACATGCAGAACGGCGCCTACGTGAAGGACGACGGCACGCGCGTCGCCACCCTCCCCGCCGCGATCTTCGGCGCCCGGACCGGCCGGGACGACGAGATCATGCGCGGTGACCTGGCCCGCATCCTGTACGAACGCACCCGCGCGGACGTCGAGTACGTCTTCGGCGACTCGATCGCCTCCCTCACCCCGACCGCCGACGACAACGGCGTCGAGGTGACCTTCGAGCGGGGCGCACCCCGCCGCTTCGATCTCGTCGTCGGTGCCGACGGGCTGCACTCGACCGTCCGCCGGCTGGCCTTCGGCCCGGAGGAGCAGTTCCTGCGGCACCTCGGTGCGTACATCTCGGCGTTCTCCATGCCGAACGAACTCGGCCTGGACCGCGAGGAGTTGTACTACGCGGAGCCGGGCCGCCTGGTCTGCGCGTACAGCTCGGCCGGAGACCCGGCGGCCAAGGGCCTGCTCGTCTTCCGCTCGCCCCGGCTGAGCTACGACCACCGGGACCGGGCGCAGCAACTGGCCCTGCTGGACGCCGCGTTCGCCGGGGTCGGCTGGCGCACCTCGCGGATGCTGGCAGCGGCCCGCTCGGCCCCGGACCTCTACTTCGACGGGCTGCACCTGATCGAGATGGACCGCTGGTCCCGTGGACGGGTGGTACTCCTCGGCGACGCCGCGCACTGCCCCTCACCGGCATCGGGGCAGGGCACGGGGATGGCGCTGGTCGGTGCGTACGTACTGGCCGGTGAGCTCGCGGCGGCGGGCGGCGCACCGGAGGTGGCGTTCGCCCGTTACGAGGAGGAGATGCGCGGCTATGTCGCGGTCAATCATGAGCTTGCGCGCAAGTTCGCGCGGGAGATGACCGTGGGCAGCCGGTGGGGGATCCGGCTCCGGCACCTGATGCTGCGGATGCTGGCGCACATGCCCTGGAAGGACGCCGTGACGAAGAAGATCGCGGAGGACGTCCAGCGGGGCGCCCGGGCGATCACGCTCAAGGACTACGGTCCTCCGGCGGCGGCAACCGCAGCGGCGGCCCCGTACGTCGCCTGAGTACGCTGCCCGCATGAGCGATCACCCGGCCGGTTCCCCGCACCATGACACCGCCACCTCCGGCGCCGACGGGGGCGGGGACACCGCCCGCTCCGCGGACCCGGCGGGCCAGGCGTTCCGGCAGCTGCTGCGCGGACTGCGGGTCTGGGACGTCGAGCTGCCGTCGTTCGATCCGGAGGCGGTGCCGGCCGAACCGCTGCCGCTGTTCCGGCAGTGGCTGCGGGAGGCCGCCGAGGCCGGCCAGCCGGAGCCGCACACCATGGCGCTGGCCACGGCGGACGCGGCCGGCAACCCCTCCGTACGGACCGTGATGCTGCACGACGCCGACGAGCGGGGCTGGCACTTCGGCTCGCACCGCGGCAGCCGCAAGGGCCGCGACCTGGCCGCGCGGCCCCGGGCGGCACTCGATTTCTACTGGCCGGCGGTGGGCCGCCAGGTACGGGTCGGCGGGGCGGTGACCGAAGCGGGACCGGAGGAGAGCGCGGCCGATCTGCACCGCCGTTCAACGGGGGCGCTGGCCGCGGCGCTGGTCGGCCGGCAGAGCGAGGTACTGGGTTCGGTCGAGGAACTGGCGCGTGCCTCCGAGGCCGCGTGGGAGCGCGCCCGGCGCGAACCGGAGGCTCCGGTGGCCAGCTGGACGCTGTACGTCCTGGAGCCCGACGAGGTCGAGTTCTTCCAGGGAGACGCCCGGCGCCGCCACGTACGCCTCAACTACCGGCGCAGCGGGCGAGGGGGAACCGGAGGCTGGCAGCGGGAGCTGCTCTGGCCGTAGTCGTGCCGGCCCGGCGGCGTACGTGGCGTGGCGCAACGGGGCACGGCCCGGCGGCATGGCGTGATGTGACGTGACACGGGCCGGCGGCATGGCGTGACGCGGCCCGGCGGCAGGGCGTGACATGACGTGCGGTGGGCCGGCTAGAGCTGCTGGTACATGATGTGGAGCCCCACGTACCCCTTGGTCGGGTGGTGGAAGCCCTCCGGCAGCGTCGTCATGATCGTGAAGCCCAGGGACTGCCAGAGGGCGACGGCACGGGTGTTGGTCTCCACCACGGCGTTGAACTGCATGGCGCGGTAGCCCTCGGCGCGGGCCCAGGCCAGGACGTGTTCGCCCAGGGCCCGCCCGACGCCGCGGCCGGCGCACCCCGGATCGACCATGAAGCTGGCACTGGCGATGTGCGAGCCGCCGCCCATGTGGTTGGGGTTCATCTTCGCGCTGCCGAGCACCGTCCCGGCGTCGTCCACGGCGACGACCGTACGGCCGGGCGGCTTCGGCAGCCACATCTCGCGCCCGGTCTCCTCGTCGAGGTCGCGCGGATAGGTGTACGTCTCGCCGGCGGCGACGATGGTGCGGAAGAACGGCCAGATGGCGGGCCAGTCGGCCGCGGTCGCCTCACGGATCAGCATCCCGCCAGGATCGCAACCGGCCGTCTCACCCCGCCACCGAATTCCCCGCGGGCCGGAACACGGGCACGGCGAACTCCGGGCCGTCCGCGTCCCCATCGGCCGTCCGGGACGTCGATGCGGCTGCCGCGCGCCGGAAGTCCACGAACACCGGCATCCCGATCCGCAACTCCGCCTCCGGGCAGCCGACGATCTCGGTCATCATCCGGGGCCCCTCGGCGAGATCGACCACCGCCGCGACATACGGCACCCGGTCCCCGAACGGCGGGAGGTCGTTGCGGTGCACGACGGACCAGGTGTAGAGCGTGCCGCGACCGGCGGCCGGCTCCCAGTCGACGTCCTCGCTCCAGCAGTACGGGCAGAACTCGCGCGGGTAGTGGTGCGCCCGCCCACACCCCTCGGCCCGGCAACGCCGCAGCAGCAACCGCCCCTCGGCCGCCGCCGCCCAGTACGGCCGGGTGAAGGCATCCACCTCCGGCAGATCCGCCCGGGCGACACTCCTTGCCGCGCCGCGCACCGCCCCCTTCCCGCCTTCTACCGCCTCCCTGCCTGCCTCCCCACCTGCTTCCCTGCCCGCCTCCCTGCCTGCCTCCCTGCCCGCTGCCGCCTCTCGCCCCGCCGCTCTTCCGTCATTCACCGGACCACCACCCCACCAGCTCGACCAGACCCACCAGCTCCCCCAGCCCCACACGGCGGGCCTTCTCCCGACCCGCACCCACGCCATCCATTCATCCACTCACCCTTTCCTGACGGTACGTCAGTTCAGCTCAGCGCGATGGGCGGCGCAAGAGGGCGCGGCCCACCGCAGGGCCACCCGCCCCGCCCTCCTCGCCCCCCATCGCCTTACCCCGCCACGGACGGAACAGCGCTCACCCACTTCTCACATCCGCCCCATTCCTGACGCGACGTCAGTTCAGTAATCTGACTATGCGTCAGCTAGCGATGCCATGCCCATGAGAGCCGTCACACAGGAGCGGGCGACTGCGATGCTTGGATCGACTCACGGCACCCTCACCACTCACTCCCGGCCGGCCCGCGTCGTGGCCTGTGGGGAGCAACCACCACACACCGTCCACGGAACGAGCGAACCGCACCCCGGCAGCGGCGGACCGAACGGCCGGGGCAGCCACGGCGGCCGGGGCTCCGGCGAGGCGGTCGAGCGGGACGTCAGCGGCCGCCCGCTGTACGCCCCGGTGCCCGACCTCGACCGGTTCTTCCGGCCGGAGTCGGTGGCCGTGATCGGCGCCTCGGACAGCGAGGGCCGCCCCAACACCGGCATCACCCGCCAGCTCATCGCCTGGGCCGAGCGCGTCGGCGCCCGGCTGCACCCCGTGAACCCCGGACGCACCCGCATCTTCGGGCTGCCCTGCCACGCCACCGTCGCCGACCTCCCCGAGACCGTCGACCTCGCCGTACTGCTCGTCAGCGACCCCCTTCCGGTCATCGAGCAACTAGCCGCGGTGAAGGTGAAGTTCGCGGTGGCGTTCGCCTCCGGATTCGCCGAGACGGGGGAGGAGGGCGCGGCCGCCCAGGCCCGGCTGGCCGAGGCCGTGGCACGCTCCGGGCTGCGGCTGCTCGGCCCCAACACCAACCTCAACGCCTTCGAGAAGTTCCGGGACGATCTCGACGGCCCGGCCATCGCCCTGATCACACAGTCGGGCCACCAGGGCCGTCCCGTCTTCACCCTCCAGGAACTGGGCATCCGCCTTTCCCACTGGGCCCCCACCGGCAACGAGGCCGATCTGGAGACCGCCGACTTCCTCTCCTACTTCGCCACCCGCCCCGAGGTCGGGGCCATCGCGGCATATGTGGAAGGGCTCAAGGACGGCCGCAGCTTTCTGCTCGCGGCCGACCGCGCGGCCCGCCACCGGGTCCCCGTGGTCGCCGTCAAGGTGGGGCGCACCGAGACCGGCGCCCGTACGGCCGCCTCGCACACCGGCAAGCTCACCGGCGCGGACGAGGTCGTGGACGCCGCGATGCGCCAGTTCGGGGTGATCCGGGTGGACGGGCTCGACGAGCTGCAGGACACCGCGGCACTGCTGGCCCGCGCCCGGAAGCCCACCGCCGAGGGCATCGCGGTCTATTCGATCTCCGGAGGCACCGGCGCCCACTTCGCCGATCTGGCGACCGCCGCCGGGCTGCGGCTGCCCACCCTGGACACCGCCAAGCAGGCCGAACTGCACCAGTGGATACCGGAGTACCTCTCCGTCGCCAACCCGATCGACAACGGCGGGCACCCCGTCGGCGACTGGCGCGGCCGCAAGATCATCGACGCGATCCTGGCCGACCCCGCCGTCGGCGTGCTGATCTGCCCGATCACCGGCCCCTTCCCGCCGATGAGCGACAAACTCGCCCAGGACCTGGTGGACGCGGCGGAGCAGACCGACAAGCTGGTGTGCGTGGTGTGGGGCTCGCCGGTCGGCACGGAGGACGCCTACCGCAGCACGCTGCTCGGCTCCGCGCGCGTGGCGACCTTCCGCACCTTCGGCAACTGCATCACCGCCGTACGCGCCTATCTCGACCACCACCGCTTCACGGCCGGCTACCGCTCGCCCTTCGACGACGCCCCGCGCGTGCCGTCCCCGTCCGCCCGCAAAGTGCAGGCACTGCTGCGCCCGGGCCAGCAGCTCAGCGAGCACGCGGCGAAGCAACTGCTGCGCGCCTACGGCATCCGGGTACCCCGCGAACAGCTGGTGACCAGCGCGGCGGCAGCCGTACGGGCGGCGAGCCTGGTCGGCTACCCCGTGGTCATGAAGGCGTCCGGGGCCCAGCTGGCGCACAAGACCGAGCTCGGACTGGTCAAGGTCGGGCTGACCTCGGCCAGCCAGGTCAGGGACGCCTACCGCGAGCTCACCGACATCGCCCGCTACGAGGACGTCCCGCTGGACGGCGTGCTCGTCTGCCAGATGATCGAGCGGGGCGTCGAGATGGTCGTCGGGGTCACCCCCGACCGCCTCTTCGGGCCGACCGTGACCGTGGGGCTGGGCGGGGTGCTCGTCGAGGTCCTGCGGGACGTCGCGGTGGGGGTACCGCCCTTCGGCGAGGACCAGGCGCGCGCGATGCTCGCCGAACTGCGCGGCCGCGCCCTCCTGGAGGGCGTACGCGGCGGGCCGCCCGCGGACGTCGACGCGCTGATCGAGGTCGTCCTCCGGGTCCAGCGGATGGCCCTGGAACTGGACGGCGCACTCGCCGAACTGGACATCAACCCGCTGGTGGTCCTGGAGCGCGGGCAGGGCGCGGTGGCCCTCGACGCGCTCGCCGTCTGCCACTGACCCCGACCGCCCCCTCAGCAGCCGGACCCACCACCGCGACCACCACCGTGGTCCCAGGCGCAGCCACACCCGCGACCGCACCCTCAGGAGCCGCTCCCCCATGACAACCTCCGAGCCTTCCCCGCTCTCCCCGTCGTCCTCGCCCGGCCGTTCCGCCGAATCCGCCGATTCCGCCGCCTCCGCCCCACCCGTCGAGGCGCTTGATTCATTGGTACTGCACGCCACTGACAACGGCGTCTCGTGGATCACCCTCAACCGCCCGGACGCGCTGAACGCCGTCACCTGGGACCAGCGCGAACGCCTCATCGGCCTGCTCGCGGACGCATCGGCCGACCCGGACGTACGGGCCGTGGTGATCACCGCGACCGGCAAGGGCTTCTGCGCCGGCGCCGACCTGCGCGGCGGCACGGGCTCCGGTGAACGAACCGGAGCGGAACGGGCCGGAGCGGAACGGACGTCCGGCGATGTGGCGCGGATGATCCGGCGCGGCGCCCAGCGGTTCATCGCCGCGGTCCTGGACTGCGAGAAGCCGGTCATCGCCGCGGTCAACGGCACCGCGGCCGGACTCGGCGCCCATCTCGCGTTCGCCTGCGATCTCGTACTGGCCGCCGAATCGGCCCGCTTCATCGAGGTGTTCGCCCGCCGCGGCCTCGTACCGGACGGTGGCGGCGCCTACCTCCTGCCCCGGCTGATCGGCCCGCAGCGGGCGAAGGAGCTGATGTTCTTCGGTGACCCGGTGCCGGCCGCGGAGGCCGAGCGGCTGGGGCTGGTCAACCGGGTCGTCCCCGACGGCGAACTCGCGAAGACCGCACGGGAGTGGGCCGAGCGGCTGGCGGCCGGCCCGACCCGCGCCCTGGCGCTGACCAAGCAGCTGGTGAACGCGTCGTTCGAGACCGACCGGGCCGCGGCCTTCGCCGCCGAGGCCGCCGCCCAGGAGATCACCATGTCGACGGCGGACGCCCAGGAAGGCGTCGCCGCCTTCGTGGAGCGCCGCAGCCCGACGTACCGGGGCCGCTGACCAGGCCCCGCCGGCCGGCGCGCCGCCCGTTGCGTCCGCCCGTTATGCCGGTCCGCTACTTCACGTCCTCCGGGCACACCGGCACCTCATGGGTGTTCCGCGTCCGCACCCCCGGCAGCCAACCGCGTGCCCCCTGCCCGTTCGTCACCAGGTACCAGCGGGTGGAGGTGATGCCCGCCTCGTCGCGGACCATCCGCCCGTCGGTGACGACACAGCGCGCGGCCAGCCCGTCGCCGTGCCAGACCCGGCCCGCGGAGTTGTCGCGCGCGGCGTACGCGGCGTACGGGTCCTTGGCGAGCCGCAGCGCGCACTCCAGGGAGCGGCCCGTACGGCAGGCGCGCTCGCTGTTGTAGACCGTGATCCGCACCGTCGGGGGCGGTCCCGCCGGCTGCAGCGTGACGGGCCCGGGCCGCACCAGCCACCACACCCCCAGCGCCACCGCGGCGACCGCCGCCGCCACCGCGCAGGCGATCGCGTACGGCCGCCTCGGGGCCGGCGCGGAGGCGTACGGCCACCTGCGCGGTGAACCCGCTTTCGGCGCCTGCTCGTTGACCGGCCGGCGGACGCGCTCCCACAGGCCGGGCGGTGTCTCGATCTGCTCGTCCGCGCGCCGCAGCCGGGCGCGCAACAGCGCCTCGACGTCGCCACCGGAGCCGCCGGAGCCCCCGGAGTCGTCGCCCCGGCCCCCGCCGCCGAACGGCCCGCCGCCACCGCCCGCACCACCGGTACCGCCGGCCTCGCCGACCTCGCCGTCGCGGCGTCGCCCCACGCCCACCGTGCCGCTCACCTCCCGGCCTGCCCGTGCTCCGATTCAACGAGGTACGCGCGCAGCCTGTCCAGCGCGCGGGCCCGATGGCGGGCGGCCGTACCGCGATGCACCTTCATGATCTTGGCGGCCTGATCGAGCGTGTAGCCGTCGAGGTCGACCAGGATGACGATGCCGGCCTGCCGGTGCGACAACTTCCCCAGCAGCCGCACCGCTTCGAGTTCGGCGTGCCGACGCTCCACCCCGCCGTCCCAGCCGCCCGGTTCGGCGCCGGGGCCCGCTCCCGCGCCGCCGCCCGCACCGGCCTCCTCGACGCCCTCCAGCCCGTCCACGAGGACCTGGCGGCGGTCCTTGCGGTAGGCGTCGCGTGCGACGTTGAGGACCGCGGTGAAGGCGTAGGCGTACGGCTCCGGGTGGGCGAGGAAGCGCTGCGGACGGGCGGCGAGCTTGAGGTAGGCCTCGTGCACCACATCCTCCGCGGACTGTCTCGAACCGGCCAGCATCACCGCCCTGCGGTAGAGGCGGGGCAGCAGGCCGCAGAAGACCTCGTCGAAGGTGGGTGACGCGGCGGACGGCGGTGCTGACGACGACGGTGGTGACGGTGTTGCCTCGGCCATGTACCGGAACTCTCCCCCGTGTTCGGCTACGGACGCGGCCGACGTGGACGCTACCCGCGCGGGCGGCACACAATCAGGAATCCCTCCCCCAATCTCCCCCCATTCCGTCGAAGATCGCCGCGTACGCGGCCAAACCACACGTGCGGGTGGCCGCCGGCCCGCATGGCTTCACATCTGACGGGGCATCAGATTCAATGGCGGCCAGGCAGAAAACGGCCACGCAAAAGACGGCCGGGCAGAAGACGGCCGGACAGAAGACATGACAGGGCGGACGCCATGACGGGACTGACGGCACTGACAGGACTAACAGGGCTGGCAGGGGCACGGGGGCCGATGGGGCTCATGGGACTGAAGCGATGATGGGGCACGCGGGGATGGCGGCCACGGCCGTGCGGTACCTCCGCTCGGTCGGCGCGCCGACCACGGCCGCCGCGCCCGCCACTCCTGCCGCACCGCTCCCGCGGCCCGCCCTGCGCGCCGTACGGGAGGGCGAGCGCGCCCCCCTCGACCCGGCCGCCTTCCGTTCCGTCCTGGGGCACTTCGCCAGCGGCGTCACCGTCGTCACGGCACCGGGCGAACCGGGCCCGGCCGGTTTTGCCTGCCAGTCCTTCGCGTCCCTCTCGCTCGACCCGCCGCTGGTGACGTTCATGGTGGCGCGTACGTCGACGACCTGGCCGCGGATCGCGCGGGCCGGGGTGTTCTGCGTCAACGTCCTCGGGGCGGCACAGGGCGAGCTGTGCCGGGGGTTCGCGGTCAGTGGTGGCGACAAGTTCGCCGGCGTCTCCTACGGGCCCGCGCCGGCGACCGGCTCACCACGGCTGGCCGACGTCCCCGCCTGGATCGACTGCACCATCCAGGCCGTGCACACCGGAGGCGACCACCTCATCGTCGTCGGCCGCGTCGAGGCCCTCGGCACGGACCCGGCGGCCGCCGAAACCGGCCCCCTCCTGTTCCACCGGGGCACCTTCGGTCACTTCAGCCCCTGAGCAGGGCCGGTGCGGTCGAGCAGCACACCGCGGACCGGCGCCGCCGCTTCAGCACCGCCGACGCATCCGCACCGCCACCGCATGACACCGCCCCACCGCATGGCACCGCCGCGCTTCAGGACCGGCCGCCCTGCCGGGTCAGGACATGCCGGTGCCACTCGTCCGGGTCGCCCAGGAAGTAGTAGAGGGTGGGGCGCTCCTGGGTACCGCCCAGGAACCACTGCTCCCGGCAGTCGCCGCCCACCTCCACCTCCAACCGCTCGTCCCCCGTGAAGCGGTCCAGCTCCCATCTGCCGACGCCGCCGCAGTGGTCGCCCGGCTTGCTCAGCCCCCGGGCCGTCGCCGTTCCGTCGGCGCGCAGCTCCAGGGTGCCGCCGCTGCCGTCCCGCCAGACCCCGACGAGCCCGGCGCGTGTCGGCTTCGGGGGCTCGTACGCCGGCAACAGTCCGGTTGCCAGGGCGGCGACGCCCAGCACACCCACCGCGAGAGCGGTCAGGAGCCCGCTGCCCGCGACCGTGACGGTCAGCCGCACGGTGCGCCGGGCCCCGGTGCCCCGGGCGGCGACCTCGGCCAGCAGGGCGGCCGGTACGGCGGCCGCAGTGAGCGCCGGCCAGCACACCAGGTAAGCCAGCGGCGGCCCCACGGAGCCGGTGAGGAGCGCACAGCACGCCCCGTAGGCGAGCGTCGAGCCGGCTGCCGAGAAGGGGGCGGCCGCCGCCGTGCACCACCACGTCGCCCGCCCCTGCCACCCTCCCCAACGGGCCGCCAGGCGCCCCAGCGTCAGTGTGGGCAGCACCAGGGTGACCGTCAGCACCAGGCCGGGGAGCGCGCCGAGCACCAGCGCGACCGGGAGCATGAAGGCGGCCAGGAACACATTGCCGACCGTCCCCTCCTGGGTGAAGCCGTACAGCACGACACCGGCCGTCACGCACATCGCCTCTGCCAGCAGCGCCGCCATCGACACCAGAACGGCCCGCCCGCTCCAGACATCGCGGAACTGCCCGGCGGCCGCCCCGGCCCCGGCCCCAGCCCCGGCCTCCCCTGTCATGTCCGTTCCCCCGTCCCCCGTCGCTCGTCCCACGGGGATCATGCACCGGCCGGCCGGGCGCCCCGCCACCGGGGGCGGCTCACACCGCGGCCGGCTGCCCCTGGACCGCCCCCGTCCGCCGCTCGCGGATGACCAGGGCCATCAGGGCCGCCAGTGCGCACAGCGCGCCCGAGGCGTACCAGACCGGGTTGTACGTGCCGAAGGCGTCGCGGGCCAGGCCGCCCAGGAAGGCGATCAGGGCGGCGCCCACCTGATGGGCGGCCAGCACCCAGCCGAAGACGATGGCGCCGTCCTCGCCGTAGTGCTCCCGGCACAGCGCGATGGTCGGCGGGACCGTCGCCACCCAGTCCAGGCCGTAGAAGACGATGAAGAAGACCATCGGCGGATGGACGGTGTCGGCGAGCAGCAGCGGCAGGAACATCAGCGACAGACCGCGCAGACCGTAGTAGACGGCCAGCAGCCGGCGGGTGTTGAAGCGGTCGGTGAACCAGCCGGAGGCGATCGTTCCGGCGATATCGAAGACGCCGATCACCGCGAGCAGTGAGGCGGCCGCCGTCATCGGCATGCCGTGGTCGTGCGCCGCGGGCACGAAGTGCGTCTTGACCAGGCCGTTGGTCGTGGCACCGCAGATCGCGAAGGTGCCGGCCAGCAGCCAGAACGGTCCCGTCCGGGCCGCCGAGACCAGCGCCCGCACCGCACGCCGGGCCGCGCCCCGCTGCGGCGGCGGCTTGGGCACGAACGCGTCCGCCCCGTAGGGCGCCAGACCGACGTCCGCCGGGTGGTCACGCAGCAGCAGCCACACCAGCGGGACCACGGCGAGCGCGGCCAGCGCGACGGTCACCGCGGCCGGCCGCCAGTCGTCCCGGTCGACGATCCAGGACAGTACGGGAAGGAAGACCAGCTGCCCGGAGGCGCCGGCCGCGGTGAGGATGCCGGTGACCAGCCCGCGCCGCGCGGTGAACCAGCGGTTGGTGACCGTCGCCGCGAAGGCCAGCGCCATCGAGCCGCTGCCCAGCCCCACCAACACGCCCCAGAGGAGCACCAGTTGCCAGGCGGCCGTCATGAAGACGGTCAGTCCGGCGCCGACCGCGATGACGGTCAGGGCGACCGCGACCACCCGCCGGATACCGAACCGGTCCATCAGGGCGGCGGCGAACGGTGCGGTCAGCCCGTACAGCGCGAGGTTCACCGACACCGCGAAGCCGATGGTGCCGCGGGACCAGTGGAACTCGGCGTGCAGCGGATCGATGAGCAGGCCGGGGAGCGACGCGAAACCGGCCGCGCCGATGATCGTGAGGAAGGTGACGGCGGCGACCGACCAGGCACGGTGCGGGCGCCGCCTCGGCACGGCCTCGGCGGCGGGAGCGGGTGTACGGTCGTCCGCCGCGGGCGGGCGGAGTTCGGGTGTCTGGGGCGTCGGGGGCGTCTGGGGCACCCCAGAAGCTTCGTCCCCGCCTCCGTACGAAACGAGTGGCCGGGGGGCCAGGGTTCATCAGGATCGGGCCACCACCGGCCCCGACCGAAGGCCACCCCGAAGCCGGAACGGCGCCCCCTCCCAGCCGCGCCCCACCTCCCACCCGAACGCCACGCCTACTCGAACGTCATCCCCTACTCGATCGTCACCCCTACTCGAACGTCAGCACCGCCCGCGCCACCCGCCCGTGATGCGCGTCGTCCGCCGCCTTCGCGAAGTCCTCCACCGGGTACGTCCGGGTCACCAACTCGTCGAGCAGCAGCCGCCCTTCGCGGTACAGCCGGGCGTACAGCGCGATGTCCCGCTGCGGGCGGGACGATCCGTAGCGGCAGCCGAGGATCGACTTGTCCAGGTACATCGACGAGACCGGGAACGCCGCCTCCGCACCGGCCGGCGGCACCCCGAGCAGCACCGCCTGGCCGTGCCGGTCCAGCAGGTCGATCGCCTGCCGGATCAGCCGGGTACTGCCCACGCACTCGAAGGCGTGGTCGGCACCGGTCGGCAGGATCTCCTTCACCGCCTTGACGGCGTCCGCCGCGGCCGATGCGTCGACGAAGTGGGTGGCGCCGAACTGCCGCGCCACGGTCTCCTTCGCCGGATTGGCGTCCACCGCCACGATCACCGACGCACCCGCGAGCCGCGCCCCCTGGAGCACGTTGAGCCCGATCCCGCCCGCCCCGATCACCACGACCGAGTCCCCCCGGTCGACCTTCGCGCGGTTGAGCACCGCGCCCACCCCGGTCAGCACCCCGCACCCGATCAACGCGGCCGACGACAGTGGAATGTCCGC
This sequence comes from Streptomyces sp. NPDC048196, assembly GCF_040652715.1. Classification (NCBI taxonomy): domain Bacteria; kingdom Bacillati; phylum Actinomycetota; class Actinomycetes; order Kitasatosporales; family Streptomycetaceae; genus Streptomyces; species Streptomyces sp. NPDC048196. Next base: position 1,139 of record NZ_JBEZMM010000096.1, on the reverse strand, counting down.
GTCGATCTTCACCGCCTGCACCGCCTTGACGACCGTACGCTCCGCGAACGCCGAGTTCGACGCGAACTGGAACAGCTCCGCACCGCCCCGCCGAAACGGCCTCCCGGGCATCCCGATGGCCTTGCGGCACATCGTCGGCCGCCCCCGGTCGCACTCCGCGCACACCCCGCAGTTGGCCAGCGTCGACAGCGCCACGTGGTCACCGGGCGCCACATGGCCGACGCCCGCACCCACCGCCTCCACCACGCCCGCGCCCTCGTGCCCCAGCACGACCGGCACCGGAAACGGAATCGTGCCGTCGATCACCGACAGATCGCTGTGGCACAACCCCGCCGCCCGGATCCCCACCAACACCTCCCCCGGCCCCGGCTCCCGCACCACCAGATCCCCCACGACCCGCGGCTGCTCCCCGTCGTATATGACCCCACGCATTGCTTCACTCCATCCCACGTAGTCGACCGTCCCGCCGTGCTGGTTGCTCACCGTTGCCGCTTTGCGGCGGCGCCCACGTACCTGGCTTTCCCGCCGCGGGGCTGGCCGTTGCGCTTTGCGGCGCCGCCCACGTACTCGGCTGCAGCGCCGTGCCCATTGCTCGCCGTTGCCGCTTTGCGGCGCCGCCCACGTACTCGGCTGCAGCGCCGTGCTCGTTGCTCGCCGTTGCCGCTTTGCGGCGCCGCCCACGTACCCGTCCTTCCCGCCGCGGGTGTTGTTCGCCGTTGCGCCTGCGGCGGGCTGGGTGGGTGTCGGGTGCGGTGACGGGCCTCCGGGGCCTTGTTCGTGGACTGCTGACGCTTTACGTCCACGAACAAGGCCCCTCCGGCCCGTCCCCTCCCGTTGGGGGAGTGTGCGGGTGTGTGGGGGCGCGCGTTGTCGAGGACGTACCTGGCGTAGTGAGGTCTCGGGAATACCTGGCCCGGCGCGTCGAGTTGTGGCCCCGCAGGGGGCTCTCGCGACCCCTACGGGATCTGTTCGACATCCCCCTAGGGGTCCCCAAGACCCCTTGCAGCCCCAACGCTCACCCCCACCCAGCTTCTTCCCATCCCCAACGGGAGGGGACGGGCCGGAGGGGCCGGTGTTTGGGACGTAAAGCGCCAGCTGTCCCCAAAAACCGCCCCCGCGGTGCGTCACCCCACCCCCCA
>NZ_JBEZMM010000095.1:0-16621 GCF_040652715.1 Streptomyces sp. NPDC048196 | reverse complement strand
ACAGCAGTCCACGAACAAGGCCCCGGAGGTCCGTCACCGCACCCAACACAAACCCAGCCCGCCGCAGGCGCAACGGCGAACAACACCCGCGGCGCCGCAGACAGCTACGTGCGGGGCGCCGCAAAGCGCAACGATGAGCAAGCCCCGCGGCGGGACAGCCAGCTACGTGCGGGGGCGCCGCAAAGCGCGAACGGCGAGCAAGCCCCGCGGCGGGAAAGCCAGCTACGTGGGAGGCACCCCGCCTACGCAGGCTTCAGCTGCGTGCGTTGGCGGCCCAAGCCGTCGATTTCGAGTTCGACGACGTCGCCGGGCTTGAGGTACGGCTTCGGTTCGGGCTGGCCCATGGCGACGCCGGCCGGGGTGCCGGTGTTGATGACGTCGCCCGGGTACAGGGTCATGAACTGGCTGACGTAGCGGACCACTTCGGCGACCGGGAAGATCTGCTCCGCGGTCGTGCCGTCCTGCTTCAGTTCGCCGTTGACCCACAGCCGGATGCCGAGGGCCTGCGGGTCGGGTACCTCGTCGGCGGTCACCAGCCACGGGCCCAGCGGGTTGAACGTCTCGCAGTTCTTGCCCTTGTCCCACTGGCCGCCGCGCTCGATCTGGAAGGCGCGCTCCGAGACGTCGTGCGCCACCGCGTAACCGGCCACCGCCGCCAGCGCCTGCTCGTCGGTCTCCAGGTAGCGGGCGGTACGGCCGATGACGACCGCCAGCTCCACCTCCCAGTCGGTCTTCACGCTGCCGCGCGGAACGAGCACCGTGTCGTCCGGCCCGACGACCGTGTCGGGGGCCTTCATGAAGATGATCGGCTCCTCGGGGGTCGGGGCGCCGGTCTCGCGGGCGTGGTCGTGGTAGTTCAGCCCGATGCACACGATCTTGCCGATCCGGGCCACCGGCGGACCGGTGCGCAGCCCCGTGGCGTCCAGGGCGGGCAGGTCGCCGGCGGCCGCGGCGGCGCGGATCCGGGCGAGTTTCTCGTCGTCCGCGAGCAGCGTTCCGTCGATGTCCGGCACCAGTCCCGACAGGTCCCGCAGGACCCCTTCCTCGTCGAGCAGCGCCGGGCGTTCCGCCCCCACCGTTCCGACACGCAGCAGCTTCATCGGTTCAACTCCCGTGGTCGAAGGTCGGCCCTGGAAGGGGTCTTCCGGGCCGGCCGATGGGGGACGGCCATCGAGCGATTTGGTTGATCCTCCGAGAACGGGGTCCAGTCCGCAAGACCCCGTTCACGGACTGGACCGTTACTGAGCGGTAGTAACGATGGGTCCGCCACCGCTCGCGTCGCCGCCCGAGTCGCCACCCGAGTCGCACCGGGTCCTCGCCTGTGCATCGGCGGACAGGGGGCGCCGCGTCTGCGCGTCGGCCCGGGTGCGCGCCTGCGCGTTGGCCCTTGCCCGGGCCGCCCGCTGCCGGGCCGCACGGCTCTTCGGTGCGCGCTGCTGAGGTCCGCGCTGCTGCGCTCCGAGCTGAGGGGAGGTGGTGGCGTGGGACGGCGTACCGGCGGCGGGGCCGACCGCCGGCTTCTTCGCAGCGGTCGTGTCCCCTTCCGCCCTGTTCCCTTCCACTGCGACCGGCGCAGCACCTTGCCGCCTCTGCCGCCTCTGCCGCCCCTCCTGCTTCTGCCGCTTCTGCCGCTCGTCCCCCTCAGGACCCTTCTTTCCCTCAGGACCCTTCTTTCCCTCAGGCCCCTTCATTCCCCCAGGCCTTTTCTTTCCTTCGGGACCCTTTGTCCCCTCGGGCCCCGTCTCCCCCTTGTCCCGCTTCAGCAGCGCCCGTTCGCAGGCCGTCCAGGTCGTGGTCGTCACCATGTACAGGCCGGCGGCCAGCGGGACCACCGCCACCGTGATCAGCGTGCCGAACGACAGCAGTGGCATCAGCTTCGCCAACGAGGCCATACCGGGCACCGATCGGTCCGGGGACGGGGACAGGGTCGGCATCGGGGTCAGGGCCGGGGCCTGGGCCGCGGTGGCGCGGGCGCGTCGGTAGTTCCAGGTGGCGACAGCCGCGATCAGTACGAACAGCGCGAGGTAGACCAGGCCCTGCGGGCCGAAGGGGCCGCCGGCCGCCAGGGCCTCGCTCCAGTGGCCGCCGAGCGGTGCGCCCAGCAGCGTGTGGTCGAGCAGACCGCCGCCCCCGGTGGAGAAGAGGTGGTACATCACGAAGAACACGGGCAGTTGGAGCAGCGACGGCAGGCAGCCGGCCAGTGGCGAGGCGCCTGTCTTGGCGTACAGGTCGGCCATCGCCTTCTGCAGCCGCTCGGGGTCGTTCTTGTGCTTGCGCTGGAGGGCGGCGAGTTGGGGGGCGAGGGCGGCGCGGGCCTTCTCGCCGCGGGCCGCGGCGCGGGCGAGCGGATGCAGTGCGGCGCGTACCGCGAGGGTGAACAGGACGATGGTGGCGGCCACGGCCGCGTCGCCGAAGAGCGGATCTAGTACTGCGGCGCCGCGCCCGAGCGCATCGCCGAGGAAGCCGAACATGGACATGGGTGAGCCCTCCACGGGTCTCGTCGTGCCGGAACAGGATGTCGGCGTGACGAGCTGCGCAGACGCGGGCGAAGGGACAGGGAAGCCCAGAGGCGCGGCCCATGCCCGGAGGCGGGCCTACGCCCGGAATGCCGGAATACGGGATCCGCCCTGAGGAATACCGGATCCGCCCTGAGGAATGCGTTATCCGCAACCTGAAGAGTGCGGTATCCGCCCCGAGAGGTGCGGAGTTGCCTGCCCCCGCGTCTACGCGGCCGTCGGGAGGGTGCGGCCCGGTGCTCGGGGGCGCGGTCGGCCGGCCGCGTCGGGGTCGCGTTGGGGCAGGAACGCCGTTCGCCGCTCACGGTCGCGGATCGCCGTACGGATCCGGCCCGGTGGCACCGGCTGTGCGCAGGAGGCGAGCAGGAAGGCGCTGCACAGCAGCAACAGCGCGGCGGTGGTCGCGGCCGCGGCCAGGGCCGTCGTCAGGCCCGTCTGGGTGAGGAGGAGGCCGACGAGGAGGAAGAGGGTCGCGGAGGTGTACAGCCGCCATGCTTCGACGAGCCGGTACATGCTGCGCCTCCTTCCGCCTACCCGCTTACCAGGACTTGTCGTCTTCCGCTCAAGAGTAGCCGGAGACCTGGGCAGCCGGGGCACCTGTGGGTAACTTGCCCTCCCTGCCGTCGGGACGGCGGTGGACCGGGAGGGGGGACCGGGGACCAAGGGGGAACACCTAGGAGGTGCTGTGCGCGACATCAGCGTTCCGGCCCTGGCGGCTCCGCTACGGACCGGCGGCCTCGCCGACTCCGTCTTCGACACCGCCGCCCACCAGCCGGACTTCGCCCAGCTGGCGCGGCGCGACGACCGGGCGCCGGACGGCTGGCTGGAGGTGACCGCCGGGGAGTTCCGGGACGAGGTGATGGCCCTGGCCAGGGGGCTGTTGGCGGACGGGATCCGGCCCGGGGCGCGGGTCGCGCTGATGTCCCGGACCCGTTACGAGTGGACGCTGTTCAGCTATGCGCTGTGGGCGATCGGCGGGGAGCTGGTGCCGGTCTATCCGACCGCGTCGGCCGAGCAGCTTCGCTGCATCCTCAACGGGGCGGACGTCACCGCGATCGTCGTCGAGCACGAGGCGCACGCCATGACCGTGGCGGAGGCGTGCGACGCGCGCTCGCGGCTGCGCCGGCTGTGGCAGCTGGACCTGGACTGCGTGCAGCGGCTGATGGAGGAGGGCACCCGGCTGACCGAGGCCGATGTGCACCGGCTGCGGCACGCCGTCGCGCCCGGTTCGACCGCGGCGATCGTGCACACCTCGGGCACCACCGGGCGTCCGCGCGGCTGCGTGATCACGCACGCCAATCTCGCCGCCGAGTGCGACACCCTCTACGCGGGCTGGGGCGGGCTGCTGGCGCCGCCCGGCGAACGCCCGTCCCTGCTGGCGTTCTTGCCGTTCGCGCACGTCTACGGGCTCGTGGTGCAGGTCGCGTGCCTGCGCGGCGGGGTGAAGCTCGCCCATCAGCCCGACCCTTCCGCGGAGGAGCTGCTGCCGGCCCTCGCGTCGTTCCGGCCGACGTTCCTGTTCGCGGTGCCGCACGTCTTCGAGAAGATCTGCGCCCGCGCCCGGCTCGCCGCCGAACGGGCGGGCCGGCGGCGGATGTTCGACGCGGCGATGACCGTCGCGGTGCGGTACGCGGAGGCGCAGGCCGCGGAGGCCCGGGGCACCGGACGCGGCCCCGACCCGTTCCTGCGGGCCCGGCACGCGCTCTACGAGCGGCTGGTGTACTCCCGTATCCGGGATCTGCTGGGCGGCCGGGTGCGGACCGCGGTGTCCGGCGGTTCGCCCCTGCTGCGGGAGCTGGGGCTGCTCTTCGCCGGTATCGGCATCACGGTCTACGACGGGTACGGCCTGACGGAGACCAGCGGTGCGATCACCGCCCAGCCGCCGGGCCGGGTCCGCTTCGGAACGGTGGGCCTCCCGCTGCCGGGCAGCGCGATCCATCTGGCGCTGGACGGCGAGGTGTGGGTGCGCGGGCCGGTGGTGTTCGCGGGCTATCTGGACGACGGGGAGGACGACGGGGACCGGGGTGGGGGCGGGGGCGGGGCCGGAAGCGGCGTCACCGGCGCCGGGGCCGGGGCCGGGCCGAACGGCAGGCACCGGCGCGGCGCCGGCCCGGGCAACGGCCCGTTCCCCGGCGCCGCCCACGGTCCCGGCAGCGGCCACGGTCCCGGCAGCGGGCTGTACGACGGCTGGCTGCCGACCGGTGACCTCGGGCACCTGGACGACGACGGCTATCTGGTCATCACCGGCCGCAAGAAGGACATCATCATCACCAGCAACGGCAAGAGCGTTGCTCCGCAGGGGCTGGAGCACCGGCTGTGTGCCCATCCGCTGATCTCGCAGTGCGTGGTCGTCGGCGACAACCGGCCGTACGTGACGGCGCTGATCACCCTCGATCCGGAGGCGCTGGCGCAGTGGCGGAAGCTGCGCGGTGAGCCGGAGGAGGGCGGTACGGGCGGCGGTGCGGCCTCGGGGCCGTCGCCGGAGGAGCAGTTGCAGGCGGAGGTCCGACGGGCCGTGGCGCGCGCCAACGCCTCGGTGTCCCGCGCCGAGTCGATCCGTGCCTTCCGCATCCTGCCGGGCGAGTTCAGTCAGCAGTCCGGGCTGGTGACGCCCTCGATGAAGCTGCGTCGGGCGGCGATCGTACGGGCCTACGCGGCGGAGATCGACGCCCTGTACGCCCAGGGCGAGCGCCAGGAGCCGGAGACCCGCAAGGAACGCCGCCGGTGGGCGGCGACGGGCCTGTACGCACGCTGACGGACGCACACCGAAGGACCCGGTCCCGTGGGCGGTGCGCACGGCCCCGTCCGCGCGCCGGGCACACGCCTGCCCTTTTGCGCACCGGCTCCCGGCCGGGCCCGCCCGCGGCACCGTAGCAGTGTCGCGGCGGGCCCGGCCGTAATTTGTCCAGGGGTGAGAACCCGCGTCCACGGACCCGGTGCGCGGCCTAGCGTCCGGTGGCATTCCAGTCCATTCCCGTAGGGACGAACCGGGAGGCGCTCCGTGCGGTCGATCCTCAGCAATTCCGCAGCATCCGGGCGGTCCATCGCCACGGGACTGGTGGTCGCCGCGCTCGTGGCCACGCTCGCGGCGCTGCTGCTGCCCGTGCAGCTCTTCGGGGAGAGCGCGTCGGCGGCGACGAACACGGTCTCGTACGACGATGACGGCGGCGGCACGGTCAACACCCGTTACGGCCCGCTGACCGCCATGGACCGGGACTTCGTACGCAAGGTCAGGCTGGCCGGGCTGTGGGAGATGCCCGCGGGCCGGCAGGCCCAGGAACGCGGCAGGACGGCGGCGGTGCGTACCGCGGGCGACCACCTCGTGGCCGGCCACACCGAGCTGGACCGGCGGTCGGTGGAGGCCGGGCGGGCCCTGGGCATCCCGCTGCCCAACCAGCCCACCGCCGAACAGCAGGGCTGGCTGGGGCAGTTGAACTCCGCCTCGGACGCCGAGTACCCGCGCCTCTTCGCCGAGCTGCTGCGCCGGTCGCACGGCAAGGTCTTCGGCCTGATCGCGATGGTCCGCGACCAGACCCGCAACACGATGGTGCGCTCGCTGGCGAACAAGGCCAACTCCACCGTGCTGGACCACATCACGGTCCTGGAGAACACCGGCCAGGTCGACTTCAACACCCTGCACAGCAGCTGAGGCGTCCAGCGGCGGGCCGTGCCCGGCCGCGGCGGACGGCAGCCGGGGCGCACGCCGGCCGGCCGACCCCCAAGGCGCATCCACCCCACCCCTCACACCGGACGAAGCGAAGTGATCTCATGACGCAACGGCAAGGGCACCGCCCACGGCAGCAGCGGCAGCAGTCCCATAAACGCTCCCGCCTGACGAACAGAATGCTGGTCGCCGCGGCCGCGCTCCTGCTGGGCGGCGGCGGCCTCGCAGCGGTCGCGACCACGGCGCTGGCCGGCAGCAACGACTCACAGCCGGCAGCCGGCCATCAGCACACCGTCCTGGCCAGCACGATCTCCTGTCCGGACGTGGGGATAAAGCTGCGCCAGGTCCCGCACAGCGCCCAGCTGCAGGTCTCCAAGGGCCTGGCCACGCTCGACCGGCAGGTGCACGACGCCTACCACCGGATGATGGCGGGCAGCGGCAGCACCGTCCTCACCCAGCTCAAGCAGCAGCGGCAGCGGACCATCAGCACGATGATCACCGCCATCGCCCGGGACGCCAAACGGCCGTCGTACCTGTGGAAGATGAGCGGCTGCACCATGAAGCCCGTCGACGAGGGGGCGGGCACCGGCGGCTTCGACTCGACGAAGTCCACCCGGGACGGCTGGTACCAGGGGCAGCAGCCCCAGCCCCAGGACGGCGGTCAGCAGCAGAATCAGCAGCCGGGTCAGGACGGCGGTCAGCAGCAGTCCCAGGACCCGGGTCAGCAGCAGGGCCAGAACGGCGACCAGCAGCAGAACCGGCCCGGCGGGCCCTCCCCCGACGACTTCGTCGACATCACCGCCGTCCAGCCGAACGCCGGTGACCCGCCGTTCGCCGCGCCCCGCGGCGGCAACGCCACGACCGGCACCTTCACCACCGAGTGCGGCCGCAACGAGGAGGGCCACTTCAACCCCGACAACGTCATCGTCACGCCGGGCGTCAGCAACGGCGCCCACCACACCCACGACTACGTCGGCAACAAGACCACCGACGCCTTCTCCAACAACGATTCCCTGGCCGCCTCCGACACCACCTGCACCAACGGCGACCAGTCCACCTACTACTGGCCGGTGCTGCGCAAGCTCGACGGGAACGCCGAGCAGAAGCCGGGGGCCGCCCAGGACGCCAACGTCGGCTCGGTGATCACCCCGGCCACGGTGACCCTCACCTACCGCGGCAGCCAGGCCGGGCAGGTCCAGGCCATGCCCCGTTTCCTGCGCATCATCACCGGAGACGCGAAGGCGTTCACCAACGGCACGAAGAACGCCAACGCCTCCTGGTCCTGCACCGGTTTCGAGGACCGCCAGCTCAAGGACAAGTACCCGCTGTGCCCCAACGGTTCGCAGGTCGTCCGCACCTTCGCGTTCCAGAACTGCTGGGACGGCCGCGACATCGACAGCGGCAACCACCGCGACCACGTGGCGTTCTCCGACCGGAACGGCAACTGCCCCAACAACTTCCGGGCGATCCCGCAACTGGTCGAGCGGATCACCTACGACGTCCCGCAGGGCAACAGCTTCGCCGTCGACAGCTTCCCCGAGCAGCTGCACAAACCCGTCACCGACCACGGCGACTTCATCAACGTGATGTCGGACGACTTGATGAACAAGGCGGTCTCCTGCATCAACGGCGGCCGCGAATGCCGCTGATCCGCTGATGCGCCAGGGCCCCGGGGCGGCTGTCCGCCCCGGGGCCCTCGCACGTGTACCGGCCCGCCCTCAGGCGAAGACGAAGGCCAGCACGATCAGCAGCAACAGGATCGCCAGCGTCTCCCACCGCGCCGCGCGGACGAGCGTGTCCCACGACGGCAGGGTCCCCCTGTGCGAGGACCGGCCGCCCCCGGTGCTGGCGGGGCCGCTGTCATCGGACGTGTGGTGGCTCATCCCGCCATGGTAGAAGACGCATTCCGCTGGTCGTCCGCACGGTCCACGGAGTCCATGAACGCCAGCATCCGCTCGTTGACCAGGTCGGCGTGATCGATCTGCGGTCCGTGACCGGTGGCGGAGACGATCTCGGCGCGGGCCCCGGGGATCAGCCGCGGTACCCGTTCGACCTGCCGCTTCGGGTGCACCAGCAGGCTCCGCTTGCCGAGCACCAGGTACAACGGGGTGCGGATGGTGCGGAGTTCGTCCTCGGTCAGCGGCAGCGGGGCCGGGCGGCGGATACGGAAGGCACGGACGCCCGCCCTGATCATCGCGCGCAGTTCCGGCACGATCAGCACCGGCTGCTCCAGCCACTTCGCCAGCGCGGGGCGCAACGCCCGCGGCGCGGAGGTCGCGAAGAGGCTGATGAAGATCCAGACGAAGAAGCGCAGCCCCACCTTCTCCAGGCCGCCCGGGTCCAGCGGTGTGACCGAGGCGAGCCGGCCGGGCGAGCGGTGCACCTGGTTCAGGACCAGCCATCCGCCGTACGAGGAGCCGACCAGGTGCACCCGGTCCAGGCCGAGCGCGGCCAGCGTCTCGTCCAGCCATTGCGCGGCGTCCTCGGGCCGCCACATGGGTGCGCGGTGCACGCTGCGGCCCGGGTCGCCCGGGGTGTCGATCGCGTAGACCGTCCGCTCGGCGCTGAGTGCGGGGGTGTTCGGGTACCACATGGCGGAGCAGCTGCCCGAGCCGTGCATCAGGACGACGGGCGTGCGGCGCGCCGCGGCGGGGTCCGCCGGACCGTAGCGGTAGACGCGCGTGGTCCCGTAGGAGGTCTCCACGTCGGTCTCTTCACGGAGGGGCGCACCGAGGGCGTAGACCGCATCGCAGGCCGCGAAGTAGCGGTCACGCAGGGCGTCGTTCACATAGCGGCCGATATCGGCCCGGCTACGGGTGGTGGACGGGGACACGGTCACCTCCAGGGGCGTCTGTTTTCGTGATACGACCGTACCACGATGTTGGTACAGCGGTACCATCAAAATTGACGGCCGAGCCCACCGGCGGAAACGACGAGCGGAGACACGCCCGATGCCCAAACGCGTGGACCACGCAGAACGGCGCACCCAGATCGCCGAGGCCCTCGTCCGGGTCGCCGGGCGGCGCGGACTGCACGCCGTCGGCATGCGGGACGTCGCGGCCGAGGCGGGCGTCTCCCTGCGGCTGGTGCAGTACTACTTCGAGACCAAGGAGAAGCTGCTGCTGGCCGGACTCCAGCACCTCGCCGTCCGCTTCGGCGAACGCGTCGCCGCCCGGGCACGGTCCGCCGAAGCCGCCCCCGGACCGCGCGCCACCGTGGAATCCCTGCTCCTGGCGTCCCTGCCCACCGACGAGGAGAGCCGCACCTTCCACCTCGTCTACACCTCGTACGCGGTGCTGTCGGTGACCGAACCGGCCCTCGCCGCCCAGCCGTTCCTCCAGCACCCCGGCGCCGCCGAGGACGTCCTGACCGACCTGCTCCGCCAGGCGTCCGCGGCCGGCCTCACCACCCCCGGCCTGGAACCCCGCCTGGAGGCGAGCAGCCTCCTGGCCCTCTCCGCCGGCCTCGGCACCAGCATCCTGGTCGGCCACCGCACCCCCGACTCGGCCACCGCGGTCCTCCGCCACCAGCTGGACCGCATCTTCGCGGCGGCGGGGCGGAGTTGACCTTGCACAACAGCCCACCGCCCCGTCCCTGCGCAGGGACGGGGCGGTGGGCCGGATGGTGCGGGGAGAAGGGAACCGGGAGGGTCAGAGGCCGTTCACCCGGGCCTCCCGGGCCATGCCCAGGGGCCGTATCGAGGATGCGACGGCCCGGGCACGGCGGCCGGCCCGGGCCCGGTAGGAACGGACGTGGGCCATCAGGCGGCGGCTGCGGAGGGCCATTTCGAGTTCGAAGCGGGTGCGGGGGTCACGCAGCACCGGGCCGAAGAGCTTCTCGATCTGGCGGAGCCGGTAGCGGACCGTCTGCGGGTGGACATGCAGCAGTTTCGCCGCCTCCGGGGCGCCGCCGCCCTCCAGCCAGGCGAGCAGGGTGACTTCCAGGCGTTCGCTCTGACGGGGAGTCAGTTCCTCCAGCGGGCCGAGCCAGCGGGAGGTCAGCGCGTCGGCGAGGGACTCGTCCTGGAGGAGCAGCAGGGCGGAGAGGTGGTCGTCGACGAAGGCGGGGCGGGACTCCGGGCCGACCCGGCCGGGCCCCAGCGTGAGCAGATAGCGGGCCCAGCGCAGGGACGAGGCGGTGTCCGTCGCGGGTACGGCGTGACCGACCGCGGCGGGCCGCCCCTTGAGCGCGGCCTCCAGCCGGGCCCGGGTCTGGGTGGCCGGGTCCGGAACGAAGAGACAGGTGTAGCCGTCGACCGTGCCGATGAGTGCGTGGCCCAGCGCGGCGGCGAGTTGGGGCGCCTCGGCGGGGGTGGCGAGGACGACGGCCTGGAGGGTGTCCGGGACCGGCCAGCCGGCCGCGCGGGCCAGCTCTCCCAACCCCTCCTCGGGGGCTTCGCGTTGGCCGGCGAGCACTTCGAAGAGGTCCTGGCGGGCCCGGGCGACCGGCATCGGTGTGACGACCGATGACACGGCCGGACGTTTACTTTCCGACTCTTTTTGGTAACCCAGAACTGTCAGCAGCGCCTGTTCCAGGGCCCATTGCGCCTCTTCCACGGGGGTATCGCCGAGAAGTGACGCCAATGCGGGAAATCCGCGTTGCAACTCCGCGACCACCTTCTCCGCGAGGCCCGGGAGTTCATTTCTGACTACCCGGGTCCACTCGCCTCGGGGACGCGACCAGATGCGGTTCAGGAGATCACACATCAGCTACCTCGATCCTGGCGGGGATGGGGGGTTGGACTGGGGAAGGGCGCCCCCGTGCGTCTGACTGGGCATCATCCGGAGTCCCCCGGCGCGACCGCGACGCCGCTGCAGGAATTTGTCACAGCGCGATAAACCTTACGAAAGCCTGAACGGCCTCGTAGATGCTTTTGCACATCCGGTTTACGGCCCTGTGTATCCACCCGGTTACGGAATGTTTAGTGTTACCGGGGGTCACCCGCACAAAAGCCCCGCAATAGCTTCGGGCAAATACCCCGCCGACGGAATTTCACCGGAATTCGCGTCCCGCACCCGTGCCCCGACACCGGGAGGTCCGATGTCCGCACCGCGTTTGCAGACCCGCCAGAGCCGCCGGGCAGCACACCGCGCCCGGCCCTCGCCGGACCGCACACGCGCCCGGCGGCCCCCCAAAGAACCCGGGCCGCCGGGCCGCCGTACGCCCGGCGGCCCCACCCCGACCGCCCTGCTGCGCCCCGCACTTCCGGCCGCGCTGCTGCTCTTCATCGCCGTCACCCTGCACTCCGGCGCGATGGACACCCTGGTGCGCTTCCTCGACTTCGGCGCGGGCGTCCTCGCGCTGGTCTCGCTGTCGGTGACGGTCCTGTGGGGCCTGGCGGCCACCGACCGCATGGTGCTCCAGACCGGCCACCGGCTGCTCGCCCAGGCCGTGCACCGCGGCACCGGCGTCGCCGGACTCGGCTTCCTCGGCCTGCACATCTGGGTCAAGGTCGCCGAGGGCCACACCACAGGGGTGTCCGTCGCGGTGCCCTTCACCGACGGCGCCCGCCCGGTCCTCATCGGCCTGGGCACGCTCGCCGCCTACGTGTTCGTCGCCGTCGCGGTGACCGGCGCGGTCCGCGGCGCGTTCACCGGCATCGCGGCCTCCCGCTGGTGGCGTGCGCTGCACATGAGCGCATACCTGGCGTGGGGCCTGGCACTGGTGCACGGCCTGAAGTCGGGCCGCGCCGCCGCCGGCTGGGCCCTGGCCGGATACGCCGTCTGTCTCGCCGCGGTGGCCGTACGGCTTGCCCTGCGGCTGCGCGATGCACGCACGAACTCAGGAGACCTCCCATGACCGCCCCCGCCCCCACCCGTCTGCTCCCGGCGCTGACCGCGCCGGAGCCCGTACCGACGCTGGCGTCGTTCGGCCCGCCACGGCTGCTGGCCGGGCTCGACGAGATGCCGCGCATGGACCGGGTGGCGCATCTGGCCCGGCACGGCAGCCTGCCGCAGCTCACCGCGCAGGAACTGGTGGCGCTCGCCGAGGACATCGACCTGCGCGGCCGCGGCGGCGCCGGCTTCCCGTTCGCCCGCAAGGTGTCCGCGGTGCTGGACGGGATGCGGCGCGCCGAGGGCAAGGCCGCGGTGGTCGTCAACGGCAGTGAGGGCGAGCCGAGTTGCCTCAAGGACACCGCGCTGCTGCTGCACGCCCCGCATCTGGTGCTGGACGGCGCGCTGCTGGCCGCCGACGCGCTCGGCGCCCAGGAGGTCGCCCTGGGGGTGACCCGCACGGACGTGGAGGACTCGGTACAGCGGGCGATCGCCGAACGGGGCCCGGTGCGGCCGGCCTTACGGGTCACCCTGCTGACCGAGCGGTTCGTCACCGGCGAGGGCAGCGCGATGATCAACGGGCTGGGCGGCGGCCCCGGACTGCCCTCGGGCCGCAAGATCCGCTCCAGCGAGCGCGGGCTGAACGGCGTGCCGACGCTGCTGTCGAACACCGAGACCTACGCCCAGCTCGCCGTGGCCGCCCGGCTCGGCGCCCTCGGCTACCGGACCGCGGGCCTGCCCACGGAGCCGGGCACCCTGCTGCTGACCGTCGCCGGCAACCGGGTGGTGGAGGTCCCCTACGGGGTGCCGCTGGCCCGGGTCCTGGCACTGTGCGGGATGGACCAGGGACAGGGCGTGCTGATCGGCGGCTACCACGGCACCTTCGTCTCCCCCACGGACGCGCAGACCGTCACGCTGTCCCGCGACTCGCTGGCCGGGTGCAACGCCGTCCTGGGCGCCGGCGCGGTGCTGCCGCTGCCGTACGACACCTGCCCGGCCGGGGAGACGGTACGGGTCGCGCAGTGGATGGCCGCCGAGTCCGCCGGGCAGTGCGGCCCGTGCGTCCTGGGCCTGCCGGCCCTCGCCGACCAGCTCGACCTGGCCGTACGGGGCGGCGGCGAGGCCGCCCTGGAAGCCGTGCAGGGCCGCATGCGGGCGGTCGAGAAGCGCGGCGCATGCAGCCACCCGGACGGCACCGCGCGGTTCGTGGCCTCGGCCCTCGCCGCCTTCCCCGAGGAGTTCGAGCGCCATGCGCGGGGGTTCGGGTGCGGCCGCCCGGTGACCGGAGCGCTGCCGGTCACCGGGCACCGGCCGGCGCCCGCCGCGCTGCCCGCCCCGGTGCCCGCCCAGGCCAAGCCGGCCGCCCCGCCGCAGGAACGGCTGCTGGTCGACTGGACGCTGTGCCGCGGCCACGGCCTGTGCGCGGACGTCGTGCCGGGCGTCATCAAGCTCGGCCCGGACGGCTACCCGGAGCGGGCCAGCATGCCGCTGCCGGCCCGGATGCGGCGCCGGGCACAGCTCGCGGTACGCCGCTGCCCGGCCCTCGCCCTGCGCGTCCAGGGCGGCAACTGACCGCTCCCGCACGGTTTTTGGCCGCCGGAGAAAAACTTCGCGCGGCATGAACGCCGGGCACCCCGATTGCCGTATCCCCGTGCGACGGCAACCGACCGGCAAGCAACGCACCACCCCACCCATCGACTTCGCCCAACGGCATTGGAGACACCATGATCACTCGACGTCGTGCGGGACTCGCGGCCGCCGCGGTCGCCACCCTGGCGCTCACCGCCGCCTGCGGCAGCAGCGACAACCAGAGCGCCGGAACGACCACCACCGACAACGTCCAGCCCGCCGGCCAGGGCACCAGCCAATACGGCTACGGCTCCTCCGGCTCCGGACAGGGCGACGACGGATACGGCGGGCAGGCGGGCGGGGACAGCGGCAAGTCCGCACAGGCCGGCCCGAGCGCCGGCACGCTCGCGCTGCACCAGGACGCCAAGCTCGGCCCGGTCGTCACCGACTCCAAGGGCATGACGCTCTACCGCTTCGACAAGGACACCGCCGAACCGCCGAAGTCCAACTGCTCCGGCTCCTGCGCCACCACCTGGCCCCCGGTGCCGGCCGACGGCTCCTCCGCCCCCGCGGGCATCGCCAAGAGCGCACTGGGCTCGGTCACCCGCGCCGACGGCACCAAACAGCTGACCATCGGCGGCTGGCCCGCCTACCGCTACGCCAAGGACACCAAGGCCGGCGACACCAAGGGCCAGGGCGTCGGCGGCACCTGGAACGCGCTGACCGCCGAGGGCAAGAAGGCGGTCGCCCAGGAACCCGCGGACGTCTCGGTGCTCAACCAGCCCGAGCTCGGCCAGATCCTCGTCGACGGCAACGGCATGACCCTCTACCGCTTCAACAAGGACAGCGCCTGGCCGATGAAGTTCGGCTGCAACGACGCCTGCCTGGACACCTGGAAGCCCGCCAAGCCCGCCGACCGCTCCAAGCTGAAGGGCATCGCCCCCAAGCTCATCTCCACCGTCACCCGCCCCGACGGCATCCGCCAGCTGGCCGTCGACTGCTGGCCCGTCTACACCTTCACCGGCGACAAGCAGCCCGGTGACATCAACGGCCAGGGCAAGATGGGCCTGTGGTTCGCGGTCTCCAAGGACGGCAAGAAGCTCACGACGACGCCCTGACCCGTTCGTCCTCCCCCTTCGGGAACTCGTCCTCCACCGCCAGCACCTCGGCGTCCGGCCGGTCGTCCGCCTCCCGCGGCCCCAGCCAGGTGACTGCCAGCGCCACCACCAGATTCACCGCGAGCCCCACCAGCCCCGCGTTCATCCCCCACACCGGGTCGTGTCCCCCGAAGACCAGGACACAGACCAGAGCGAACCCCGCCACCAGGCCGCTCACCGCGGCGAGCCACGTCAGCCGCCGCCACACCAGTCCCAGCAGCAACATCGGCACGAGCTGCGCCATGCCCTCGTACGAGATCAGCGACAGCCGGACCAGGGTGTTCGGGGCGGTGTACGTGAGGACCAGGGCCAGCGCACCCGCCGCCACCACGACCACCTGCGACCACAGCTTCTGCCGGGTGGCCAGGCGCGGTACCGCACCCAGCACGCTCCTCCCCCACATCGTGCCGATGACCAGCATGAACACGGCCATCGGCACGATGGAGGAGAGCGCGGCGGCCACCCCGATCAGGCCCACGGCCCAGGCCGGAAGGGAGTCCACCACCAGCTTGAACAACGCCAGATTGGAATCCGCGCCGGTCAGCCCCGGCACCACGAACAGCGCCGCCAGCCCCAGCAGCATCGGCACGAACAACAGCACGTTGTAGAAGGGCAGGTACATCGCGTTGCGGCGCAGCGCCTCGGCGTTGCGGGCACCGAGGTAGCCGGCCACGGTCGTCGGGAAGATCACCACCGTGAGGGAGTTGACGACGGTGGTGGTGACGAACCAGACCTGCCCCAGCCCGCCCGAGGCGTGACCCGGGAACGTCAGCCACTCCGCCTTCTCGGCGGTGACCCGGTGCAGAAAATCCCCGTAACCGCCGAAATAATGCAGCGGCACGTACACCACCAGGAACCCAAGGGTGCCGATGACGAGAACGTCCTTGAGCACCGACACCCAGGCACTGCCCCGCAGCCCGCTGACCACGACGAACCCGCAGGTCACCGCGAACCCGAGAAAATAGGCCCAGTTGAGGCTGATCGTCCCGTACGAAATGGTCGAGACGACCACGCCCATGCCGGTGATCTGGAGCTGGATGTACGGCAGCAGGCACACCGTCGCGAGAACGGCCACCGCCGCCCCCAGCCAGGGCCGCCGGTAGCGGTGGGCGACGATGTCGGTGATCCCGACGAGGCCGTGCCGGCGGGCGTAACCCCACAGCATCGGCCCGACCACATACCCCAGCGCATAGCCGCAGGACATATAGGCCACCACATACAGCACCGGCGCGCCGAAGTTGTACCCCCACCCGGCGGCACCGAGATAGCTGAAGCTGGTGTAACTCTCACCGGCCATCAGCACCCAGATGAACACGGTCCCCAGACTCCGGCCGCCCACCGACCACTCGGCGAGCCCGCCGCCGGAGCCCCGGCCCCGGACGGCCAGCAGCCCGAGCACGACGGTGACGACCATGAACCCACCGAACAGGCCCGTGGAAACGGTCGCGTTCCCGATTGCGTTCACACCCCCTCCCCGCCCCGGCCCCGCGCCCGGTCACCACGCCGCGCCAGCCACACGGCCGACGGGGTGGCGAGCGTCGCCACCAGCATCCAGAAGAACAGGAACGGCAGCCCCAGCACGGTCGGCGCCACCCGGTTGGCCACCGGCAACACCGCAAGGAAGAGGACGTAGGGCAACAGCAACCACAGCCGGTTTCTCGAACGCTTTCGCACGGGTTGAGGTTAGGCGCCCAGCGCTGCGCTTTGCGGCGCCTCCCACGTACTTGGCCGTCCCGCCGCGGGGCTTGCTCGCCGTTGCGCGCTTTGCGGCGCCCCGCACGTGGCCGTCTGCTGCGCCGCGGGGCTCGCTCGTCGTTGCGCGCTTTGCGGCGCCCCGCACGTAGCCGTCTGCTGCGCCGCGGGTGTTGTTCGCCGTTGCGCCTGCGGCGGGCTGGGTTTGTGTTGGGTGCGGTGACGGACCTCCGGGGCCTTGTTCGTGGA
>NZ_JBEZMM010000094.1:0-16925 GCF_040652715.1 Streptomyces sp. NPDC048196 | reverse complement strand
GGCCGGTGTTTGGGACGTAAAGCGTCAGCAGTCCCAAACACCGGCCCCGGAGGCCCGTCACCGCACCCGACACCCACCCAGCCCGCCGCAGGCGCAACGGCGAGACCACCCGCGGCGGGAGAGACGGCTACGTGCGGGGCGCCGCAAAGCACGCAACGGCGAGACGACCCGCGGCGGGAAAGCCAAGGTACGTGCGTGGGCGCCCCAAAGCGCACCGGCGACCAAGCCCCGCGGCGGGAGAGACGGCTACGTGCGGGGCGCCGCAAAGCACGCAACGGCGAGACGACCCGCGGCGGGAAAGCCAGGTACGTGCGTGGGCGCCGCAAAGCGCAACGGCGAGCGAGCCCCGCGGCGGGACGGCCGACTACGTGGGGCGATTACTGAAACGTGTGCTCAGGCGCAGGAAACGTGCCCCCCACGACCTCCTCGGCGAAGGCCTTGGCCGCGCCGCCGAGCAGTTCGCGCATGTCGAGGTACTTCTTGACGAACTTCGGTACCCGGCCGGAGGTCATTCCGGCCATGTCGGTCCACACCAGGACCTGCGCGTCGCACTCCAGGCCCGCGCCGATGCCGACGGTCGGGATGTGCAGCGAGCGGGTGACCTCGGCGGCCAGTTCGGCGGGGACCGCCTCCAGGACCACCGCGAACGCCCCCGCGTCCTGTACCGACTTGGCGTCCCGCAGCAGCTGCTGGGCGGCCTCCTCGCCGCGGCCCTGGACCGGGTAGCCGCCGAAGGCGTGCACCGACTGCGGGGTCAGCCCGACGTGTGCCATCACCGGGATGCCGGCGGAGACCAGCAGCTCCACCTGCTCCGCGGAGCGCTCACCGCCCTCCAGCTTGACCGCGCCGACCCCGGCCTCCTTCACCAGCCGGGTGGCGTTGCGCAGGGCCTGGACCGGCCCTTCCTGGTACGAGCCGAACGGCAGGTCCGCGACGACGAGGGACCGCTTGGTGCCGCGGACGACCGCCGCGGACAGGATCGTGATCTCGTCCATCGTGACGGGCACGGTGGACTCGTAACCGAGGTGACAGTTGCCCATCGAGTCGCCGACGAGCAGGACCGGGATCCCGGCCTCGTCGAAGACGGAGGCGGTCATCGCGTCGTAGGCGGTGAGCATCGGCCACTTCTCGCCGCGCTCCTTGGCGGCGGCGATGTCACGCACGGTGATCCGGCGCGAGCTCGTACCCCCGTACAGGGACTTGGGCACCGGCTTCTGGGCAGGCGAAGGCTGCGTCATGGTGACGGCTCCTGTTCGTCATCTCGAGGCACCCTGACGGTGTCCCCGGACTCCCCACCATGCTGGCACGACCGCGCGGCAAAGGAAAAGGGAGGGCGCAGCGGAAGCCGTCACGCCACAACCGCGGGAGAGTGGGACGTACGGCCGCCCCGCCGGGAAATACGGGCGCGGTGCATGATTACGGAACGGACTCGTATCGAAAAGCGTAGGGTGTCGGCATGGCCACCTCCTCGACCCCACCGACCGCACCGGGCGGCCCGCCCGCCCGGCAGGTCCCCGACCGGGTGCACCGGCGCCGCTGGGCGATCCTGTCCGCCCTCATGCTCAGCCTGCTGATCGTGGTGCTGGACAACTCCATCCTGAACGTCGCCATGAAGACGATCGCCACGCCGGCCCCGCACGGCCTCGGCGCCACCCAGAGCGAACTGGAATGGGCGATCAACGCCTACACGCTGGTCTTCGCCGGGCTGCTGTTCACCGCCGGTCTGCTCGGCGACCGGCTCGGCCGCAAGAAGACGCTGCTCTTCGGCCTGGCGGTGTTCGGCACCGGCTCGGTGCTCGCCGCGTTCGCCGGCTCGCCGACCCAGCTGATCGCCTTCCGCGCCCTCATGGGCCTGGGCGGCGCCTTCGTCATGCCGGCCACCCTCGCCGTCCTGATGAACGTCTTCGAGCGCGACGAGCAGCCCAAGGCGATCGGCATCTGGGCCGGCGGGGTGGGCCTGGCCATCGCGATCGGCCCGATCGCCGGCGGGCTGCTGCTGAACCAGTTCTGGTGGGGTTCGGTGTTCCTGGTCAACGTGCCCATCGTGCTGATCGCGCTGACCGCCATGCTGATCCTGGTGCCCGACTCCAGGGACCCCAGCCCCGGCCGGCTGGACCCGGTCGGCGTGCTGCTCTCCGTCGTCGGGCTGGTCCTGCTGGTCTACGGGATCATCAAGGGCGGCCAGCTCGCCGACTTCACCGAACCGCAGGTGATCGGCACGGTCGTGGGCGGCCTGGTGGTGCTCGCCGGGTTCGTCGTGCACCAGAAGCGCAGCGACCATCCGTCGATCGACATCAACTACTTCCGCAAGCCCGCGTTCTCCGCCGCGATCGCCGCCATCGCCCTGGTCTTCTTCTCCCTGATGGGCGTCACGTTCTTCATCGTCTTCTACGTGCAGAGCGTGCGCGGCTACACCCCGCTCCAGGCCGGCCTGCTGCTCCTGCCGCTGGCCGCCGCCCAGATGATCTTCGCGCCGCGGGCCCGGCTGGCCGTGGACCGCTACGGCGCCCGCGCGGTGTGCACCTTCAGCATGTTCGTGGTGGCCGACACCATGCTGGGCCTGCTGCTGCTGGACAGCGACAGCCCGATCTGGGTCATGGAGGCGCTGTTCTTCCTGCAGGGCGCCGGCATGGCGCACATCATGCCGCCGGTCACCGTCTCGATCATGCAGTCGCTGCCCCGCGAGAAGGCCGGTTCCGGCTCCGCGCTCAACAACGTCTTCCGGCAGGTCGGCGGCACCCTCGGCGTCGCCGTCCTGGGCTCGCTGCTGTCCACGAGCTACCGGGACCGCATCCAGGGCGTCCTGGACGCGGTGCCCGGACTGTCGGACGGTGCCCGGCACGCGGCCGGTGAGTCGATCGAGGCCACCCTCGGCCTCGCGGAGCGGATGGGCGCCCCGGGCCGGCCGCTGGTCACCGCCGCGAACGACGCCTTCGTCCACGCCATGCACGTCACCGCCCTCGGTTCGGCCACCGTCTCGGCCGTCGGCGCCCTGGTCGTGCTGGCCTTCCTGCCGGGCAGGAAGGGACCGGCGCCGCAGTCCGCGGAGCCGCAGGACGAACGGAAGGCGGGCGCAGCGCGATGAGCCGGGCGGCACGGGACCCCGAGGCGGCGGTGACCGGCGCGGAGCCGGACCCGGTGGCGGCGGAGCGCCGCGGCCGGCCGCGGAGCGCCGCGGCCGACTCCGCGATCATCGAGGCGGTGCTCCGCCTGATCGAGAACGGGGCGTCCATGGGCGAGCTGTCCATGGAAGGCATCGCCCGCGAGGCCGGCGTCGGCAAGGCCACGGTCTACCGCCGCTGGTCCGGCAAGGACGCCCTGATGCTGGACGTCATGCGGTCCCTGGACGCCCCGCTCCCGCCGCTCGACGGCGACTCGGTCCGTGACGACCTGGTGTCCCTGCTGGAATTCCTCCGCCGCCGCGGCCTGGCCAAACGGGACTCCGCGCTGCTGCGCACCGTCGTCAGCCACGTCCAGGCACACCCGCAGCTGTGGGAGGAGTACCACCGCTCGGTCGTCCGGGCCCGCAACGAGGCGCTGCTCGCGGTGCTCCGCCGGGGGATGGCCACCGGCGAGATCCGCACCGACCGCCCCGTCGACACCCTCGCCGACCTCTTCGTCGGCCCGATGCTGGCCCGGGCCTTCCTCCACCGGTGGAAGGACCTCCCCGAGGGGCTGGCCGAGGACATCGTCGACACGGTCCTCGACGGCGTACGGCCCCGTCCCCGGGCCGCGGCGGGCTGAGTGCCCACCGGCCCGCCCGTCCCGGGCACCCGGCGCCATATGACCGGACCATGCCCGTTCTGTCACAGCCGTGGTCACGGACCCGATGACCGGAACCCCGGCCCACACCACCGCCGTCCTCCCCTCCGAAGAGCGCGCGGCACGGCCCGGCGCGAATCTAAGAAACCGCATTACGGCCATCACCTAGGGTCGGTGATCACGGGTGACAGCACCGGAGCAAGGCAGTGAGGACGGCGGAATGGCGCAGGCATACATGACGGAGCCGGAGCAGGGGCGGGGTCCCGAAGGGGCCGGTTCCCGGGCCGGACGCCTGCGGAACTGGTGGCGTCCCGACGGGATGTGGCGGCGCGGCATCGTGCTGGCGGCGCTGGCGGTGGTGCTCGGGCTGCTGATGATGCTGCACGCCCGGGTGCCCAACGACGTAGGAAACCTGGGCAGCCTGCTGGAGACCTTCCTGCCGTGGCTCGGCCTGGGCATCCCGCTGCTGCTGCTCGCCGCGGTCCTGCGCCGCTCCGCGACCGCCCTGATCGCGCTGGTCCTGCCGGCCTTCGTCTGGGTCAACCTGTTCGCCGGGCAGCTCACGGACAAGGCCGGCACCGGCGGCAACGTCACCGTCGTCACCCACAACGTCAACGCCGACAACCCCGACCCGGCGGCCACCGCCCGGGACATCGTGCACTCCGGCGCGGACGTCGTCGCCCTGGAGGAGCTGACCGGCGACGCCCTGCCCACGTACCGCAAGGGGCTGGCGAAGGCGTACCCGTACCACACCGTGCAGGGCACGGTCGGCCTGTGGAGCAAGCTGCCGCTGAGCGACGCCCGGCCGGTGGACATCAAGATGGGCTGGACCCGCGCGCTGCGCGCCACCGTCACCGCCACCGACGGCCGGCAGTTCGGCGTCTACGTGGCCCACCTGCCGTCGGTCCGGGTCAAGGTCGAGGCCGGCTTCACCGCCAACCAGCGCGACGGCAGCGCCGAGGCGCTGGGCGAGGCGATCGCCGCCGACCCGGTCAAGAAGGTCATGCTGCTCGGCGACCTCAACGGCACCATGAACGACCGCTCGCTGGCCCCGGTCACCTCGCAGATGCGCTCCGCCCAGGGCGCCGCCGGTGACGGCTTCGGCTTCAGCTGGCCGGCCGGCTTCCCGATGGCCCGGATCGACCAGATCATGATGAAGGGCATGGACCCGGTCAAGGCGTGGGTGATGCCCTCGACCGGCAGTGACCACCTCCCGGTCGCCGCCTCGGTCAAGGTGTGACGGGCGGACGCGGCCCCGTAACGTCCCGTTCCCCCGCCGGAATACTGCGCCTGGGAGACTTTGTTCCGTAAGAGAACTTAAGAGACCGTAGAAGTCCCGTGCGTCCTGCCGGCCCGGCAGGACGCACGGCCACGTCTCTGCCCGCACGTACGGAACGCGTCCCCGAAAGGTTTTCCATGCCCTTGGCTCTGCTCGCACTCGCGATCTCGGCCTTCGGTATCGGCACCACGGAATTCGTGATGATGGGCCTGCTGCCCAACGTCGCGGACGACCTGGGCACCTCGGTGCCCACCGCCGGCTACCTCGTCTCCGCCTACGCCCTCGGCGTCGTCATCGGCGCCCCGCTGCTCACCGCCCTCGGGTCCCGCATCCCCCGCAAACGGATGCTCGTCCTGCTCATGGCGGTCTTCACGGTCGGCAACCTGGCGTCCGCCCTGGCCCCGAACTTCGGACTGCTGATCGCCGGCCGGCTGCTGGCCGGCCTCCCGCACGGCGCCTTCTTCGGCGTCGGCGCGGTGGTCGCCGCCCGGCTGGTCCGCGAAGGCCGCCAGGCCCGCGCCGTCGCCACCATGTTCCTCGGCCTGACCATCGCCAACATCGTCGGCGTGCCCGCCGCCACCCTCCTCGGCCAGCGGCTCGGCTGGCGCGCCACCTTCCTCATCGTGGCCGCCATCGGACTGCTCGCCATGGCCTCGCTGGCCCGGCTGATCCCGCCGCTGCCCGCCGAGGAACGCACCGGCCTGGCCCGCGAACTGCGCGCGCTCGGCAACCGCCAGGTGCTCCTCGGCCTGCTGACCACGGTCTTCGGCTTCGCCGGCATCTTCGCCGTCTACAGCTACCTGGCGTCGATGATGACCCGGGTCACCGGCCTCGCCGAGAGCTCGGTCCCGCTCGTGCTCGCCCTCTTCGGCATCGGCATGACCCTCGGCGCGCTCGCCGCCGGCCCGCTCACCGACCGCGCGCTGCGCCCCACCCTCTACGGCTCCCTGGCGGGGCTGGCCCTGGTCCTTGCGGCCCTGCACTTCGCCGCCCCGGTGGCGTGGGCCGCCATGGTCACCGTCGTCCTCGTCGGCGCGATCGGCTTCCTGACCACCACGCCCCTGCAGATGCTGGTCATGAACAAGGCCCACCAGGCCCCCACCCTGGCCGCCGCCTCCAACCAGTCCGCCTTCAACCTCGCCAACGCGGGCGGCGCCTGGGTCGGCGGGCTGGCCCTCTCGGCCGGCTGGGGCTGGACCTCCCCGGCCCTGGTCGGCGCCGTGCTGGCCGCCCTCGGCCTGGTCGTCGCGGTGACCGCCGGCCTGCTGGACCGGGCCCCGCGCGACCCCTCGCGCATCGTCGCCCGCAGCGACGACGCCCCGGCCCCGGCCGAAGCGGGCGCCCGGACCGGCGGCGGGTCGTAACCGGCCGGCGCCCCGCAACCGGTCGGGCCGCCCCCGGGGGAGCCGCCCCCAGGGCCCTCAGCGGCCCTCAGGCCCCTCAGCGGCCCTCGCGCCAGTGGTTGGTGATCGGCAGCCGGCGGTCCTTGCCGAAGCCCTTCGCGGAGATCTTGGGGCCCGGCGGGTACTGCCGGCGCTTGTACTCGGCGTGGTCGACCATCCGCAGGACCCGGGTGACCAGCGCGGCGTCATAGCCCCGGGCGACGATGTCGGCGTGGCCGCGGTCCCGGTCGACGTAGAGCTCCAGGATCCCGTCCAGCACCTCGTAGTCCGGCAGCGAGTCGGTGTCGACCTGGCCGGGGCGGAGCTCCGCGCTCGGCGGCTTGGTGAGGGTGTGCTCCGGGATCGGCGGGGTCCGGCCGCGGTCCGCGGCGGCCTGGTTGCGCCAGCGGGCCAGCTCGTAGACCACGGACTTGTAGACGTCCTTGATGGGGCCGTAGCCGCCCACCGAGTCCCCGTAGAGCGTCGAATAGCCGCAGGCCAGCTCGGACTTGTTGCCGGGGGCGAGGACCAGATGGCCCTCCTGGTTGGAGATCCCCATCAGGGTCGTACCGCGCAGCCGGGACTGGAGGTTCTCCTCCGCGAGACCGGTCAGGGAGAGCGAGTCCATGTAGGCGTCGAACATCGGCCCGATGGGGACCGTACGGAACGCCAGGCCGGTCCGGCGGGCGAGTTCGGCCGCGTCGGTGAGCGAGTGCTCGGAGGAGTAGCGCGACGGCATCGCCACCGCGTGCACCTGCGCGGCGCCCAGCGCATCACAGGCGATCGTGGCGACGAGGGCCGAGTCGATGCCCCCGGAGAGACCGACCACGACGCTTCGGAAGCCGTTCTTCGCCACGTACGCGCGCAGGCCGACGACCAGCGCGGTGTAGATCTCCTCCAGGTCGACGAGGCGTTCGGCCTGGCCGCCGGGGCTCTCCGGTGGGTACGCCGGCAGCGGGTCGGCGGAGAGCACGAGGTGGTCCACGCGCAGCCCGTCGTCCAGGACACCGGCCGGCGGCTCCGGCGCCGCTGCGGGCAGGTCCAGGTCGACCAGCACACAGCCCTCCGCGAACTGCGGCGCCCGCGCGATCACCCCGCCGTCCTTGTCCACCACGATCGAGTCGCCGTCGAAGACCAGCTCGTCCTGGGCGCCGATCATGGCGAGGTAGGCCGTGGCGCAGCCGGCCTCCTGCGCCCGCTTGCCGACCAGCTCCAGCCGGGTGTCGTCCTTGTCCCGCTCGTACGGGGAGGCGTTGATGGACAGCAGCAGCCCGGCCCCCGCACTGCGGGTCGCCGGCACCCGGCCGCCGTCCTGCCACAGGTCCTCGCAGATGGCCAGCGCGATGTCGATGCCGTGCAGCCGGACGACGGGCAGCGTGTCGCCGGGCACGAAGTAGCGGAACTCGTCGAAGACGCCGTAGTTGGGCAGGTGGTGCTTGGCGAAGGAGAGCGCGACCGTGCCGCGGTGCAGCACCGCTGCGGCGTTCTGCGGTGCGCCGGCCGGGCGTCCGTAGCGCGGCCGGTCCTGCTCGCAGCGGTCGAGATAGCCGACGACGACGGGGAGTTCGCCCAGGCCCTCGTCGGCCAGCCGGCCGGCCAGCGCCCGCAGCGCGGCCCGGCTCGCCTCGACGAACGACGGGCGCAGCGCGAGGTCCTCGACGGGATAGCCGGTGAGCGCCATCTCGGGGAACGCGACGAGATGGGCGCCCTGGTCGGCGGAGTGCCGGGTCCAGCGCACGATCGTCTCGGCGTTCTGCGCGAGGTCCCCGACGCAGGAATCGATCTGATTGAGGGCGAGGCGGAGTTGAGGCACCCCGCCAGTGTAATCGTCTTTCTGACGCAATGGGGGGAGAGGGCAACGCGGGGGGAGAGGCGGAAGGCCGGGCCCGGGCCGGCGTCCGGGCCCGGGCCGGCGTCCGGGGGAGGGCGCCGGCCGCCCGTCCGACCTCTACGAGCGGTAGCCCAGGATCGTCATCATCCCCGACTCCGAGTGGTAGATGTTGTGGCAGTGGACCATCCACAGCCCCGGGTTGTCGGCGGAGAAATCGACCGCCACCCGCCGCCCCGGCAGCACGATCGTGGTGTCCTTCCGGGGCCCGCCGTGCGGCAGTTCGAAGTGGTGGCCGTGCAGATGCATCGGATGCCACATCCGGGTGTGGTTGCGGAAGACCATCCGCACCCGCTCACCGGACCGCACGGGATAGCGCTGGTACGGGGAGTACGGCCGGCCGTTGATCGCCCAGTTGTACCGGGCCATGTTGCCGGTGAGGGTCATGTCGATGACGCGGTCGGGGCGGCGCGACGAGAGCCGTACGGAGGCGGCCGCCTTGAGCTGGTCCGCGGTCATCAGCCTGCCGCGCAGCTCCGCGGGCCGGTCGGACGGGCCGGGCGCGGACCCGTGCCCGGTCCGCAGCACGGCCAGCGCGGAACGGTTCCGCTTGCCTTCGGCGACCGCGGTCAGCGGGAAGGCGCCGTCCTTGGCGGTGACCAGGACGTCGTAGCGCTCGCCCACACCGATCAGCAGCGCGTCCGTCTTGGCGTGCCGTACGGGGTAGCCGTCGGTGTGGGTGACGGTCATCCGGTGGCCGCCGAGCGCGACCCGGTAGGACGTGTCCCCGCCCGCGTTGATGATCCGGATCCGGATCCGGTCGCCGGGCCGGGCGCGGAAGGTGTGCGGATGCCGGGCGGTACGGCCGTTGATGAGGTGGAGCGGGTGGTCCACCGAGCCCGGGTCGCCCCAGAGCCGCCGGCGCCCGCCGAACAGCCGCCGCGCCGAGCCGTGCCCGTGGTTGTGCCCGCCGCCGTGCCCGTGGCCGCCCTTGCCGTGCCCGTGCCCGTGCCCGTCCCCGTCGTGCCCGTGCCCGTCGTGCCCGTGTTGGGTGGCGGTCCCGCCGCCGCCCTTCCCGTCGTCACCCATGTCCATGTTCATATGCGCGCCCATACCGCCCATGTGGCCCATGCCGCCGTGCCGGCCCGCGCGCTTGAGGAATCCGGCCAGTACGGCGTCCGGGGTGCGGCCGTCGATCCCGTCGATCCAGTCGTCGATCAGGACGACCCACTCGTGGTCGTACGAGAGCGGCTCCCTGGGGTCCTCGACGATCAGCGGCGCGTACAGTCCGCGGTCCAACTGCACGCCGACGTGCGGATGCAGCCAGTGCGTACCGGGCTCGTTGACCATGAAGCGGTAGACGGAGGAACCGCCGGGCCGGATGGCCCGCTGGGTGAGGTCCGGGACGCCGTCCATGTCGTTGCGCACGTGCAGCCCGTGCCAGTGGACGGTGGTGGACTGCGGCAGGTGGTTGTGGAGGGTCAGCGCGATCCGCTCGCCCGCGGTGACCCGGATCTCCTTGCCCGGCAGTTCGTCGCCGTACGCCCAGGTCCTGACGGTCCGGCCGCCGCCCAGTTCGAGCCGGGTCGCGGCGGCGGTCAGGGTGAAGTGCCGGACGGGGCCGGTGCCGCGCTTGCGTTCGCGCTCGGCCACCTCGGGGCCGTCGGGGGTCACATAGCCCCGCGGGGGCCTCCCACCGGGGCCACCGCCGCCGTGGGAGCCGTGCGTGCCATGGGAATCGTGGGAGCCGTGCGCGCCGTGGGAGCCGTGGGAGCCATGCGCGTCATGGTCCTTGTGGGTGCCGTGAGGTGCCGGGCTGCCGGCCGAGCCGTGCAAGCCGTGGGAGCCGTGCGCGCTGGGGGACGGGTGGGGGCGGCGGGAGGGGTGGGAGCCGTACAGACCGGCCTTGACGTCCGGGCCGGAGCCGGTGTCCGGCGTGCCGCAGGCGGCCAGCAGCCCGCTGCCGGCGACCGCGGCCCCCGCACCGAGCAGGGCGCGCCGCGAGGGCGTCCGCGGGCCGGCGGGCCGAGCGTCACCCGGCGCCTCGGACCGGCCTTCGGGCCGAACGTCCGACGGGCCTTCCGACGGGCCTTCCGCGGGGCCGCCCGTCGGGCGTTCCGACGGGGCACCGGACGGGTCATCGTGCAGGGCAGGGCGCTGCGAATCGCGCATGGAAGAGAGCACCTCGAAACGGTGTCGGTGTGAGCAGGGTCGGCTGCGGGGCGGCTGACGAAGGTTCCGCCGCGGACTCCCGGGGACCTCGGCGGCGGGGCGCGCTACCGGGCGCGCGGCACCGACGAGGGGCCGGGGAATATGGGGCGCGGCGGCGCAGATATCGGCCACCAGCCGGGCAGCAGACCCGCGCGCACCGTCCGCGTGCACCGCGGCAGCCGGCCGCACCACGCGGCGGCGGCCGTGCCCTGTGCACGCATCGCGGACCTCCCGACGAGGACGGCGGACACCGGAGGGGGCCGCCGGTTCGCACCCTACCCCCGAGGGGTATCACCCTCCACCGGAGCGCCGCCGAACGGGGCGTCGCCCGCCTATCCTTGGCCTTCCCGCCCCACCGGCGGGCCCCGGGCACGTCCGGCGCGGCCGGGAACCCCCGTACGGCCGGCCGGATCCGCCCGAGCACCCGGATGTCCGTGACCGGGACAGGAGATCCCCCACCGATGAGCAGCCACCGCCTCCCCACCCCCGGCCGGTTCGTGCGCGTCGACGGGGTGCCGCTGCACGTCGTGACGGAGGGCTCCGGTCCGCTCTGCGTGCTCAGCGGCGGCCTCGGCATGGCGTGGTTCGACTGGGACGCGGTCGCCGCGCTGCTCGCCCCCCACCGCACCGTCGTCCGCTTCGACCGCCCCGGCCTCGGGCTCAGCGCCCGGGCGCCCGCGCCGCCCACCCTGGCCGCCGAGGCGGACCGGATCGCCCGGCTCCTCGACGCGCTCGGCCACCGCGGCCCGGCCACCGTCGTCGGCCACTCCCTCGCCGGGTTCCACGCCGAGGCGTTCGCCCGGCTGCACCCGGAGCGCTGCGCCGGGGTCGTCCTCGTCGACGGCAGCATCGAGGAGGACCCACGGCCCCTGCTGCCGCGGGCGGTGCGGACGGCCTGGGCGGGCGGGGTGGCCGGGGCGCTGTCCGCGGCCGGTCTGCCGCGCGCCCTGGGCCCGGCCGCCCGCCGCCTGGTGGGCCGCGCCTCGACGGTCGGCAGCCATCCGCCGCACCCCTGGGAGCGGGCCGGCTACCGCACCAGCCGGGTCGCCCGGGCCTGCGTCCTGGAGAACGCCACCTACCCCTACCAGGCCGCCGAACTCGCCGCGCTGCGCCGGGACCGCCCGCTGCCACCCGTCCCGGTGACGGTCCTGGCGGCCTACGACGTCAGCGAGACCGCCGGCCGGCTGCGCTGGCTGGAGCGCCAGCGGGCCCTGGCCGCGGAACTCGGCGGGCGGTTCGCGGTCGCCGCCCCCGCGGGCCACCTGGTGATGGCCGACGTCCCGGAATCCGTGGTCCACGCCGTCCTGGACCTCACCGGCACCGGCCGCGACGCCGCCCCGCTCGGGTAACCCCGTACGGCACCCGCCGTCCCCGCCCGGTCACCACCCGGAACCGACCGGAACGCCCCGCTCAACAGCTGGTCAACGGCCCCTCAGGGCGGCTTCAAGAGTGGGCCAAGCGGCCCGATTGCCGCCGCCGGCTGCGCTGAGCTTGCTCGCTGCGGGAAAGGATGCGGGAAGGAAGCGGAGCGGGGGTTACGGGTCGACGGTTCTGGTTCAGGCCAAGGGTGCGTAATGTGACGGTAACCCCCTCACGTGATACTGGTTGCCACGCGCGTCGTTCGACGTACGTGGACAGGCCGATTGACCTGCAAGGATTGGTGACCCATGGACAAGCAGCAGGAGTTTGTGCTCCGGACGCTGGAAGAGCGCGACATCCGCTTCGTCCGGCTGTGGTTCACCGATGTGCTCGGCTTCCTGAAGTCGGTGGCCGTCGCGCCCGCCGAACTGGAGCAGGCCTTCGACGAGGGCATCGGTTTCGACGGGTCGGCCATCGAAGGCTTCGCCCGGGTGTACGAATCCGACATGATCGCCAAGCCCGACCCCGGCACCTTCCAGATCCTCCCCTGGCGCGCCGAGGCCCCCGGCACCGCCCGGATGTTCTGCGACATCCTGATGCCGGACGGCTCTCCCTCGTACGCCGACCCCCGGTACGTCCTCAAGCGGATCCTGGCGAAGACCTCCGACCTCGGCTTCACCTTCTACACCCACCCCGAGATCGAGTTCTTCCTGCTCAAGGACAAGCCCGTCGACGGCTCCCGGCCGATCCCCGGCGACTCCTCCGGCTACTTCGACCACACCCCGCAGAACGTCGGCATGGACTTCCGCCGCCAGGCGATCACCATGCTGGAGTCGATGGGCATCTCGGTGGAATTCAGCCACCACGAGGGCGCCCCCGGCCAGCAGGAGATCGACCTGCGGTACGCCGACGCGCTCTCCACCGCCGACAACATCATGACCTTCCGGCTGGTCATGAAGCAGGTCGCGCTGGAGCAGGGCGTCCAGGCGACCTTCATGCCCAAGCCGTTCTCCGAGTACCCCGGCTCCGGCATGCACACCCACCTCTCCCTCTTCGAGGGCGACCGCAACGCCTTCCACGAATCCGGCTCGGAGTACCAACTCTCCAAGGTGGGCCGGTCCTTCATCGCCGGCCTGCTCAAGCACGCCGGCGAGATCTCCGCCGTCACCAACCAGTGGGTGAACTCCTACAAGCGCATCTGGGGCGGCGCCAACCGCACCGCGGGCGCCGGCGGCGAGGCCCCCTCGTACATCTGCTGGGGCCACAACAACCGCTCCGCGCTGATCCGCGTCCCGATGTACAAGCCCGGCAAGATGGGCTCCACCCGGGTCGAGGTCCGCTCGATCGACTCCGGCGCCAACCCCTACCTCACCTACGCCGTCCTGCTCGCCGCCGGCCTCAAGGGCATCGAGGAGGGCTACGAACTGCCGGCCGGCGCCGACGACGACGTCTGGGCACTGACCGACTCCGAGCGCCGGGCGATGGGCATCGAGCCGCTGCCGCAGAACCTCGGCGAGGCCATCGAACTCATGGAGCGCAGCGAACTCGTCGCCGAAACCCTCGGCGAGCACGTCTTCGACTTCTTCCTCCGCAACAAGAAGCAGGAGTGGGAGGAGTACAGGTCGGAGGTCACCGCCTTCGAGCTGCGCAAGATGCTGCCCGTGCTCTGAGCCACCGCGCCCCCGAGAGGCTGGACCATGGCACTACCCGCTCCGCAGGGACGGCGGAGCAGCACGTTCGGCCGGCTGCTGAGACACGGGTTCACCGACCCCTCGGCGGCCGGGGAACTGCTCGACGCCCCCGAACTCGCAGCCGTCCGCGACGACTCGGTCCTCCTGGAGGCCTTCGGCGGCACCGCCGACCCCGACCTGGCCCTGCGGGGTCTGGTCCGGCTGGTGGAGGCGCTGCCCGAGGACGAGCAGCAGGCGCTGCTGAGCACCCTCGTCGCCGCGAAACCGCTGCGCGACCGGCTGCTCGGCGTACTGGGCGCCTCCGAGGCGCTCGCCGACCACCTCGCCCGCCACCCCGGCGACTGGCGGTCACTGGTCACCTACGAGTCGGCCGACCTGCACCCCACCACCCCCGAGTTCGAGCAGGCCCTCGCCGAGGGCATCTGGGGCGAACAGGGCGAGGGCCGGCCCCGCGCCGACGCGCTGCGCGCCGCCTACCGCCGGGCCCTCCTCGGCATCGCGGCCCGCGACGTGTGCGGCACCACGGACGTCGCCGAGGCCGCGGCGGAACTCGCCGACCTGGCCACCGCCACCGTCCGCGCCGCCCTGCAGATCTCCTACGAAGAGGCGCCCGGCGACGCCGCGGTGTGCCGGCTGGCCGTCATCGGCATGGGCAAATGCGGCGGCCGGGAGCTGAACTACGTCTCCGACGTCGACGTCATCTTCGTCGCCGAGGCCAAGGACGGCGTCGACGAGGCCAAGGCACTGCAGGCCGCGACCCGGATCGCCGCCCGCATGATGCAGCTGTGCTCGGACAACACCGTCGAAGGCACCATCTGGCCGGTCGACGCCAACCTGCGCCCCGAAGGCCGCAACGGCCCCCTGGTCCGCACCCTCAGCAGCCACCTCGCCTACTACCAGCGCTGGGCCAAGACCTGGGAGTTCCAGGCCCTGCTCAAGGCCCGCCCGATGGCCGGCGACCTCGGCCTCGGCCAGGAGTACGTCGACGCGCTCGCCCCGATGGTGTGGGAGGTCGCCGAACGGGACAACTTCGTCTCCGACGTCCGCCAGATGCGCCGCCGGGTCGTCGAGAACATCCCCGCGGCGCAGATCGAACGCGAACTCAAGCTCGGCCCCGGCGGCCTGCGCGACGTCGAATTCGCCGTCCAGCTCCTCCAGTTGGTGCACGGCCGCAGCGACGCCACCCTGCGCAGCGCCACCACCCTGGACGCCCTGGCCGCCCTCGCGGCCGGCGGCTACGTGGGACGTCAGGACGCCGCCGCCCTGGACGCCGCCTACCGCTTCCTGCGCACCCTCGAACACCGCATCCAGCTGTTCCGCCTCCGCCGCACCCACCTGATGCCCGAGGACGAGGCCGAACTGCGCCGCCTGGCACGCTCGTTGGGACTGCGGACCGAGCCGGTCGACACCCTCCGCAGGGAATGGAGATGGCACGCCAGGGAGGTGCGCCGACTGCACGAGAAGCTCTTCTACCGCCCCCTGCTCGACGCCGTCGCCCACCTGGAGCCCGGCGAGGCCCGGCTGTCGGCCAAGGCCGCCGGTCACCGCCTCGAAGCGCTCGGCTACGCCGACCCGGTGGCCGCACTGCGCCACCTGGAGGCGCTGGCCTCCGGCGTGACCCGTAAGGCCGCCATCCAGCGGACCCTGCTCCCGGTGCTGCTCGCCTGGTTCGCGGACTCCGCCGACCCCGACGCCGGACTGCTCAACTTCCGCAAGGTCTCCGACGCGCTCGGCAAGACCCCCTGGTACCTCCGGCTGCTGCGCGACGAGGGCGCGGCCGCCGAGAACCTCGCCCGGGTGCTCTCCGCCGGCCGCCTCGCCCCCGACCTGCTCCTCCGCGCCCCCGAGGCGGTGGCCCTCCTCGGCGCCCCCGACGGCCTCCAGCCCCGCAGCCGCGCCGCCCTGGAACAGGAGGTGCTGGCCGCGGTCGGCCGCGCGGACGGTGCGGAGGCGGCGGTCGCGGCGGCCCGCGGGGTCCGCCGCCGGGAGATGTTCCGCACCGCCGCGTCCGACGTGATCGGCGCGTACGGCACGGAATTCAGCCCCGCCGACACCGACCACGGCCACTCCGTCGACGCGGTCGGCTCCGCCCTCTCCGACCTCAACGCCGCCACCCTCGCCGGTGCGCTGCGCGCCGCGGTCCGCGCCCAGTGGGGCGACACCCTGCCCACCCGCTTCGCGGTGATCGGCATGGGCCGCTTCGGCGGCCACGAGCTGAGCTACGGCTCGGACGCCGACGTCCTCTTCGTCCACGAACCCCGCGAGGGAGCCGACGAACAGGAAGCCGCCAAGGCCGCCCACGCGGTCGCCAACGAAATGCGCCGGCTGCTCCAACTCCCCTCCTCCGACCCGCCGTTGCTCATCGACGCCGACCTCCGCCCGGAGGGCCGGACCGGTCCGCTGGTGCGCACCCTCGCCTCCTACGCGGCCTACTACCGGCGCTGGTCCCTGGTCTGGGAGGCACAGGCCCTGCTGCGCGCCGAACCGGTCGCCGGCGACCTCGACCTCGGGCAGCGCTTCATCGAGCTGATCGACCCGCTGCGCTACCCGGCCGAGGGCCTGGGCGACGAGGCGGTACGCGAGATCCGCAAGCTCAAGGCCCGGATGGAGTCCGAACGGCTGCCCCGCGGCGCGGACCCCACCACCCACGCCAAGCTGGGCCGCGGCGGCCTGAGCGACGTCGAGTGGACGGTCCAGCTGCTCCAGATGCAGCACGGCTGGGAGGTCCCCGGCCTGCGCACCACCCGCACCCGCGAGGCCCTGTCCGCCGCCCACGCGGCCGGGCTGATCGCCACGGAGGACGCCCAGATACTGGACGAGGCGTGGGTCCTGGCGGCCCGGGTCCGCAACGCGGTGATGCTCGTCCGCGGCCGTCCCGGCGACACGTTCCCGGTCGACGGCCGGGAACTGGCCGCGGTCGGCCGCTACCTCGGCTACGAGGACGGCCTCAGCCGCCGCCCCACCGATAACGGCCGCGGCAACGAGGCCTCCGGCCGCAGCGGCGAAATGATCGACGACTACCGCCGCATCACCCGCCGCGCGCGCAGCGTCGTGGAGCGGCTCTTCTATTCCTGACCCGTCCGCTGCGCTTTGGGGTGCCTCCCACGTACTTGGCCGTCCCGCCGCGGGGGTTGCGCGCCGTTGCGCTTTGCGGCGCCGCGCACGTGGCTGTCTGCGGCGCCGCGGGGCGTCTCGCCATTGCGCTTTGCGGCGCCCCGCGTAGCTGGCTTTCCCGCCGCGGGGCTTGGTCGCCGTGGCGCGCTTTGCGGCGCCGCGTACGTACCCGTCTCTCCCCCCGCGGGGCTTGGTCGCCGTGGCGCCTGCGGCGGGCTGGGTTTGTGTTGGGTGCGGTGACGGGCCTCCGGGGCCGGTTGTGTGGACTGCTGTCGCTTTACGTCCACACAACCGGCCCC
>NZ_JBEZMM010000093.1:0-18099 GCF_040652715.1 Streptomyces sp. NPDC048196 | reverse complement strand
CCCCAACGGGAGGGGACGGGCCGGAGGGGCCGGTGTTTGGGACGTAAAGCGACAGCAGTCCCAAACACCGGCCCCGCAGGCCCGTCACCGCACCCGACAACCACCCAGCCCGCCGCAGGCGCAACGGCCAGACGACCCGCGACGGGAAAGACGAGTACGTGCGGGGCGCCGCAAAGCCCAACGGCGAGCGAGCCCCGCGGCGCAGCAGACAGCCACGTGGGCGGCGCCGCAAAGCGCGCAACGGCGACCAAGCCCCGCGGCGGGAGAGACAGCTACGTGCGGGGCGCCGCAAAGCGCACCGGCGAGCAAGCCCCGCGGCGGGACAGCCAGGTACGTGCGGGGCGCCGCAAAGCGCAACGGCGACCAAGCTCCGCGGCGGGAGAGACAGCTACGTGCGGGGCGCCGCAAAGCGCACCGGCGAGCAAGCCCCGCGGCGGGACAGCCAGGTACGTACGCGGCGCCGCAAAGCGGACAACGGCAACCCCCGCGGCGCCGCGGACGGGTACGTGGGAAGTCACCAGATGGCGTAGGCCAACCAGCGCCCCGCCCCCGTCGTTCTTAGCGTGGGCTCATGTCGAGCGCGAGATGGGCCCCCGTCAGAGCCGTGACCGTCGTGGCCGTTTGTGCCGCCGGACTGCTGGCCGTGGCCGCTCCGGCACCGGCCGCCGGCGCGTGCCGGAGCGTACGGGCCGATGGGCCGTACGGCGTCGACGATCCGCGGGCCGGGGCCCGCCCCGCGGCCGATGCCGGGAACCGGCTGGACCGGCGCGGAGTGCAGTTCGAGGCGCGGCGGGACGTACCGGAGCCGCCGAAGGTCTCCGCGTTGTCGTGGATGGTGACGGACCTGGGGAGCCGCAAGGTGCTGGCCGCCAAGGACGCCCATCGGCCGCTGCCGCCCGCCAGTACGCTCAAGACGCTGTTCGCGCTGACCGTGCTGCCGAAGTTCTCCCAGGGGACGGTGCACACCGTCTCCATGGAGGACCTGGCCGGCATCGAGGCGGGCAGCTCGATGGCCGGGCTCCAGGAGGAGGTGCCGTACCACGTCGCCGACCTGTGGCACGGCGTCTTCCTCAGCTCCGGGAGCGACGCGGTGCACACCCTGGCCGCCATGAACGGTGGCTGGAACAAGACCATCGACGACATGCAGGAGACCGCGCGCCGCCTCGGCGCCCGCGACACCCGGGTGGAGTCCGCGGACGGCTTCGACACCCCGGGGCAGGTCTCCTCCGCCTACGACCTGTCGCTCTTCGGGCAGGCCGGGCTGACCAACCCCGATTTCGCGGAGTTCGCCGCGACGAAACGGGCCCAACTCCCGCTGGACGGCGGCCCGGACGCGTTCGGCATCCAGAACACCAACCGGCTGCTGGTCGGCTCGCACGGCGTACGCCCGTACGAGGGACTGATCGGGGTGAAGAACGGCTACACGACGCACGCCGGCAACACCCTGGTCGCGGCGGCCCGGCGGGACGGCCGGACGCTGCTGGTCACCGTGATGAACCCGCAGTCCGGCGCCTCGAACGCGGTCTACGAGGAGACCCGGGCGCTGCTGGACTGGGGCTTCGAGGTGGCTCCCCGGGCCGCCGCGGTGGCCATGCTGCCGGGCGTCGCCCCGGGCTGGCGGGACGCCGGGGCCGGGCACGTCGTCCACCGGCCGACATCGCTGCAGCCCCTGCACGTGGCCGGTGCCCCGGGGGACGAGGACGGCGTGGGGCGCCGGCGGTGGCTGCTGACGTCGGCCGCGGCGGTCGGGGTGATCGCGGCCGCCGGGCTCGGCACCGGGCTGTGGTGGCGGCGCCGCAAGCCGTGCGGGGCCACGGAAGCGGCGGCCGGAAAGGATCCGGAAGCGGCGGTCGGAAAGGCCCCGGAGGCGGCGGTCGGAAAGGATCCGGAGGCGGTGGCCGGGAAGGCCCCGGAGGCGGTGGCCGGGAAGGACCCTGACGTGGGTGCGGAAACGGCTGCGGACCGGCAGGACCTCTGACGACGGACGGTGGGGAGGGGTCCTTCGGTCAGTGCTTGTAGACGCTCACGTCTCCCGGCTCGCTCTCCAGGGCCGCGCGGTCGAGTTTCAGCATGGCGACGAAGAACGCCCCGCCCGCGAGCAGCAGACCGACCACGATCAGGGCGGGGACCAGCGCCTCGGCCGGCGACACCAGCATGACCAGCGAGGCGACCGACCACAGCAGCGCGCAGACCGCGACCGGCAGCTCGAACCGCCCGAGGTCGAACGCGCCCTTCTTGCGGCTCAGTCGGCGGCGCACCGCCAGGTAGAGGATGGTGGTCGCGCCGTAGATGATCGCCGGGAGGATCGTCGACGCCGTGATCAGCTGCAGGAGCGCGGCACCCGGCAGCGCGACCATCAGGACGATGCCCACGGCGAAGATCAGGATCGTCGCCGGGACGGGAGTGTGCGTGCGCGGGCTGACCCGGCGCATCAGCCGATGGGCGGGGAAGCGGGCGTCACGGGACATCGCGAAGACGATGCGTGAGCACGCGGTCATCACCACCATCCCGGCGCCGAAGAACGCGACCGTGATGGCGATCAGGAGGGTTCGCTCCATCGCCGGCCCCAGTTGCTCACGCATGATGGCCGCCACCGGGGATTCGCTGGCGGTGATGCGGGGGATGTCCTCGATCGCGACGGTGAGGCAGATCAGGAACACGATGCCCAGCACGCCGGCGGCCAGGACGGACCCCACGATCGCGCGCGGGACGCTGCGCAGGGGGTCCTTGGCCTCTTCCGCCAGGTTCGCCGCGGAGTCGAAGCCGACGAGTGTGGCGAGGCCCATGATCATCGCGACCATCAATCCGCCGCCGACGTCGAAGTAGTTCGGGGCGTTCACGGTGACGCCGCGCGAGACGAGGTTGCCGGCCGCGCCGTGGCCGGTGACCGCCACGGCGATGGCGAGGGCGAGCGCCAGCACCACGACCAGCCCCAGTTCGAGCCCCACGGCGCCCGCGTTGATCACGCTGACGATGCGCGTCGAGGCCACCACCAGCACGGCCTGGACGAGCAGCACCGCGAGCGTGATCAGGCGCGCGGTCCCTTCGTCCGGTGCGATGCCGGCGAGTGGCATGAACGCCTGACTCGCGAGCGCGTTGTCGATCGCCACCACCGCGATCGCCAGATAGCAGAAGGTCAGCCAGCCGAAACCCCAGCCGATCTTCGGGTTGGCCAGCCGCGAGGCCCACTGATAGGAGGAGCCGCTCAGTGGGATGCGGCCCGCGAGCTGCGCCACCACCAGCGCCACCAGCACCTGCCCCACGGTCGCGATGACCCACAGCCAGATCCCGACCGGACCCGCGTTCTGCAGTACGTCGTCGTAGGTCGAGAAGACGCCGACCGCCACCGAGATGAACGCGAACGAGATCGCGAACACCTGGAAGGAGCCGAGCGTCCGCTTCAGTTCCTGCTCGTAGCCCCCGCGTTCGACGGACCCCTCGCCGTCCTGCGCGTCCGTCGAAGCTTCCGCCACCTCGGCCACCTCGCCTTCCGTCGGGCCCCTTCGGCTCCGAACGTCGAAGTGGTCCTCGACCAACGGGCTCATTCTCAGCAGATCGGCCCGGTTCGGGCGCATATGACACGTTTGACGCGGTTTCATGCCTCCGGGGTCGGGCCGCACGGAGACGTGGGGTCGAGCCCTGCGTCAGGCATCCGGGCGACCTCACCGGTTTCGTACGCGTATCCGATAGGTCAGGTATACGGAGGACATCGGAGGGCCCTGGCCCGGTGAAGGGCGACGCGTCCGTCACGGACCTGCCGCCCGCCGGGCGTTGCTCGGTGTAGCGTCCTGAACAGCTGTCGTGGTTCCGAAGTACCGGGCGCCCGTGTCGCATTCACGGGCGTTCTTGCTGTGCGTGTGCGTGTGCGGTGCGTCTCCGGACCCAAGGCGATCACCTCCGGGTGCCGCAAGTCGCGGAACCCGATCCGAGCCCCTTGAACGAAGGAGACAGATATGGCTTCCGGCACCGTGAAGTGGTTCAACTCGGAGAAAGGCTTCGGCTTCATCGCCCAGGACGGCGGCGGCGCCGACGTCTTCGCGCACTACTCCAACATCGACGCCACCGGCTACCGCGAGCTCCAGGAGGGCCAGAAGGTGACGTTCGAGGTCACCCAGGGCCACAAGGGCCCGCAGGCGGAGAAGATCCGGCTGGCCTGACCCGTCCGCGGCACGCGGCAAGGGGCGCCCGTTCCCGTCCGGGGGCGGGCGCCGCTCCGTGTCCG
The DNA here is from genome assembly GCF_040652715.1 of Streptomyces sp. NPDC048196. Classification (NCBI taxonomy): domain Bacteria; kingdom Bacillati; phylum Actinomycetota; class Actinomycetes; order Kitasatosporales; family Streptomycetaceae; genus Streptomyces; species Streptomyces sp. NPDC048196. Next base: position 13,877 of record NZ_JBEZMM010000093.1, on the reverse strand, counting down.
GATGGGGCCGCGGCCTTACGGGCGGCGGTCGTTGAGGATCTTCTGGAACAGCCGGTGGTCGCGCCAGGCGCCGTTGATGTGCAGATAGTTCTCGGCCGTGCCGAACGCGCTGAAGCCGCACTTCAGCAGGGTGCGCTGGGACGCGAGGTTGTCGACGAGGGTGCCCGCCTGGACGCGGTGCAGGCCCAGCTCGGCATCGGCCGCGGCACAGGCCGCGGTCACCGCGGCCGAGGCCAGGCCGCGGCGCAGCCGGCCCGCGTCGATCCAGTAGCCCAGGTTGGCGCTGCGGAACGGGCCCAGCACGATCCCGGTCAGCGTGATCGCGCCGACGACCTCGGGCTCCCCGGCACCGTCGTCCGGCCGCCGCTCCAGCACCCACGGCATGGTCTGCCCGGCGTTCCGTTCGGCGAGCAGCCCGCGCAGCCGGGCCGCCTGGCCGTCGGTGGTGAAGAACGCGTCGTCCCGGTCCGGCTCCCAGCGGCGCAGATGGTCCCGGCTGCGCCGGTAGGACCGGGCGAGGCCGGCGGCGTCCCTTGCCGTGGCGGGGCGCAGCAGGACGTCGGGGGCCAGCCGGGCGGACGACGCGGAGATCATCCGCACAGCGTACGGGCGGGGCGGCGGCCCGGCACCGCCCTTGGGGAAACCCGTTCGGTCAGCTCTGCGGCGGCTGGTCCTGGTCCCGGCCGAGCTGTTCCTTGAGTTTGTCCTGTGCCGTGTCGACCTGCCCGGAGTATTTGCCCTGGGTCTTCTCGTCGAGCATGTCGCCGCCCTTGTCGACGCCCTTGCCGGCCTGCTGCTCGTGCCCCTTCAGCATCTGCTTGAGCTTGTCCATCACGGACATGGTGTGACCTCCTCGGGACGGCCCCCGCCCCTCCAGGATCTCCCCCACTCAGGTGATCTGCATCCGCGCGCCCGGAGTCAGGAACGGCTCGGAACCGGGGCCTTCAGGTGGTCGCTGATGAACTTCAGGGAACCGTCGGCCATGCCCTTCTGGTAGTCCCAGGCGTTGTGCCGGCCGTCGGGTATGAGTTGCAGCGCGGTGTGTATCGGTCCCTTGCCGTAGGCGGTGCGGAACTTCTGGACGGGCAGGGTGACGGCCGGGGACTCCCGGGTGCCCACCTGAAAGGCGAGGTACACGTCCGGGCCGCCCTTCCGGAGCAGTCGTCGGGCAAGCTTTTCCGGGTTGTTGGCGTCCTTCTCCGCCTGGTGCCCGGCCCACAGCGGGGAGTCCGGCACGATGTCCGGCCCGCTGGCGATCGCCGCCTTGAACTTGTCCGGGTGCTTCAGCACGGACTTCAGCCCGGCGAAGCCGCCCGAGGACGAGCCCATGAACGCCCAGCCGTCGCGGGACCGGTAGGTGCGGAAGTTGGCCTTCGCCAGGTCCACCACGTCCTCCGTCAGCCAGGTGCCCATCTTCTGCTGTCCGGGTATGTCGCTGGCGTCGTGGTACCGGGTGTCCGGGTTGAGCATCGGCATCACCACGATGAACGGCAGGCTCTTGCCCTCCGCGGTCCACCGGGTGAGGTTCTCCTGGAGCTTGATGTCGCCGCCGACCCAGTAATTGGTGACCCCCTCGGCGTCCTGCGGACTGCCCAGACCGCCCGGCAGGGCGATCAGCACCGGGAATCCGCTCTTGGCGTACTTCGGGTCCTGGTACTCCTTCGGCGCCCACACCCAGACGCTGCCGGTGACCCCGGACTTGCGGCCCTTGAGCGTGGTCCGGGCGATGTGCGTGCCGTCGTCCAGCGTCCGGGTGACCCGGAAGTCGCTCTTCGGGCCCGTCGGCATACGGGTGTCCGCGTCCACGGGTTTGACGGGGGCGGCCCCGTCGGGTTTGCCGCCGGCGTTGAAGTCGACCGGCTGGCCGGTCTCCGAGCAGCCGGTGAGCAGTGCGCAGGAAGCGACGAGGGCGGCCGCGAGCGCGACGGCGTAGGGGTGTTTCAACGGGGACTCCGGGGCGGTGGATCAACGGCACGTGCCCTTGCACGTGCTCATATAGAGGGAAAAGGGGTGGTGTGGGTTCCCTCGCGCCCGGTCGGCCGGGACGAAGCGGCGCGGGGCCCTGGCGCGGACCGGTTCACCCGAACGGCCCTGTGCGCCCCGGCCGGTTCCGTAGCAGGCGCCCCGGGAGCGCTCGACGGGCACGGCACCGCGGTCCGGCCGAGAATGCAGCGGTGAGCGAAGAACACCGCAGTGCCGAGGACCCTGCCCGTGCCGCACCGGGTGACGAGGAACGCCGGCTCGCCCGCAAGGCGCTGGCCGGCCGGGCGCGGGACGCGGCGGACCTGTCGTTGCTGATGGACATGCTGGGCCTGGATCCGGCCGGGGACCCGGGCCGGGGCGCCGCGCACGCGCCGCCGGCGGACCACGGCCGCGGCCCCGGACGCGGGGCCCGGACCGGCCGCGCCCGCTCCCTGCTGCGGCCGGATCGGGGAGACACGCCCTGATCCGTTCCCCGCCGCGCCGACCGGCTACCGGGCGCCGCCCGCCCGGCGCAGTCGCAGCGTGACGATCTGGAACGGGCGCAGCCGCATCCGCACGGAGTTCCCCTCCCGGTCGAGCGCCGGACCGTCCTCCCACGGGCGCTCCAGCAGATCGGTGGCGACCGCGCCGGCCAGCTCGAACCCGGTGGTGAGGACGGAGGTGGCGCGCCCGCCGTGGGCCTCGTGGAGGCGGACGACCACGTCGCCGCTCCCGTCGTCGGCGAGCTTCACCGCCGTCACCACCGTCGCGTCGTTGTCGACCGCGACCACCGGCGGCACCGCGGCCGCACCGGTGATCCGGCGTTCCGGCAGATTGATCCGGTGGCCCTCGCGCACCGCGTCGGCGATCCCGGCGCCGGGCACCAGTGCGTAGCGGAAACGGTGCCGGCCCTGGTCGGTCTCGGGGTCCGGGAAGCGCGGGGCGCGCAGCAGCGACAGCCGCACCGTCGTGGTGGTGCCGCGGTCGCCGTCGTCCCGGACGGTACGGGTCACGTCATGGCCGTAGAGCGCGTCGTTGACCAGCGCCACGCCCCAGCCCGGCTCCCCGACGTGCACGAACCGGTGCGCGCACGCCTCGAACTTGGCCGCCACCCAGCTGGTGTTGGTGTGCGTGGGTCGGTACAGATGCCCGAACTGGGTCTCCGCGGCGTACCGCTCGGCGTGCACGTCCAGCGGGAACGCGGCCTTGAGGAACTTCTCCGTCTCGTGCCAGTCGACCTCGGTGTCGATGTCCAGCCGCCGCTGCCCGCGCGCCAGCGTCAGCGACTGCGCCACCCGCGAGTCCCCGAACGTACGGGACACCCGCACCGTCACGGCGTCCGGGCCCACCGCACCGAGGACCACCTCGTCCGCGTCCGTCAGATCGGTGACCACATCGCGGTAGAACGCGTCCACGTCCCAGGCGTCCCACATGTTGGGGAAGTCGGGGTGGATCTGCAGCAGGTTCGCCGCCGCCCCGGGAGCCACCGTCTCGCGGCCGGCCGCCAGGTCGTACGCGGAGACCACCAGCCCGCGGCCGTCGACCCCGATCCGCAGCAGACCGTTGGTGAGCGTGAAACCGCCGTCGTCGCGGGGCGCGACGGACACCTCCGGGCCCTCGGCCACCGGCGGCGCCAGCGCACCGGCCGCCACCCCGCCCCGGGCGTGCGGCGCGGAGTTGGCCACCAGCCCGGTGTCCCCGCCGCCGGTCAGCGCCGTCAGCGCGCCCCCGATCAGCCCCTCCAGCTCGGCGGCGACCGCCGCGTACGTCGCCGCCGCCTCCCGGTGCACCCAGGCGATCGACGAACCGGGCAGGATGTCGTGGAACTGGTGGAGCAGCACCGTCTTCCAGAGGCGGTCCAACTCCTCGTACGGATACGGGTGCCCGCACCTCACGGCGGCGGTCGCCGACCAGAGCTCCGCCTCCCGCAGCAGCTGCTCGCTGCGCCGGTTGCCGCGTTTGGTCCTCGCCTGGCTGGTCAGGGTCCCGCGGTGCAGCTCCAGATACAGCTCGCCCACCCATACCGGCGCCTGCGGGTACTCCGCCTCCGCCCGCGCGAAGAAGTCCGAGGGCCTCTCCCACACCACCGTCGGCGACCCGTCCAGATCGCGCAGCCGCCGGGCCTTGGCGACCATCTCGCGGGTGGTGCCGCCGCCCCCGTCGCCCCAGCCGGTCGGCGCCAGCGAGTGCCGGGCCACCCCCTTGTCCTTGAAGTTCCGTACCGCGTGGGCGAGTTCACCGCCCGACAGCCGGCAGTTGTAGGTGTCCACCGGCGGGAAGTGGGTGAAGATCCGGGTGCCGTCGATGCCCTCCCAGCGGAACGTGTGGTGCGGGAAGGAATTGACCTGGCTCCAGGAGATCTTCTGGGTCAGCAGCCACTTCGCGCCCGCCGCCCGCATGATCTGCGGCAGCCCGGCGGCGAACCCGAAGGTGTCCGGCAGCCACGCCTCCTCGTTCTCGACGCCGAACTCCTCCAGGAAGAACCGCTTGCCGTGGACGAACTGTCGGGCCATCGCCTCGGACCCCGGCATGTTGGTGTCCGACTCCACCCACATCCCGCCCGCCGGCACGAACCGGCCCTCCGCCACCGCCTCCTTGACCCGGGCGTAGACCTCCGGCCGGTGCTCCTTGAGCCACGCGTACTGCTGCGCCTGCGACATGGCGTAGACGAACTCCGGCTCGTCCGCCAGCAGCGCCGTCATGTTCGACGTGGTCCGCGCCACCTTCCGGACCGTCTCGCGCAGCGGCCACAGCCACGCCGAGTCGATGTGGGCGTGCCCCACCGCACTGATCCGGTGCGCCGAGGCCCCCGCGGGCGCCGCCAGCACCTCCCGCAGCTCCGAACGGGCCGCCCCGGCCGTCGCGTTGACGCGCTGGAGATCCACCGCGTCCAGCGCCCGGCCGACCGCCCGCAGCACCTCCCAGCGCCGTGGACCGTCCACCGGGAGCTCCGCCATCAGCTCGCCCAGCACCTCCAGGTCCTGGACGAGCTCCCACACCTCGGTGTCGAACACCGCCAGATCCATCCGCGCCAGCCGGTACTGCGGCGCACTGCCCGCGGTCTCCCGGTCGCCCAGCCGCGTGGGCAGGAACGGATGCACGTCCAGGATCACCGGATTGGACGCGGCCTCCAGATGCCATTCGACGCGCTCCCCGCCGCGCACCGGCGCCCCCACCCGCACCCACTGGTTCCGCGGGTTGAGCGCCTTGACCGGGCTGCCGTCCGGCCGGTGGACCAGCGCCTCGCACTGGAATCCCGGCATCCGCTCGTCGAAGCCGAGGTCCAGCACCGCCTCCACGGTCCGCCCGGCCCACTCGGCCGGCACCTGCCCGCGGACCCGGAACCAGGTCGTGCCCCACGGCGCGCCCCAGGCATCACCCACGGCCACCGGCGTGTGCTCGGCGGCCAGCCCCTCCGCCACGGGCACCGGCTCACCGGGCGCGACCCAGGCCGCGACCTCCAGGGGGACCGACTCCGGGTAGAGCGCCGGCCGGATGCGCTCGTCCAGGACCCGCTTGAGCCGGGCTTCGACCAGTGCGCGATCGTCATGCATGGAGGGGCTCCGTAGCGTCGAGACGTCGAGGAAGTTCGGGCGGGAAGTTCGGGCAGGAAGGGCGGACAGGAAGTTCGGACAGGAAGGGCGGGCGGTCACCAGGGGACGTCGGTGCGGGCGGGCGCCGAGACCGTGAACAGTTCGTGCACCGCGCGCACCTCCAGCCGGGCGGCCACCTCGTCCGCGGCCCGCCGCAGCCCACGGACGTAGTACGCCGCGCCACAGGTGCCACCGAGGAACTCCCGGGTGCCCTCAGGTAGTTGGCGGTGGAGCTCGTAGTGGCGCACCGGCCCGGCGGCCCGCTCCCAGCGCAGCCGCAGGGCGAGCGCCCCGTCGGTGGTGGCGCGGCCGGTGACCCGCAGCCCGGCGGGCGCGGCCGGCACCTCGGTGCGCTCATGGACCGCCAGCGCCCCCAGCCGCCAGGCCACCGCACCGCCGCCGCGGCCGGTCAGCCGCACCCCCAGCGCCCGGACCGTCCCCGGCACCAGCGGACCGAGCCGTACCGTGTCGGTGCGCCAGCCGCCGCCCGGCTCCAGCGTGCCCGCCGGCAGGAAGGCGTACGGAGCGGGCTCGCCCGGCGCCGGCGCGTCCCGCAGCGCCACCGCCACCTCGACGGTCACCGGCCCCGACGACGGATCGAGGCGATGGGTGAGGCCGACCACCGTCTCCGCACCGGCCGGCAGCCGCGCCGGGAACAGCTCCAGCGTCGCCGGCGCGCCCGCCGCACCGCGCACCAGCAGACTGCTGCCGCCGCGCCAGGCCGCGGCGAAGTCCAACGAAACCTCCGGGCGGGCGCCCGCGGTGCGCACCGCCCAGCGCCGCGGCGGCAGCACGTCCTGCAACCCGAGATGGCTCCAGGGCGCGTCCGAGACCGCCCGCCCGTCCTCGTACCAGCGCAGCCCGTGCCCGGCGTTGAAGGTGGTGGCGAACGGCAGCGCGGTCAGCACCGACCGGTCCGCGACCACCGCCGCGGGCGCCCGCCAGCCGCCACCCGCACCGCCCGGCACGGTCGGGTCCAGGCCCTCGCCCGACCAGAACCGGTCGTCCGCGGCATGGAAGTCACCCGGCGTACGCCCCTCCGGCAGATGCGTCAGCGTCCACTCCGGACGGTAGAAGCCGTACGAGACCACGTGGTCGCGCCCGGCCGGGACGATCGCGTCCCAGTCCGTGCGGGTGTCCCAGCCGGCCGACTCGACATCGACCCCGGCCCACAACTCGTAACGGCTGCGCCCCAGTTGACCGGCGAGACGGCCCGAGTCGGCGAGCGACCGGGCGGTCCAGCGGAAGTCGACGAACATCGAGTCGGCGACCGGCCCGGCGGCGTCCTGGAAGAACGGCCGGTTGAGGTCGTTCAGCGCGCCCTGCCAGCCGACCTGCCCGGTCCGGTTCATCGCGTCGTACCACGTGAGGCGCAGCCCGTGCCGGGCGCCCGCCGCGCGCAGCTCCCGCAGGAAGCCCTGCATGTCGGCGGCGAGCGCGGCGTCCCCGCCACCGGTCTCCGCGTTGACGAACCAGCCGTCGAAGCCGTACGCCACGGCCACCCGCGCCAGCTTCGCGGCGAGCGGGAAGCGGCCGGCGGCGTCCTTGCGCACCAGGTCGCGGGTCCAGCGCAGCTGCCCGCCGTAGGCGGCCGGCGGCAGGAAGACGGTGCCCAGGACGGGCACGCCGTTGCGGTGCGCGGCGTCCACGACCGGGGCGTTCGGCGCGAGGATCAGGCCCTCGCCGGACGAACCGCCCCAGAAGACCAGCTCGTCGAGGTACGCCCAGTGCGTCGGCGCGTAGGTGTCCGCGGTCGCCGAGCCCTGCGAGGGGTTGCCCGCGGTGTGGTCGAAGGCCGCCAGCGCGCTGATCCGGGCCTGCCCGGCACGGGCCGAGGTGTTCGCCGGCACCGGCGTGAACCGCTCGGCGAGCGGCACCGTCGCCGTGTTGAACGGCAGGTCCCGGTCGGACCCGGGCGTCCACGCCGCGAGGCTGCGCCACACCACTCCGTCGTCGGGCGTGCCCTCCGGCAGCGAATCGGGGAACCAGTACGACGCGTACGGCTGGAGCGGGTCCGCCGCACGGGTGCGGCCGGCCGCCGCCGCACCGCCCGTGAGGGGCGGGCCGAACAGGGCGGCCGCGGCGCCCGCCCCGGCCAGCAGCACACGACGGCGGGGGACGGGCAGCGGGCGGTGGGTCATGAGGTGCTCCTCCGGTGGGGGACGGACGGCGGCCGGCGACGCGCGGCGCGGGCCGGGCCGCCGGCTGCGCGCACCTCGTCGGGGGACACGACCTCGGTGATGCCGCGGGACGCCAAATGCTCCCGGTCCTCGGCGAGTTCGGCCAGTACGAGGGCCGGGCGGGCGCCCTGGGCGGCCAGCTCCGCCCATGCCTCGAAGACCGGCCCGCCGGGTGCGCACACCGACCGGTGCGGCGCCGTGTCGGCCCCGCCCACGTCCACGACCAGCGCGCAGCTCCGCACCGGCGGCCGGTGCTCCCGTCCGCGCCACTCGGCGGCCAGCGCCGCCAGCGCCCGCCCGGCCGGCTTGACCGTACGGTCGGTGCCCAGCAGCCCGAGCCCGTACTCCAGCTCCGGGAAGTCCGCCAGCGACCGGGACACGTCGTGCGAACACCACCAGGTGACGCCCCACAGGTCCGGGCAGTCCAGGACGGCCGCGACGGTCGCCGCGGTGAAGTGCGCCGCCCGCTCCGCGGGGATGTGCGGGGCCGGGGCGCCGACCTCCTGGAGCCACACCGGGCGGTGCGGGTCCCTCGCCCACGCCTTGGACAGCTCGACGAGGTAGGCGGCGTGCTGCTCGGTGGCGGTGCCGGCCGGCCCGTGGCGCTGCGCGGTGCCGTTGAACACCCAGGAGTGCACGGCCGTCACGGCACCCAGCCGGGCCGCCTGCGCCGGGGTGAACGGATGGCCGTCGCGGTACCAGGCGGCGTCGTACGCGGCGTGCAGATGCATCCGGCCCGGCGCGCCGCGCTCGCAGGCCGCCAGCATCCGCTCCAGCCAGGCCGCGGCCTCCGTGCCGGTGAGGTGGTCCGGGTCCGGGTGCGGGCCGTCGGAGAACTGGTTGATCTCGTTGCCGAGCGTCATCCCGAGGAAGTGCGGGCGGTCCGCGAGCGCCGCCGCCAGGGTGCGCAGGTACTCCTCCTGGCCCGCCAGTACCTCCGGGTCGGTGAAGAGGTTGCGGCGGTGCCAGGTCCGCGTCCAGGCGGGCAGGAAGTCGAAGCTGGACAGATGGCCCTGCAGCCCGTCGACGGCGACGTCGAGTCCGCGCTCGGCCGCCGCGTCCGCGAGCCGCACCAACTGCTCCACGGCGCGCGGCCGGATCAGCGTGCGGTTCGGCTGGAACAGCGGCCAGAGCGGGAAGACCCGGATGTGGTCCAGGCCGAGCGCGGCGACGGAGTCGAGGTCCGCGCGCACCGCGTCGAGGTCGAAGTCCAGCCAGTGGTGGAACCAGCCCTGGGTGGGCGTGTAGTTGACGCCGAATCGCATGGGACTCCTGTGGGGTCGAAGGCGGCGGAAGTACGGCGGGCCGGCCCGGGCTCAGCCCTTGACGGCGCCCTCGCCGACACCGCGGAAGAAGGAGCGCTGGAGGCAGGCGAAGAGCACGATCAGCGGGAGCACGGCGATGACGGTGCCGGCCGCCACCAGCCGCTGGTTGTCGGCGAAGGTGCCGTGCAGGAAGTTCAGGCCGACGGTCAGGGTGAACTTCGACTGGTCGCTCAGCACGATCAGCGGCCACAGGAAGTCGTCCCAGGCCCCCATGAAGGCGAAGATCGCCACCACCGCGAGGGTGCCCCGCACCGACGGCAGCGCGATCCGCACGAACCGCTGCCAGGCGTTGGCGCCGTCGACGAACGCCGCCTCCTCCACCTCGTACGGCAGCGCCGCGAAGGCATTGCGCATCAGCAGCACGTTCATCGCGCCGATGCAGCCCGGCAGCACCACCCCGAGCAGGGTGTTGTTGAGCTGCAGCGCCCGCATCGTCACGAACTGGGCGATCATGATGCTCTCGACCGGGACCAGCATCGCCATGAGGAAGACCACCAGCGCGGCCCGGCGGCCCCGGAAACGCAGCCGGGCCAGCGCATAGCCGGCGAGCGCCGCGCCCGCGCAGTTGGTGAGCACATTGGCGGTGGCGACCTTCAGGGAGTTCAGGGCGAAGTCCCAGACCGGGATGATCCGGGCGACGCCCGCGTAGTTCGCCAGCGTCACCTGATGCGGGACCAGGCTCGGCGGATAGCGGTAGATGTCCTCACCGGGGCCCTTGAGGGAGGTGGACAGCTGCCAGAGGAACGGCCCGACGGTCAGCGCCAGTACGGCGAGCAGCAGCGCGTAGCGCAGCACCAGCTGCCACCGCGGCAGCCGCCGCCCGGCGCGCCCGTACCGCGGCGCGGACGCGCTCATGCCTCCTCCCTGCGATGCGCGCGCAGCACCAGCAGCATCAGCCCCAGGGTGATCACGAAGACCACGACGGACAGCGCCGATGCATAGCCGACCCGGCCGGACAGGCCGGTGCCGGCCTGCTGGACGAGCATCACCAGCGTGGTGTCCTCACCGCCGGGCCCGCCGGTCGGGCCGGCCATCAGATAGACCTCGGAGAACACCTTGAACGCGTTGACCGACGAGAGCGCGGCCACCAGCACCATCGTGGAACGCAGTGCGGGCACGGTCACGGTCAGGAAGCGGCGCACCGCACCGGCCCCGTCGACCGCGCAGGCCTCGTGCAGCTCCCCGGGGACGTTGGCCAGCGCCGCCAGATAAATGATCATGTAGTAGCCGAGGCCCTTCCAGACGGTGACCGCCATGGCGCTGAGCAGCAGCAGCCACGGATCACTGAGGAACCCGGCCGTCCCGAGGCCCAGCCCCTCCAGCAGCGCGTTGATCAGCCCCCGGTCGTCCAGCAGCCACACCCAGATCAGCGACACCACCACGATCGAGGCGACCACCGGGGTGTAGAACGCCGCCCGGAAGAAGGCGATCCCGGGAATCTGCCGCTGCACCAGCATCGCCAGCAGCAGCGGCAGGACCACCAGCAGCGGTACGACCCCGAGGACGTAGAGCACGCTGTTGCGCAGCCCGGTCCAGAACATCGCGTCGTGGATCAATTCGCGGTAATTCGCGCCCCCGACGAACTGCCCCGCGGTGAGCGTGCGGGCATCGGTGAAGGAATGCGCCACCGTGCCGAGGAACGGATACAGGCCGAAGGCGAGGGCGATCAGCAGGCCGGGGGCGAGGAACAGCCAGGGACTCGCGGAACGGTGCCTTTTCACGGCGGCCTCGGCTCAGCCGGTCTTCAGCAGGCGATTGCACTCGGCGACCGCACCGTCCAGCGCCGCCTTGGGCGACTGCTTTCCCTGCACGGCCCGGGCGACCGCATTGCGCAGCACGGTCTTCATCTGGTCGCTCAGCAGCACCGGGGTGTAATTCACCGCGGTCTTCAGCGACTTGGCCGAGGCCACCCGCACCCGGGTCGCATCGGTGCCGTCCTCCTTGGTGAAGTACGGATCGTCCAGCGAGCCCTTGGTGCTCGGGAAGATCGTGACCTTCCTGGCGAACGCCATCTGGTTCTTCTCGTCGGTGACGAAGTGCGCGAAGGCCACCGCCGCCGGCTTCACCTTGCTCTGCGCGTTCACCATCAGGCCCTGGACGTACATATTGGCCTTACCGGTGTTGTTGACCGCGTCGGTGATGCCGATGTGCCGGTACAGGCTCGGCGCGTCCTTCTTGAAGTTCTGCAGGTCGAGCGCACTGCCCGGGTTCATGGCGACCGACTGCTGCTCGAACTTCCGCCCCGCCGACTCGGCCTGTGCGGTCAGCGCCTGCGAGTCCAGCGCCCCGGCCGCGTACAACTCCTTGTAGTGCCGGAGCAGTTCGACGCCCTTGGGCTCGTTGAAGGTGAACTCGGTGCCGCGGGCGTTCATCAGCCGTACGCCGTACCGGCCGAAGTCCTCGATCGACGGCGTGCCGGCGAGCATCGCTATCTTCCGGCCGCTCTTCTTCGCCATCGCCACCGCGTCCGTGAAGAGCTGGTCATAGCTGGTCGGCGGTTTGTCCGGGTCCAGTCCGGCCTTCCGGAACAGCTCCTTGTTGTAGAACATCGGCCCGGTGTTCAGATACCAGGGAAAGGCGTAGACGCCCGGCAGGCCCGGCATCCGGTGGCTCTTCCAGGCTCCGTCGAGATATTCTCCGCGGTATTTTCCGGCGGCCTTCTCCAGATCGAGGGCGAGCCCGGCCTTCGCCAGCGGATAGGCGAGATCCGGCGATACGTTCACCACGTCGGGCAGGGTGCCGCCGGCCGCGTCCGCACTGAGCTTCTCCGGATATCCCTCGGCCGGCTGGTCGATCCACTTCACCTGGGCGTCCGGGTACTTCCGCTCGAAGTCCTTGACGAGCCCCTCGAAGTAATCCTTGAAATTCGCCTTGAGGTTCCAGGTCTGGAAGGTGACCTGGCCCTCGACCTTCCCCGAGGCGTCCTCCCCGGCTCCGCCGCCGGAACCGCAGGCGGTCAGGGTGAGCGCCGATAGGGCCAGCGCCACGGCCGCGGCACCGGCTCGGCGGGGAACGGTAACTCTGCGCATGGCTGGCGGCTCCTCTGCTCGGACCAGGCCGCGGGAAAAGCCGCGCACCGGCCCCGGGAGAGAGCATTCCAGGCCGTTTCGGCGGGTATTCCGCAGGACCTCGGGCGACAACGCGGCAGACGCTACTAATGCGCTTTAGTGAGTGTCAACACCCATGCTGCGAACAGGACTTCGCAATACCTGACGAGGGGTTCGGCACACGTTTGACACACCGTCCCCCGCTGATCAGACTGAGCCGCACTAATGCGGTTCAGCACAAGGAGAGCCCGCCATGACAGCGCCCGGTGAGGCCGCCCGCCGCAGGCCGGCGCGCCGGCCCACGATCAAGGACATCGCCCGCCGGGCCGGGGTCTCGGAGAGCGCCGTCTCCTTCGCGCTCAACGACCGGCCCGGCGTCTCCGACGACACCCGCGCCCGGGTCCGCCGGGTCGCCGAGGAACTCGGCTGGCAGGCCAACAGCGCCGCCCGCGCCCTCTCCGGCGAACGCGCCGGCGCCCTCGGGCTCGTCCTCGCCCGCCCCGCCCGCACCCTGGGCGTCGAATCCTTCTTCCTGCAACTCGTCTCCGGCATCCAGGAAGTGCTCTCGGCCCGGAAGATCGCCCTGCTCTTCCAGGTCGTCGAGGACCTCGACACCGAGTGCGCGCTCTACCGCCGCTGGTGGGCCGAGCGCCGGGTGGACGGCGTCCTCGTCGTCGACCCCCGCACCGACGACCCCCGCCCGGAACTCCTCGCCACGCTCGGCCTGCCCGCCGTCGCCATCGGCGGCCCGCCCGGCCCCACACCGACGGAGCAGACTCAGGACGCCGCGCCGCCACCGCCGCTCCCCACCGTCTGGGCCGACGACGCCAGGGCCATGGCCCGCGTCCTGGACCACCTCCACGGCCTCGGCCACCGCCGGATCGTGCACGTCGCGGGCCTGCCCGACCTCGCCCACACCGCCCGCCGGATCCGCTCGCTGCGCACCGAGGCGGCGCTCCGCGGACTCAACGAGCGGCAGGTCCGCTCGGTGACCACCGACTACTCCGACGCGGAAGGCGCCGAGGCCACCCGCCGCATCCTCGACGACGCCCGGCCACCCACGGCGATCATCTACGACAACGATGTGATGGCGGTGGCCGGCGCCTCGGTGGCCGCCGAGCGCGGCATCCCCGTCCCCGCCGCGCTGTCGATCGTGGCCTGGGACGATTCGGCGCTCTGCCGGGTCACCCACCCCCGCCTGACCGCACTGGTCCGCGACACCCCCGGCTTCGGCCGGCTCGCCGCCCACGAACTCCTCACCGTCCTCGACGGCGGCCCACCGCGCACCGTCCAGGGCGAACTACCCCACCTGGAGGCCCGTGAAAGCACCGGCCCTTGCGGGTGAGGGTGGCTCCCCACGTACTTGTCCGTCCCGCCGCGGTTGTTGCTCGCCGTTGCGCTTTGCGGCGCCCCGCACGTAGCTGTCTGTCCCGCCACGGGGCTCGCCGTTGTGCGCTTTGCGGCGCCCCGCACGTACCCGTCTGTCCCGTCGCGGGGCTTGCTCGCCGTTGCGCGCTTTGCGGCGCCGCCCACGTACTCGGCTGCAGCGCCGTGCTCGTTGCTCGCCGTTGCGCTTTGCGGTGCCCCGCACGTACCTGGCAGTTCCGCCGCGGGGCTTGGCCGCCGTTGCGTGCTTGGCGGCGCCCCGCACGTAGCTGTCTGCGGCGCCGCGGTTGTTGTTCGCCGTTGCGCCTGCGGCGGGCTGGGTTGTGTTGGGTGCGGTGACGGACCTCCGGGGCCTTGTTCGTGGACTGCTGTCGCTTTACGTCC
>NZ_JBEZMM010000092.1:0-19397 GCF_040652715.1 Streptomyces sp. NPDC048196 | reverse complement strand
GCCGTCATCGTCACCCAGGACAACAACGGCCGCGCCCACGCCTGGAACGTCGTCAACCACAACGGCAAAATCACCTACGTCGACGCCCAAACCGGCAGGACCAGCGACAAGCCCCTCCACGACGGCAGCAACGGCGTCCACGCCATCCCCCTCGACGCCAACCGCCGCCCCACCGCCCCCACACCGCCCGAGCACCACCCCGGAGGCCACGACCGCCCCACCGACCATGACCGCCGGCCGGCCGCCGAGCCCGCCGGCGCCGGCGAAAAGCGCAAACACCCCGGCGAAGCGTCCGACATCGAGCGCGACGACCAGCGGCATCCGGTGCACGGCGAGCGGCCCGGCACCCACCAGGACGGCCTGCCGCCGGACGACGCCCAGGACCGGCTCCGGGCGAACGAGAACACTCCCGTCCACCAGATCCAGCACGACGTCCTGGACCGCCAGATGCGGGACTGGGCCAACGACGGGAGCCTCGCCCGCGTCCTGCAGGCCGCGGCCGGGGACCGGCCCGGCACGGACGGCCCGGTGCGGCTCAATGCCGACCAACTGGCCCACCACCTGGACGGGTTCAACAACCTGAACCGCGGTGAGCGGATGGCCGTGGTCGCCACCCTCGGCCGGCTCAGCCACAGTTTTCACCAGGAATACGGCGTCCACTCGAACCCGGTGAACGACGGGAAGAGCTCGGCCGGTGCCGAACTGCACGAGCGGGCCGCCGCCAACAGGATGAACGCGCTGCTGCGCAACGTCGAGAACCCGAGTGACAATATCGGCAAACACGGTCCGGACCCGACCGGCCGGAATTACGCGGTCATCGAGGTCCACGGCCCCAATGGCGTTGAATACGTCGTGGATTCCTCGCACCCGAAGCACGGGGACGAACCGGGGAAACACTCCGAGAAGAACCTCGGCACCTGGCTGAAGGAAGCGAACCGACTCTCCGGGAACAAGTACACCCTGGCCGGCCTGTATACGGAACGCGAGCCGTGCGGCGACAAGAAGGGCGCACTCGGCAAGCACAACTGCTCCGACTACTTGATCAAACTGGCCAAGGAGCAGGGCGGGGGCCAGCAGGTCCCCGTCTACTACAGCACGGTCTACCGCACGGACGCAGACGTCGTACAGGAGCGGAACCGGATCCGCCAGGAGGAAATGAAGGCGGCCCGCGAGGAACTGGGCGTACGGAAACTCCCCAAGGAAAGGCTTCGGGAAATCGACGACGAGGTACGCGCCCGTGTTCCGGATTCACCGGCGATGGTGGAACAGGACCGCCAGTTCGAGGAGCGGATCGACCGCATGCGGAACCTGTGGAGCGTTATTGCCACCCAGGTATAGGCTCGGCCACCCGAGGGAGCGCGGCGGCGCCGGGCCGTCGCAGGTCGTCGGCCAGTGGCGAACGTCAGCAAGTCGTCAGCTTGTGAAGGGACATGATGTCGAGCCCCGGGAATGCCTATGCGGACGTCCGCGCCGATGACGCCGTCGAGCGGATCCTCCAATGGTGGCGCGACGGGGAGCGGGAGCCGGTCGCCGAACTGGTAGGGGCGCCGGAATCCGGCCGGACGCGGGTACTGCGACGGGTCCATGACGCCCTGCCGGCCGCGGTGTGGGTGGACGCCACCGGCCTCACCGCCGAGGAGGTGCTGCAGCAGGTGCTGTCCGCTGCGGGAGTGGAGTCCCCGCCGCACCGCCGCGCGGGGTGGCGCGGGGAACTGCGCACGTCGGACCTCGGCGAGCGCCCGGTGTTCCTGGCCAACACGCACCGGGCGGGCCGCACCCGGAGCTCCGCCCAGCCCGACCGCGTGGCCCGCATCCTGGCACGCGACCTGGCGCTCACGGCCCGCACCAAGGTCGTGGTGGAGGCCGATCCACCGGCCCGGACACCCAGGATCCGGGGCCTGTTGGCGCTGCACCTGCAACCGGGGACACCGGCCGAAGCTCCACCTTCCTCCGTGCCGCCCGCCGTACAGGCCCTGGCACTGGCCGAACTTCCGCGGACCCCGTTGGCCGTATGGCGCGAGCTGGCCGACGTCTTCGGCGTCCAACTCCCCGGCGAGGACGACTCGTTGGCGGAATTCGCCGGAGAATTCCCCGACCTGCTCACCGTCGAGGGCGCCCAGGTCTCCTTCCTGGACGAGCGGATCGCCCGCCGGATCCGCCGGGGCCTCGACGAGGAGCGGTTCCGCGCTGCCGGCGCCCGACTGGTGGACCGGCTGACGGACCGGCTGACGGCGCCGGGGCACCTCACCGGCCCGGTCGGGGAGTACGCCGCGCACGCCCTTCCTATGCACGCCGTACGGGCGGGCCGGTTCGACGACGTGCAGCGCACCGGCGAGGTCCTGGCGCAGCTGGACCAGGTGGCGCTGCTGGACGCCGCGAACTACCGGTCGCCGCGCGCCCTCGACCGGAACTCACCCGCCGGCGACGCCGCCAACCTGTGGCTGAGCGGTGTCGATTCACTCCCTCCCGGCACCTGGGCGTCCTGGCTGCACCTGATGAGCACCGTACGGGGCGACACCGAGGTCGCGGCCGGTATCGAGCGCTCGGGCGTCCCCCTCCCCTGGAAGGTCCGCTGGGCACACTGGCGTCCACCGGGCGGCTGGGACCTCGCACACCTGCAACCGGGCCCGCTGCAGTCGCTCACCGACGTCACCGCCGAGATGCCGGCCGCCGACGGCCGGCACGTGGTGGCCGGTCTGGGTGCCTGGGACCGCCGGGTGCGGATCTGGAACGCCGCGACCGGAGAGCAGCTCGGCGGCCCGTGGCCCGACGGCGTCCCGCAACCGGCGCAGTCCGAGCCGCTCTGGCCCCGCGACCGCGACCCCCGACTCACCCCTTCCTGGGTACAGTTGACGAGCTACGGCATCGAGCCCGAGCTGCTGACCGACGCCGTGCGGGTGGACGCCCCGGACGGCCCGGACGGTCCCCACGCGCTGCTGGTGGTCGCCGGCCTGGGCGGTATTTTCGCCGTGGAGCCCGCGCACCCGCATCCGGATCCGGACCACTCGGAGGATGCGGCGGATGCGGCGGATGCGGGAAGCCCGGCGGGCCTGGACGTCCTGGGCGACATCCACGGCGAGCCGTTCTTCGCACCGTTCGGCCGGGTCGACGGCGGCACGGACTGGCCCGCGCCCGATCCCGCCGTCCTGGAGGAGCTGTTCGGACCAGGCACCGTGCAGCGGGCCCCGGCCGACGCGCTGCCGGACGGGTTGCGGGACGAGACGGCCCGCCGGCTGCTGACGGAGACCGGGCTACCGGCGTTCCGCGGCGCGGAGATGCGACTGACCGCGCTCGCCGAGGAGCCGCTCGTCGAGCTGTCGGCGGAGGAGGTCTGGGAGTTCACGGAGGACGAGGACGTGCCCGAGTCGGCCGGCCGGGGCGCGTACTACCGGCTCGGCGTCTGGGGCGGCTTCCCGCTCGTCGTCGACGGCGAGGGCGGCGGCGTCTACGCGGTCCCCGCCGAGGAGGGCTACGGGTACGAGCAGCCCCTCGTCGCAAGCAGCCTGCCCACCTTCGTGGCGATGCTCCAGGGGTACGTCCTGGGGCGGTGTCTCCTCCCCATGGCCGCCGGCCGCGCCGAACGCGAACGCATCCGGTACCTCATCGAGACCGACCTGGAGTCGATCGACGAGGAGGGGGCGGAGTCCCCGGCCTGGACGGACACCCTCGACGACGAGACCGACTGACCGCGCCCGCGCCCTGCTGCACCCCGCTCTCCTGCGCCCACCCGCTCCTGGGCCCCCCGAGGCGGGGTGACGCCCACGAAGGACGGCCGGCCACCATGTGACCGGCCGTCCTTCGCACTGCCGAATGCTCAGCCCTGCCGTGCGGCGGCGATCTGCCGGGACATGATCGTGGTCAGCTCGTACGCGGTGTGCGAGGCGGCCACGGCCGTGATCTCGGCGTGGTCGTAGGCCGGCGCGACCTCGACGACGTCGGCGGAGACCAGGTTGCAGGAGGAGAGCCCGCGCAGGATCTCCAGCAGCTCGCGCGAGGTCATGCCGCCGGCCTCGGGGGTGCCGGTGCCGGGGGCGTGCGCCGGGTCCAGGCAGTCGATGTCGATCGAGATGTACAGCGGCCGGTCACCGATGCGCTGCCGCAGTTGGTCGGCGACCTCGTCGGCGCCGCGCCGGTAGATGTCCGAGGACGTGACGATGCCGAAGCCCATCTTCTCGTCGTCGGTGAGGTCCTTCTTGCCGTACAGCGGCCCGCGCGTGCCCACGTGGGAGAGCGCCGAGGTGTCGAGGATGCCCTCCTCCACGGCGCGGCGGAACGGCGTGCCGTGGGTGTACTCGGCGCCGAAGTACGTGTCCCAGGTGTCGAGGTGCGCGTCGAAGTGCAGCAGCGCGACCGGCCCGTGCTTCTTGGCGACGGACCGCAGCAGGGGCAGCGCGATGGTGTGGTCACCGCCGAGCGTCATCATGCGCGCGCCGGTCCCGAGAAGGTCGTCGGCGGCCGCCTCGATGGTCTCGACGGCCTCGTTGATGTTGAACGGGTTCGCCGCGATGTCACCGGCGTCCGCGACCTGCGCCAGCGCGAACGGCGACGCGTCCTGCGCCGGGTTGTACGGGCGCAGCAGCCGCGACGCCTCACGGATCGCGTTGCCGCCGAAGCGGGCACCGGGGCGGTAGGAGACGCCGGTGTCGAAGGGCACGCCGACGACGGCCACGTCGGCCCGGCCGCCGACCTCGTCCAGGCGGGGCAGGCGGGCATAGGTGGCCGGCCCGGCGTAGCGGGGGATGCGGGAGGAGTCGACGGGGCCGACGGGCTCGTGGGAAGCGCTGGCTGCGGTGGTCATGAGGCGAGGGTAGGGACGCCGAGGCCTCCCGCCCATGGACATTTCCACCATGGAACACGATGTCGCTTCGACATTTCGTCCACCGCGACCGGTGTCCGTGCTCCCGTCTGTCCGGGGTACGGAACTCCCCCGCCCCGGAACATACGTCCGGGCACAATGGCGCTATGCCGATAGCCTCCGCAGCCGCCGTTCCGTCGCGCGCCGAACTCGTCGACCATCTCGTCCGCACCCGGATCGCCGGGGAGGTCGCCACCCCCCGGGAGAACAACCTCTCCCACTACCGCAAGCTCGCCAACGGTGACCGCTACTTCTGGTTCGGCCTGGAATTCGGCGACCGGTGGGCCGACGAGCAGGACGTCCTGGCCGTGATGGCGGAGCGCTGCGGGGTGAGCGACGACCCGCACCACCGGCAGGGCCAGGACACCATCGACCCCGAGCTGACGGTGGACGCGTTGGAGCGGGCGGCGGCGCTGCTGCGCAAGGCGGCGGCCGGTGAACAGCGGGTGCTGTTCGCGACCGGCCACCCGGGCGGCCTGCTCGACGTGCACCGCGCGACCGCCTCCGCACTCCGCGCCGCCGGCTGCGAGATCGTCGTCATCCCGGACGGGCTGCAGGCGGACGAGGGCATGGTCTTCCAGTTCGCCGACGTGGCGATGCTGGAGCGCGGGGCGACGCTGTGGCACACCCACTCCCCCGAGCCGATGGCCGCGATCCTCGACGGGCTGGAGCGGGCCGGCCGCCCGCTGCCGGACCTGGTGGTGGCCGACCACGGCTGGGCGGGCTGCGCGGCCCAGCGCGGCCTGGACGCGATCGGCTTCGCCGACTCCAACGACCCGGCCCTCTTCCTCGCCGAGGCCGAGGGCACCCTCCAGGTCACCGTCCCCCTCGACGACCACGTCCGCAGCCCCCGCTACTACGACCCGCTGACGGCGTACCTGCTGGACGCGGCCGGGCTGTCCTGAACGGTCCGGCCGTACGGGCCTAGGCTTCCCGCGCCGCGGAGGTGAGGGACATGTCCGCGTAGCGCTCGCCCGCCACCTGCCCGGCGATCGGCTCCAGGAGGGCCAACTGCTCGGCGGTCAGGGTAATCCGGGTGGCCGCGGCGTTCTCCAGCAGGCGGCTGCGCTTACGGGTCCCGGGGATCGGCACCACGGTCAGGCCATGCACCTCGGCCCGGTGCTGCACCCAGGCCAGCGCGATCTGCGCGGTGGTGGCGCCGTGTTCGGCCGCGATCTTGTGCAGGGGCTCCAGCAGAGCGGCGTTCGCCCTGGCGTTGTCGCCGGTGTAGCGCGGCAGCAACTGCCGGAAGTCGCTGCCGGAGAGCTCCTTGCCCGCGTCGGTGAAGGCCCCGGTCAGAAATCCCCGGCCGAGCGGCGAGTACGGCACGAAGGCGACCCCGAGCTCGGCGGCGGCGCCCACCGCGCTGCGCTCGACGTCCCGGCTGAAGACCGACCACTCCGTCTGCAGGGCGGTGATCGGATGCACGGCGTGCGCCTCGCGCAGCTCGGCACCGGTGACCTCACTCAGCCCCAGGTACTTGACCTTCCCCTCCCGCACCAGTTCGCCCATGGCACCGACGGACTCGGCCAGCGGAACGGCAGGATCGCGCCGGTGCATGTAGTAAAGGTCGATGACCTCGATGCCCAAGCGGCGCAGACTGCCCTCAACGGCCTTCCTGACGTAGCCGGGATCGTTGCGGATGGCCCGGTAGTCCGGGTCGTCCGCCCGGTACTCGATGCCGAACTTGGTCGCCAGGGTGATCTCGTCGCGGTGCGCGGCGACGAACGGCGCGAGGAACTCCTCGTTCGCCCCGATGCCGTACATGTCGGCGGTGTCGATGAGCGTGACGCCCGCCTCGACGGTCGCCTCCAGGGTCTCGCGGGCCGCCGCGTCGTCCGTCTGCCCGTAGGCGGCACTGATGCCCATGGCCCCGAAGCCCTGGACCCCGACAAGGGGTCCGCCGGCGCCCAGCTCGACCTCCCGGATCTGCTCGATGCGGTTGCTCGTTATGGCGTTGTTCGCGATGGCATTGCTCATGATGGCACTCAGGCCCTTTCCGACGCCCGGGGGGCGCCCGCATAAAAGTCGATCTTGGCGTCGAGTACGACGAGGGTGTCCTGCAACTCGGCCATCCGCACCACGACCTCGCGCCGGGTCCGCTCCAGAATTTCCCGCCGCTCGTCAAAGGTGTCCTCACCCCGCTGCACCAGCTCCGCGAAGTGCACCATGTCCGCGACCGGCATCCCGGTCATCCGCAGCCTGCGCACGAAGGCCAGCCAGTCCAGATCCCGGTTGCCGAAGCGCCGCTGCCCGTTGTGCGACCGCTCCACGTCCGGCAGCAGCCCGATCTCCTCGTACCACCGCAGCGTGGGCGCACTGAGCCCGGTGTACGCCGCCACCTCACTGATCGTGTAACGGTCCTGGCCGTCGGGCCGCGGATGCTCCGTCCCCGCGGCCACACAAACGTCCACGGGCGGGGAGGTCACGGACGTGCTGTCGATCACCGTCATGCCGGCAACGTTAGGACCTTCAAGTGCACTTGAAGCAAGCACGCTGCGGCGCCCCCTGGACCTGCCACCTCCGCCGGACCGAAGGAGACACCCCCGTCGCCGAACGGTGGTGACGGGGGCCGGTGATCCCTGGGCGTGCGGCTGGGCGAGTGGCCTCGCGTACGCAGTCGCGTCAGCGCGCCGCTTTGGTGTGCGGATGACGGCGGATCTCGACGTTGCAGTCGGACACCTTCGACCTGTCCCCTACGGCGTAAGCTCCCGCACGCTGGACAGCCAGGGCACCACACACATCGCACCCGGCAACCGGCACCGGATCCGACGACGGTCCCGACGGCGGTTCCGACAGGTGAACAGGTCGGCACGTGCGGGGCATCAGCCCACCACCTCCGCCGCGGGCGTCCCTGCTCGAACGAAGCAGGGAGTTCGAGGGCCCTCGGCGGCAAGGACATACGGGCGGACCAGGGCCGAGTCCTCCCCACGCAAGAGCCCCGAATGCCGCACGGGCACTCGGGGAAGTGTGAGCCCCGCGTCATCGCCGCGCTCGCAGCGGGGTGCGCCGCCGCACCTCGGGGTGGGCAGTGCAGCAGCCGACCGGTGGCAGCCGCGGGCGGGAAACACCCACCGCAGCAGCCGGATTAAGCAGCGCGCGGTAGCGTTGGTCATGCTGTCAACTCCCTTGTAGCTGATGGCCACGCCCCCGGACGCATGCACCGCGTCGCGGGGGTCCTTCGTCGTCAGGGGAGGGGGGCCTCTCCTCGCTCTAGGCAACTCCGTCACTACGGCAAGCGGTACCGTTGATCTGCCAGCGGCGTTTAAGAGCTTTAAGTGCTCGTACACACCGGGGAGTTGATGGCTAGTGGGCACGCGGGAGCCGAACCGGCATCTTGAACGGCTTTACCGGCAGACCGGCTGGACGCTGCGGCAGTTCGCCCAAGCGGTGAACCGAATCGGCACCGAGCGCGGAACTCCGCTCAAGTATCGCGAGCCATCGGCCCATCAGTGGCGTCGAGGGCACATGCCGAAGGAGGAGGTCAGGCCGCTGATCCTGGAGGCCCTGGCCCGGAAGCTGGGGCGCCCGGTCACTCATGCCGAGGCGGGATTCCCAGCCCCCGCCGGTAACCCGGGCGCCGCTCCGCGTACGGTTGACGGGCTGCTCGATCTCGGGCGGGAAGACATGGACCCCTCACGTCGCAGCGTTCTCGGAATAAGCCTCTTCTCCGTCGCGCTGACCGTACCCAATTGGCCCGATGTGGTGGGTCGAATGGACACAATTCAAACCGGCCAGGCCCGGCGCATCGGCATGCCCGAGGTCAATATGGTCGTTGCCATGACCGAACGGGTGTCAGAGCTCGACGACCAGTTCGGAGGGCGCCATGCCCGCCCGATGGCCGCGGCCTTCCTGGTGAACACAGTGGCCCCTTATCTGCGGGCGGAGGCCTCGGAATCCGTACGCAAGGAAATGATGTCGGCCGCCGCTGATCTGTGTTACCTCACCGGGTACATGGCAGTGGACGAAGGAATTCACGGACTTGCCCAACGGTATTACCTCAAGGCGCTGGAACTCGCCGGAGCGGCGGAGGACCACCTGACGTACTGCACCACGCTGCGAGGGATGAGCGTTCAGGCCGTTGACCTGAGGCACGGCCGACAAGCAAAGCGGCTCGCCGACGCCGCCGCTGCCGCGTCTCCCCAAGCCGGCCCTCGCATGCGGGCATTCCTCGCCGGCCAGCAGGCGCACGCTTCCGCTCAAATCGGCGAACACGGTGACGCCTTGACGTACCTGCGAGAGGCCGAGGTGGCCATGGACAAGGCCGAATGCCGAGGGAAGGCATTCGGCTCGTATGATCCGGCCGCCCTGAACTACCACATCAGTCAGGTCCGGTACGAACTCGGTGATGTCGCCGGCTCCATCAAAGCCATGCAGGAATCGGACAAGGTGCGCTACAGCGTCTACCGTCGCGCTCGCGTGCGGCACCGCGCCACGCTGGCCGAGCGCCAACTCGAAATCGGTCATCTGGAAGCGGCTTGCGCGACCTGGAATCTCGCCCTGGACGACTACCCAATGGTTCAGTCGGGTCGGGCCGATCAACGCATGAAGACCATGTTCAGGCTCATCCGTCCCCACCTGAAAAACCACGCCGCGCGCCAACTCTACGAACGCGCCCGCCTCGTGGCTCCGGCCTCGCTCCTGACCTAGCGCGAAGGTCACCGCTCCGGCGGGCGGGAAAGGAAATATCAGCTGGCACTCATCCCACGTTCAGGCCATTCACTTGCCCGGTCGTACATCGAATTGATCTTTCGCGACGCCTTGAGGAAGGAATGGTCAACGTACCCATCGCCTGACCGCGACCGGCGATTGCCCTTATCCATGATCAGCTGCCGCGTCATCTCAGAGGAATCTTCACCGAACGCATAGACAACGGTGTCGGCCTCCTCGGCGATCTTCCTGAAAAAGACCAGTGCGGCCACCGCGTCACCTCCGTTGCCGCCGTCGACGAAGGACCTCGCCGCGGCGTGGCCCTACCGTAGAGCTCGCTGCGATCGCCGCGGTAAGGGGCTTCGCCGCAGGGGCGGATGTGTCGCCGGACGGGCATGACAGCATGCGGTCATGCCTGTCCCGCACCCCAATGGCGAGTACGCGATCACCACGATGTACTCCGTGCCCGACGACGCCTGGTACTTGGAACTGGACCTCGTCGCCAAGCAACGCAACCTTGTGACGGCGATCGTGCCCGACGAGGACCCTGCGCGGGAACCGACGGTGTGTTTCAACCCCCGTGGGGAACACCTGGACGTCCCGTACGAGGTCATGCGCTGGTTCATGGACCAGGTCGAGGAGGAGATCCGCAACTCCCGCGCCTGGATGCGGCTGCGACCCGAACTCGTCGAGGTCATCCACCAATTGCGCCAGGAGCATCTGGGTGCCATCGGCGATGACGACTTTCCTCAGGTGCTGGCGGAAGTGAGCGCCGCAGTCCCCGAGGCCGACCTCCCAGCGGTCCTCGCGGCCGCCTTCGGCCGGAAGCCGGACGGCACCACCGTGGACCACACACCCGCGATCCGGCCCGCGGATGACCAAGCGGCCGGCACCTGAGGCCGTACAACCTCAACAAGACGCGACCGCGGCCACTGCCCGGCCACGCCCGCCCCCGCCCGGCCGTGCTGCCCCGCCCCCCTACCCCCGCGGCACCCGCACGACACCCTCCTGGATGACCGAGACCGCGAGTTGGCCGTGTTGGGTCCAGATGCGGGCCTGGCCCAGGCCGCGGCCGCCCGAGGCGGAGGGGGATTCCTGGTCGTAGAGGAGCCACTCGTCGGCGCGGAAGGGCCGGTGGAACCACATGGCGTGGTCCAGTGAGGCGCCGACGACGTCGCCGACGGCCCAGCCGCCGCGGCCGTGGGCGAGCAGGACGGAGTCCAGCAGCGTCATGTCGGAGACGTAGGTGGCCAGGCAGACGTGCAGCAGGGGTTCGTCGGCGACCTTGCCGCCCGCCTTGAACCAGACCTGGGAGCGCGGGGCGCGCGGCTGCCCGACGGTGCCCCAGGGCGGCGTGTCCGCGTACCGCAGGTCGACCGCGGCACGGGCCTCGACCAGCCGTTCGGCGATGTCCGCCGGGAGGTGCCGGGGCAGCATCTCGGCGGCCGTCGGCAGGGATTCCGGGTCGGGCGCGGCCGGCATGTCCGTCTGGTGGTCCAGCCCCTCCTCGTACTCCTGGAAGGAGGCGGAGAGGTGGAAGATCGGCTGGCCGTGCTGGACGGCGACGACCCGGCGGGTGGTGAAGGACCGCCCGTCGCGGATCCGGTCGACGGTGTAGACGATGGGCGCGCCGGGGTCGCCGGGGCGCAGGAAGTACGCGTGCAGGGAGTGCGGCGGCCGGTCGGCGGGGACCGTGCGGCCGGCGGCGACCAGTGCCTGGGCGGCGACCTGGCCGCCGAAGACCCGGGGCACCAGCGCCGCCCGGCTCTGGCCGCGGAAGATGTCCTGCTCGATCCGCTCCAGGTCGAGCAGATCGAGCAGGGACCGGAGTGCGTCGTTCACGTGCCTGGGCCCCAACGGCCTTACAGGCCCATGGACTTGGCGATGATGGACTTCATGACCTCGCTGGTGCCGCCGTAGATGCGGTTGACGCGGTTGTCGGCGTACAGGCGGGCGATCGGGTACTCGTTCATGAAGCCGTAGCCGCCGTGCAGCTGGAGGCAGCGGTCGATGACGCGGTGGGCGACCTCGGTGCAGAAGAGCTTGGCGGAGGCGGCCTCGGCCGCGGTCAGCTCGCCGGCGTCCAGCGCCTCCAGGGCGCGGTCGGCGACGGCCTCGGCGGCGTCCACCTCCGCCTGGCAGGCGGCCAGTTCGAACTTGGTGTTCTGGAAGGACGCGACGGTCTTGCCGAAGACGGTGCGGTCCTGGACGTACTGCTGCGCGAACCGGACGGCGGCCTTGGCCTGCGCGTACGCGCCGAAGGCGATGCCCCAGCGCTCGGAGGGGAGGTTCTGGCCGAGGTAGTAGAAGCCCTTGTTCTCCTCGCCGAGCAGGTCCTCGACGGGGACCTTGACGTCGACGAAGGCCAGCTCGGCGGTGTCGGAGGTGCGCAGGCCGAGCTTGTCGAGCTTGCGGCCGATGGAGTAGCCCTCGGACGTGGTGTCCACGGCGAAGAGGGAGATGCCGTGGCGGCGGTCCTCGGCGGTGGGCGCGGCGGTGCGGGCGCAGACGATGACGCGGTCGGCGTGCACGCCGCCGGTGATGAAGGTCTTGGAGCCGTTGAGGACGTAGTGCGTGCCGTCCTCGCTCAGCTTGGCGGTGGTCTTCATGCCGGCGAGGTCGGAGCCGGTGCCCGGCTCGGTCATCGCCAGCGCCCACATCTCCTCGCCGGAGACGAACTTCGGCAGGTAGCGCTTCTTCTGCTCGTCGGTGGCGAGCATCTCGATGTACGGCAGGCCGAGGAGGACGTGCACGCCGGAGCCGCCGAAGGTGACGCCGGCGCGGGCGGTCTCCTCGTACATCACGGCCTCGAACTTGTGCGAGTCGATGCCGGCGCCGCCGTACTCCTCGGGCACGCGGATGCCGAAGACGCCCAGCTCGGCGAGCTTGTAGTAGAACTCGCGCGGGACCTGGCCGGCCGCGAACCACTCGTCGTGGACCGGTACGACCTCGGCCTCGATGAAGGCTCGTATGGTCTCGCGGAACGCCTCGTGGTCCTCGTTGAACACCGTACGGCGCATGGTTACGTCGCCTCCTCCAGGTCACCGGCCCAAATGCCAGACCAAGCACTGTCTAAGCGCTTGCTCAGGCGAAAGCTACCGGCCGGTCACCTGGACTGTCCAGACCTCGACGACAAGGTGTGCGGCAGCGCACTACGCGCCCGCGGCCACCGGCCCCCCGGCCACCGGTCCACCCGCCGCCGGCGCCCCGGCCACCGCCCCGAAGGCCCCCAGCGCCAGCCGGTGCAGCAGCTCCGCCATCTCCGTGCGGCCCGGCAGGGCGCCGGGGCGGCCCAGGTGGGGGGTGGAGTTCAGCAGACCGAAGACGGCGTGCACGGCGGCCCGGGCCTGGGACTCCGAGGGGCCCGGGTGGACCCGACGGACGACCTCCACCCACAGCTCGACGTACTGCCGCTGGAGCTGGCGCACCCGCTTGCGGTCGGCCTCGCGCAGCCGGTCCAGCTCGCGGTCGTGCACGGTGATCAGCGGGCGGTCGTCCAGCGCGAAGTCGATATGGCCGTCGATCAGCGCGTGCAGCACCGCCTCGGGGTCCTCGCCGCCCTCCGCGACCCGCATCCGGCCGCCCGCGAGGAGCCGTTCACTGATCCCCACCAGCAGCTCGGCGAGCATCGCGTCCTTACCGGCGAAGTGGCGGTAGAGCCCGGGGCCGGAGATGCCCACGGCCGCCCCTATCTCGTCCACGCCGACGCCGTGGAACCCGCGCTCGGCGAAGAGCCGGGCGGCCTCTTTCAGGATCTGCTCGCGGCGGCTGGTCGGGGCGGGGGCCTGCGCATTACTCATGCCGTCGATTGTAGACAGCCGGGTTAGTGGTCGTTAACCTGAAGGAAACGACGTTAACGCCCATTAACCCGGATGCCCGGCGGCCGCGCACCGCGGCGGCCGGGCGGACGACCGAGCAAGGGGGCTCGTAGTGATGGAGCAGGCACCGGTGCTGGGAGGCGACGGGGCGTCCCTCGGCCGGAGTCCGAGGGACGATCCGGCCTCCGACTCCTGGCGGGCCAACGAGGCCGCACACCGCGAGCTCGCCGCCGAACTCCGCGAACGGCTCGCGGCGGCCCGGCTCGGCGGCGGCGAGAAGGCCCGGGCGCGGCACACCGCCCGCGGCAAGCTGCTGCCCCGCGACCGGGTCGACGCCCTGCTGGACCCCGGCTCTCCGTTCCTGGAGCTGGCACCGCTCGCCGCGGAGGGCATGTACGACGGGGCCGCGCCGGCCGCCGGGGTGATCGCCGGCATCGGGCGGGTCTCCGGCCGCGAGGTGGTGATCGTCGCCAACGACGCCACGGTCAAGGGCGGCACGTACTACCCGATGACGGTCAAGAAGCACCTGCGCGCCCAGGAGGTGGCCCTCGACAACCACCTGCCGTGCGTCTACCTCGTGGACTCCGGTGGCGCCTTCCTGCCGATGCAGGACGAGGTGTTCCCCGACCGCGAGCACTTCGGGCGGATCTTCTACAACCAGGCGCGGATGTCCGGCGCCGGCATCCCGCAGATCGCGGCCGTCCTCGGGTCGTGCACGGCCGGCGGCGCGTACGTCCCCGCCATGAGCGACGAGGCCGTGATCGTCCGCAACCAGGGCACGATCTTCCTGGGCGGGCCGCCCCTGGTGAAGGCCGCCACCGGCGAGGTCGTCACCGCCGAGGAACTGGGCGGCGGCGAGGTGCACTCCCGCACCTCCGGCGTCACCGACCACCTCGCCGAGGACGACGCCCACGCCCTGCGCATCGTCCGCACCATCGTCTCCACACTCGGCGAGCGGCCCGCGCTGCCCTGGACGGTGCGGCCCGTCGAGGAGCCCGCGGTCGACCCGGCCGGGCTGTACGGCGCGGTGCCGGTGGACTCCCGGACGCCCTACGACGTGCGGGAGGTGATCGCGCGGATCGTGGACGGCTCGCGGTTCGCCGAGTTCAAGGCCGAGTACGGCACGACGCTGGTCACCGGCTTCGCGCACCTGCACGGCCACCCGGTCGGCATCGTCGCCAACAACGGCATCCTGTTCTCCGAATCCGCCCAGAAGGGCGCCCACTTCATCGAGCTGTGCGACCAGCGCGGCATCCCCCTGGTGTTCCTCCAGAACATCTCCGGCTTCATGGTCGGCCGGGACTACGAGGCGGGCGGCATCGCCAAGCACGGCGCGAAGATGGTCACGGCCGTGGCCTGCACCCGGGTCCCCAAGCTCACGGTCGTCATCGGCGGCTCGTACGGCGCCGGCAACTACTCCATGTGCGGCCGGGCCTACTCCCCCCGCTTCCTGTGGATGTGGCCCAACGCCAAGATCTCCGTGATGGGCGGCGAGCAGGCCGCCTCGGTCCTCGCCACCGTCAAGCGCGACCAGATGGAGGCCCGCGGCGAGGAGTGGAGCGCCGAGGAGGAGGACGCCTTCAAGGCCCCCGTCCGCGCCCAGTACGAGTCGCAGGGCAACGCCTACTACGCCACCGCCCGGCTCTGGGACGACGGCGTCATCGACCCGCTCGAAACCCGCCAGGTCCTCGGCCTCGCCCTGACCGCCTGTGCCAACGCCCCCCTGGGCGAGCCGCAGTTCGGCGTCTTCCGGATGTGAGAGGAATGCCCACGACCATGTTCGACAGCGTCCTGATCGCCAACCGCGGCGAGATCGCGGTCCGCGTCATCCGCACGCTCCGTACGCTCGGCATCCGCTCCATCGCCGTCTTCAGCGACGCGGACGCCGGGGCCCGGCACGTCCGCGAGGCCGACACGGCCGTACGGATCGGCCCGGCCCCGGCCGCCGAGAGCTATCTGTCCGTGGAGCGGCTGCTGGACGCGGCCGCCCGCACCGGCGCCCAGGCGGTCCACCCCGGCTACGGCTTCCTCGCCGAGAACGCCGCCTTCGCCCGGGCCTGCGCCGAGGCGGGCCTTGTCTTCATCGGCCCGCCGGCCGACGCCATCGAGCTGATGGGCGACAAGATCCGCGCCAAGGAGACGGTCCGCACGGCCGGCGTCCCGGTCGTCCCCGGCTCCTCCGGCAGCGGCCTGGACAACGCCCGACTGGCCGCCGCGGCACGGGAGATCGGCATGCCCGTCCTGCTCAAGCCGTCCGCGGGCGGCGGCGGCAAGGGCATGCGGCTGGTCCGCGAGGAGGCGCTGCTCGCCGAGGAGATCGCCGCCGCCCGCCGGGAGGCCCGCTCCTCCTTCGGCGACGACACCCTCCTCGTCGAGCGCTGGATCGACCGGCCCCGGCACATCGAGATCCAGGTCCTGGCGGACGGCCACGGCACGGTCCTCCACCTCGGCGAGCGCGAGTGCTCCCTCCAGCGGCGCCACCAGAAGATCATCGAGGAGGCCCCGTCGGTCCTGCTGGACGAGGCGACCCGGGCCGCGATGGGCGAGGCGGCCGTGCAGGCGGCCCGCTCCTGCGGCTACCGCGGTGCCGGCACCGTCGAGTTCATCGTCCCGGGCAAGGACCCCTCGGCGTACTACTTCATGGAGATGAACACCCGCCTCCAGGTGGAGCACCCGGTCACCGAGCTCGTCACCGGCCTGGACCTGGTGGAGTGGCAGCTGCGGATCGCCGCCGGCGAGCACCTCCCCCACGCCCAGGACGACATCACCCTCACCGGGCACGCGGTCGAGGCCCGGCTCTGCGCCGAGGACCCGTCCCGCGACTTCCTGCCGACCGGCGGCACGGTCCACTCGCTCCACGAGGTCGACGGGGAGTGGGGGTCCCCCCTGCTTGAACGAAGCCGAAAGCTTGGGGGAGTGCGCACCGACTCCGGCCTCACCGAGGGCGGCGAGGTCGGCAGCCGGTACGACCCGATGCTCGCCAAGGTCATCGCGTACGGCCCGGACCGGGCGAGCGCACTGCGCCGGCTGCGGGCCGCGCTGGCCGACACCGTCACCCTCGGCGTGACGACCAACGCCGGGTTCCTGCGCCGGCTGCTGGCCCACCCCGACGTGGTCTCCGGCGAGCTGGACACCGGTCTGGTGGAGCGGGAGGCGGCCGGTCTGGTCGAGGCGGGCGTCCCGGACGAGGTGTACGCGGCGGCCGCGGCGGTGCGGCAGGCCGCCCTCGCGCCGGCGGTGGACGCGGCCGGCTGGCGCGACCCGTTCGGCGCGCCGAGCGGCTTCCGGCTCGGCGGCCGGCTCGCCCCGGTGCGCCACTGGCTGCGGGTGCCGGGCCACGATCCGGTGGCCCGCGAGGTCCTGCCCGGCGGCCCGGAGGACACCGCCGAGGTCACGCCGGACCACGTCCGGATCACCCTCGACGGGCTGGTGCACACCTTCCACCGCAGCGGCGACTGGCTCGGCAGGGACGGCGACGCCTGGCAGGTGGCCGACCACGACCCGGTGGCGGCCGCACTGCGCGGCGCCGCCGGGGCGCACGGCGCGGACACCCTGGCCGCCCCGATGCCGGGCACCGTCACGGTCGTCAAGGTCGCGGTCGGCGACGAGGTCACCGCGGGCCAGGGCCTGCTGGTGGTGGAGGCGATGAAGATGGAACACATGATCTCCGCCCCGCACGCCGGGACGGTGACCGAGCTGGACGTGACGGTCGGCACGACCGTCGCCATGGACCAGGTGCTGGCCGTGATCGCACCCCTGGACAGCAGCGACGGCGCCGGCGACACGGACGGCACCGACGGCTCGGACGGCACGGACGGGGAGGTGGCGTCATGACCGTCACCGGACTGCCGATGGAGGTCGCCGCGGAGGGCCTGCCCGCCCGCGTGCGCATCCATGAGGTCGGCGCGCGCGACGGCCTGCAGAACGAGCAGACCGTCGTGCCCACGGAGATCAAGGCCGAGTTCGTCCACCGGCTCGTCGACGCGGGACTGCCGGTGGTGGAGGCGACCAGCTTCGTGCACCCCAAGTGGGTGCCCCAACTCGCCGACGCTGAGCAGCTGTTCCCGCTGCTGGGCGACCTCGACCCGCACCGGCTGCCCGTCCTGGTGCCCAACGACCGCGGCCTGGACCGGGCGCTGGCGCTGGGCGCGCGCCGGATCGCGGTGATCGGCAGCGCCACCGAGTCGTTCGCCAAGGCCAACCTCAACCGCACGGTCGACGAGTCACTGGCGATGTTCGCCCCGGTCGTCGCCCGCGCCAAGGAGGCCGGGGTGCACGTCCGCGGCTATCTGTCGATGTGCTTCGGCGACCCCTGGGAGGGCCCGGTGCCGGTCGCGCAGACGGTGCGGGTGTGCCGGGCGCTGCTCGACATGGGCTGCGACGAGCTGAGCCTGGGCGACACCATCGGCGTGGCCACCCCCGGCCACGTCCAGCACCTGCTCGCCGCCCTGAACGAGGCGGGCGTCCCCACCCCGAAGCTGGGCGTGCACTTCCACGACACCTACGGGCAGGCGCTCGCCAACACCCTCGCCGCGCTGCAGCACGGCGTCACCACCGTCGACGCGTCGGCGGGCGGCCTCGGCGGCTGCCCGTACGCCAAGAGCGCCACCGGCAACCTCGCCACCGAGGACCTCGTGTGGATGCTGCACGGCCTCGGTATCGACACCGGCGTCGATCTCGACCGGCTCACCGCCACGAGCGTGTGGATGGCCGGTGTCCTGGGCCGCCCGAGCCCCTCGCGCACCCTGCGTGCCCTCTCCCACAAGGAGTGACCATGTCACTGGACCACCGTCTGCCCGAAGAGCTGGAAGAACTCCGGCGTACGGTCGAGGCGTTCGCGCATGACGTCGTCGCCCCGAAGATCGGCGAGTACTACGAGCAGCATGCGTTCCCGTACGAGATCGTGCAGGAGATGGGGCGGATGGGCCTGTTCGGCCTGCCGTTCCCCGAGGAGTACGGCGGGATGGGCGGCGACTACCTCGCCCTCGGCATCGCCCTGGAGGAGCTGGCCCGGGTCGACTCCTCGGTGGCGATCACCCTGGAGGCGGGCGTCTCGCTGGGCGCCATGCCCCTCTACCGCTTCGGCACGGAGGAGCAGAAGCGCGAGTGGCTGCCCAAGCTGTGCAGCGGGGAGATGCTCGGCGCGTTCGGCCTGACCGAGCCGGACGGCGGCTCGGACGCCGGCGCGACCCGCACGACCGCGGTGCGGGACGATGGGGGCACCTCCCGCTCGAGCGGAGCCGAGAGTGGGGGAGAATGGGTGATCAACGGCAGCAAGTGCTTCATCACCAACTCCGGTACGGACATCACCGGCCTGGTGACGGTCACCGCGGTCACCGGCCGCAAGGCCGACGGCTCCCCGGAGATCTCCTCGATCATCGTGCCGTCCGGCACCCCCGGCTTCACGGTCGCCGCCCCCTACTCCAAGGTGGGCTGGAACGCCTCGGACACCCGGGAGCTGTCCTTCTCGGACGTCCGGGTGCCGGCCGGCAACCTGCTGGGCGAGGAGGGCCGCGGCTACGCCCAGTTCCTGCGGATCCTCGATGAGGGCCGGATCGCCATCGCGGCGCTGGCCACCGGCCTGGCGCAGGGCTGTGTGGACGAGTCGGTGAAGTACGCGAAGGAACGTCACGCCTTCGGGAAGCCGATCGGCGCCAACCAGGCGATCCAGTTCAAGCTCGCCGACATGGAGATGCGGGCGCACACCGCCCGGCTGGCGTGGCGGGACGCCGCCTCCCGGCTGGTGCACGGCGAGCCGTTCAAGAAGGAGGCGGCGCTCGCGAAGCTGTACTCCTCCGAGATCGCGGTGGACAACGCCCGCGAGGCCACCCAGATCCACGGCGGCTACGGCTTCATGAACGAGTACCCGGTGGCCCGCATGTGGCGGGACGCCAAGATCCTGGAGATCGGCGAGGGCACCAGCGAGGTGCAGCGGATGCTGATCGCGCGGGAGCTGGGCTTCTAGCTCCCGTTCTGGGTCCCTTAGAGGGCATCTGATCTCGGTAGTTGGTGTTTTGGGATGTTCTTGTGACTGCTGGTGAGGGTGGTCGTTGCATGTCGTGTGAGTGCTCGCC
>NZ_JBEZMM010000091.1:0-19970 GCF_040652715.1 Streptomyces sp. NPDC048196 | reverse complement strand
CCCACTCCCCCCACGGGAGGGGACGGGCCGGAGGGGCCGGTGTTTGGGACGTAAAGCGACAGCAGTCCCAAACACCGGCCCCGCAGGCCCGTCACCGCACCCACAACAAAACCCAGCCCGCCGCAGGCGCAACGGCGAGACCACCCCCGGCGGGACGGCCAGCCACATACGCGGCGCCGCAAAGCGCACAACGGCGAGCGAGCCCCGCGGCGGGAAAGACGAGTACGTGCGGGGCGCCGCAAAGCACAACGGCGAGACGACCTGCGGCGCAGCAGACGGGTACGTGGGAGGAAAGCCAAACGCAGCGTCACCCCTCCGGGTAGAAGACGAACAGCGTGCAGCCCGTGTCCGAGTGGGGGAGGTGCCAGGAGCCCGCGGGGGCGTGGAGGAATGAGCCGGCGGGGTGGTCGCCGAAGCCGTCGTTGAAGGTGCCGGAGACGACGAAGACCTCCTCCGGTCCCGGCTCGTGTACGTCGATGCGTTCCCAGGCGGCGCCCGGGTCGATCTCCAGGACCTGGGCCTTGGCCCCGTTGTCGCCGGTCCACAGGGGGCGGCTCCTGATCCCCGGGAACAGTTCCTTCACCGGTGCGCCGGAGACCTCCGACCATACGTAACCGGGCATTTCCTGACCGCTGATCGCGTTGCTGTGCTGTGTCATGGGCCCATCCTCATCGGGCCGGTGGGTCCTCCCCCAGTGTCAGAAATGACGTCCTCGGGTACTTTCCTGCCATGGTCTCCGCCCACGACGGCAGCCCGCCGCACCATGTGGCCACGCTCGTCCACCCGCCCCAGGGCCCCTTCGAACTCGGCTGTGCTGCCGAGGTGTTCGGCACCCGCCGCCCCGGCGTGCCCGCGCGCTACGACTTCACGGTGTGCGCGGAGACTCCGGGCCCGGTACGGACGACGGCCGGCTACGACATGCTGGTCACCGCGGGGCTGTCCGCGCTGGCCACGGCGGACACGGTCGTCGTCCCGGGCTGGATCCCGCAGGACGAGCCGCTGTCCCCCGCCGTGCGCGAGGCTCTGCTCGCCGCGCACCGCAACGGCGCCCGCCTGGTCAGCATCTGCTCCGGCGTCTTCGCCCTGGCGCAGACCGGTCTGCTCGACGGGCGCCGGGCGACCACCCACTGGGCGCGGGCGGCCGAACTTGCGGGCCGTTTCCCGAAGTTGGAGGTGGACGCCGGGGTGCTGTACATCGACCACGGCGACGTGGCGACGAGTGCGGGCGCGGCCGCCGGGGTCGATCTCTGTCTGCACCTGGTACGCAGCGACCACGGCGCGGCCCACGCGGCGCGGATCGCCCGGCACATGGTCATGCCGCCGCACCGGGAAGGGGGTCAGGCCCAGTACGCGGCCCCGCCCGCGCAGGACCGGATCGACCCGGCGCCGGCGATGGAGCGGTCGCTGGCGCCGCTGCTGGAGTGGGTGGCGGAGCGGCTGTCCGAGGCGGTGTCGGTGGAGGACATGGCGGAGCGGTTGCGGGTCTCCGCGCGGACCTTGGCCCGCCGGTTCGCCGAGCAGCTCGGCACCAGTCCCGGCCAGTGGCTGCTGGGCCGGCGGATCACCGCGGCCCGGGCCCTGCTGGAGGAGACCGATCTGCCCGTCGAGGCGGTCGCGGTGCGGGTGGGCCTGTCCTCGGCGACCAATCTCCGGCGCCGGTTCCAGCAGGCCGTGCACACCACACCGGCGGCGTACCGGCGGGCGTTCCGTACGACGGGCGAAGCGGCCGGGGAACGGAAAAGCTGATGCCCCGGACCGCCTGTCGGTCCGGGGCAACAGCTTGCACTGAGGAGTGGGCTGGCGGGGGGGTTAGCCCATCTCCTCCAACGCCTTGCCCTTCGTCTCCTTCACGAACTTGAGCACGAAGGGGATCGAGAGCAGGGCGAAGACCATGTAGATCACGTAGGTGCCCGAGAGGTTCCAGTCGGACAGGCTCGGGAAGCTGGCCGTGATGGCCCAGTTGGCGATCCACTGCGCGGAGGCGGCGACGCCCAGTGCGGCGGCGCGGATCTTGTTCGGGAACATCTCGCCGAGGAAGACCCAGACCACCACGCCCCAGGAGAGGGCGAAGAAGAGCACGAAGACGTGGGCGGCGATCAGGGCCACGGTGCCTTCGGTGGTCGGCAGGGTGCCGGCCGCGGTCTTGGCGGAGAAGGCCCAGGCCTCCAGGCCGAGCGCGACGGCCATGCCGACCGAGCCGATCAGGGCCAGCGGGCGGCGGCCGATCCGGTCGACGAAGATCATCGCGATCACGGTGCCGATGATGTTGATGATCGACGTGGTGAAGCTGTAGAAGAACGAGCTCTCGGGGTTGATGCCGACGGACTGCCACAGCGTCGAGGAGTAGTAGAACGCCACGTTGATGCCGACCAGCTGCTGGAAGACCGAGAGGCCGATGCCGACCCAGACGATCGGCAGGAAGCCGACCCTGCCGAGCAGGTCCTTGAAGCTCGACTTGTGCTCGCGGCGCATCGCGTCCTGGATCTCGGCGAGCCGGGTGTCGAGGTTGACGGTATGGCCCTCGACCTCGGCCAGCACCTCCTTGGCCCGGGTCATCTTGCCGATGGAGATCAGGTAGCGCGGCGACTCGGGGATCGCGAAGGACAGCAGGCCGTAGAGGACGGCCGGGATGACCATCACGCCGAGCATCCACTGCCAGGCCTCCAGGCCGGCGATGGTGCCGCGCTGCTTGCCGTCGGCGAGGTTGAGGATGCCCCAGTTGACGAGCTGGGAGACGGCGATGCCGATGACGATGGCGGCCTGCTGGAAGGAGCCGAGGCGGCCGCGGTAGGCGGGCGGCGAGACCTCGGCGATGTAGGCCGGGCCGATGACCGAGGCCATACCGATCGCGAAGCCGCCGATGATCCGCCAGAGGGCGAGGTCCCACAGCGCGAACGGCAGGGCGGACCCCACGGCGCTGACCGTGAACAGCACCGAGGCGATCTGCATTACCCGGATGCGTCCTATCCGGTCGGCGATCCGGCCGGCGGTGGCGGCTCCGATGGCGCAGCCGATCAGGGCGACGGCGATCACCTGGGCCAGGACGGCCGACCCGACGTCGTAGCGGCTGCGGATCGCCTCGACGGCGCCGTTGATCACGGAGCTGTCGTAGCCGAAGAGAAAGCCGCCCATCGCGGCAGCCGCGGTGATGAAGATGACATGGCCGAGGTGTTCGGGGTGGGCCTTACGGCCTTCCGGAACCGTCGGCTGCGCGGTGCTGGTCAACGTGAACTCCAGTGGCCCGGCTGCGCTGCCGGGCGTAGGGGGCTGGCCCTTCTAGTGGTGCATAGGTTGGGGGTACCCACCACTTGAAGGTAAAAGCAACGTTGCAGAGACTATGCCTTCAAGTTTCGAAGTCAATAGGCCGAGATGGATTTGTTTCCCCGCGGTTTGCGGGACGGTTCATTCAACTTGTGAATTGATCAGGAACTGATGCCGCGTCGGACACGCGCTGCGATCAGTGCAGTCGCTGGCTGATGACCTTCGAGACGCCGTCCCCTTGCATGGATACCCCGTACAGAGCATCCGCGACCTCCATCGTGCGCTTCTGATGCGTGATCACGATGAGCTGGGAGCTCTCCTGCAGCTCCTCCATGATCCGGATCAGCCGCTGGAGATTGGTGTCGTCCAGCGCCGCCTCGACCTCGTCCATGACGTAGAACGGGCTGGGCCGCGCCTTGAAGATCGACACCAGCAGGGCCACCGCGGTCAGGGACCGCTCGCCGCCCGACAGCAGCGACAGCCGCTTGACCTTCTTGCCCGGCGGCCGGGCCTCGACGTCCACGCCGGTCGCCAGCATGTCGTCCGGGTCGGTGAGCACCAGCCGCCCCTCGCCCCCGGGGAAGAGCCGCGCGAAGACGCCCTCGAACTCCCGCGCGGTGTCGTGGTACGCCTCGGTGAAGACCTGCTCCACCCGCTCGTCGACCTCCTTGACCACCCGCAACAGGTCGGCCCGCGTCTTCTTCAAGTCTTCAAGCTGCTCGCTGAGGAACTGGTGACGCTCCTCCAGCGCCGCGAACTCCTCAAGGGCCAGCGGGTTCACCTTCCCGAGCTGCTGATACGCCCGCTCGGCGGCCCGCAGCCGCTTCTCCTGCTCGGCCCGCACGTAGGGCACCGGCTGGTTACGGGGATGCTCCGGGTCGTCCGGCAGCGTCTCGCCCTCCGCCGGCGGCGACGGCGGCACCGGCTGGTCCGGGCCGTACTCGGACGCCAGCGCGGCCGGCTCCACCCCCAGCTCCTCCAGCGCCCGGCTCTCCAGCTGCTCGATCCGCAGCCGCTTCTCGGCCCCGAGCACCTCGCCCCGGTGCACCGAGTCCGTCAGCTTGTCCAGCTCGGACTTCAGGTCCCGGGCCGCGTTCCGCTCGGCCACCAGCGCGTGTTCCCGCTCGGCCTTGGCCCGATCCGCGGCGGCCCGCTCCTCCTCGGCCCGGACCATCGACACCTCGACGTGCGCCAGCAGCTGCCGCGCCCCGGACGCCACCGCCCCGGCCACCGCCGCCTCGTGCCGCAGCCGGGCGCGCCGCCGCTCGGCCCGCGCCCGCGCCTCCCGCTCCGCGCGCGCCCCCCGGTCCAGCGCGTCCGCCCGCCCGGCCAGCGCCTTGACCCGCTCCTCGTGCGTACGCGCCTGGAGCCGGGCCTCCATCTCCGTCTGCCGGGCGTTGGCCCCGTCCGCCGCCAGGCGGTCCCGTACGGAGGTGTCGGGCTCCTCGTCGCCGGCGCCCGGCTCCTCCTCGGCCACCGCCAGTCGCTCGGCCAGCTCCTCGGCCTCCTCGGTGGCCCGGACCAGCGCCTCCTGCGCGCGCGAGGCCGCCGCTGCGGCCCGCTCGGCCTCGCCGGCGGCCGCCCGGGCCTGCCCGCCGAGCCGCCCAAGGTCCCCGGCGACCTTGGACTTCTCCCGGTCCGCGGCCCGCCGCCGCTCGGCCAGCTCCTCGACCAGCGCGCCGCGCTCGGCCCGCCGCGCCTCCGCGGCCCGCTGCTCCTCGG
Source organism: Streptomyces sp. NPDC048196 (assembly GCF_040652715.1). Taxonomy (NCBI): domain Bacteria; kingdom Bacillati; phylum Actinomycetota; class Actinomycetes; order Kitasatosporales; family Streptomycetaceae; genus Streptomyces; species Streptomyces sp. NPDC048196. The sequence goes on along the minus strand of NZ_JBEZMM010000091.1, from coordinate 14,987 downwards.
CCAGCCGCGCACAGCGCTCCGCCAGCGCCTCCAGCTCGGCGGCCGCCTCGTCGACGGAGGCCTGCACCTCCAGCAGGCTCGGCGCACCGGCCGAGCCGCCGTGCGCGAAGTGCGCCCCGAGCAGATCGCCCTCACCGGTCACGGCCAGCAGCTCCGGCCGCGCGGCCACCAGGTCCTCGGCGTCCTCCAGCGTCCCGACGACCACGACGTCCCGCAGCAGCCGGGCCACCGCAGCCGTCAACTCCGCCGGCCCCTGTACCAGTTGACCGGCCGGTACGGGTTCCGCGCGCGGTCCGGGCACCCGGTGCACGGCGGCCGCGGCGGCGTCCCCTGCCCCGCCCTGCGCCGGCACCGTCCCCGCCCCCGCTCCGCCGGTCCCCAGCACCATCGCCGCCCGCCCGGCGTCCTGCTTGCGCAGCAGCCGGATGGCGTCGGCGGCGGTGGCCGGGTCGCTGACCGCGACCGCGTCCGCCGCCGCACCGAGCGCGGCGGCCACCGGGACCTCGAAGCCGGGCGTGACGGTCAGCAGCTCGGCGGCCGGCCCGAGCACCCCGCTGAGCTGCTCGGACGCGGCGAGCAGGGCGCCGGTGCCGTCCTTGCGGCGCAGCCCGAGGGCGAGCGCGTCGTGCCGGGCGGCGGTCGCCGCGCGCTTGCGCTCGGCCGCCGTCAGCGCCTCCCGGGCGGCGGTCAGGGCGGCGTCCGCCTCGGCCAGCTCCCGGCGGGCCGCGTCGTGCCGGGCCGCGCTCTCCTCGTCGTCCGCGTCCAGCCCCTCGACCTCGGCCTTGAGCTCCTCGTACTCCTCCTGGGCCGCGGCCGCCCGCTGCCGGGCGTCGTCCCTGGCCTCGGCGAGCCGGCCGATCTCGGCCTGGGCCGACGCGGCCCGGCCGCGGGCCGCGGTGACCTGGCCGCTGAGCCGGGCCAGGCCCTCGCGGCGGTCCGCGAGGGCCCGGGCCAGGTCCCGCAGCCGCCGCTCCTCGTCCGCCAACTGCCGCTCCAGTGCGGCACGGTGTTCGACGGTGTCCTCCAGCGCCCGGGTCGCCGCCTCCAGCGCGGCCGCCAACTCCGCCTCCTGCTCGCGGATCCGGGCCGCCTCCCGCTCCATGTCGTCCGGGTCGCGCCCGGTCCGCTCCTCGGGCGGGGCCGCGGTGACGCTCTTGACCCGCGCCTCGGCCAGCGAGATCGTGCCGCGCACCCGCTCGGCGAGCTGCGACAGCTCGTACCAGGTCTGCTGGGCGCGCTGCACCCGCGGGGTGAGCGCGGCGACCTCCTCCTCCAGGGCCGCCTCCCGGCGCTGGGCGGTGCGCAGCCGCTCCTCGGCGGCCTGCTTGCGCTCCTTGAGCGCCGCCTCGTCGGCGATCTCCGCCCGCAGCGCGGCACGCTGCGTGACGAGGTCGTCGGCGAGCAGCCGCAGCCGGGCGTCCCGCAGGTCGGCCTGGATGACGGCGGCGCGCCGGGCGACCGCGGCCTGCCGCCCGAGCGGTTTGAGCTGCCGCCGCAGCTCGTCGGTCAGGTCCTGGACGCGGGCGAGATTGGCTTTCATCGCCTCCAGCTTCCGCAGCGCCTTTTCCTTGCGCTTACGGTGCTTGAGGACGCCGGCCGCCTCTTCGATGAAGGCCCGGCGGCCCATCGGATCGGCGTGCAGCACGGAATCGAGCTGGCCCTGTCCGACGATGACGTGCATCTCCCGGCCGATACCGGAATCGGAGAGCAATTCCTGGATATCGAGCAGCCGGCAGGTGTCCCCGTTGATCTGGTACTCGCTTCCGCCATTGCGGAACATGATCCGGGTGAGGGTGACTTCGGCGTACTCGATCGGCAGTGCACCGTCGGAGTTGTCGATGGTGAGCGAGACCTCGGCCCGGCCGAGCGGCGGCCGCCCGGTCGTCCCGGCGAAGATGACGTCCTCCATCTTCCCGCCGCGCAGCGACTTCGCGCCCTGCTCACCCATGACCCAGGACAGCGCGTCCACGACATTGGACTTGCCGGAACCATTGGGGCCCACGACACAGGTGATCCCCGGTTCGAACCGGAGCGTCGTCGCGGAGGCGAAGGACTTGAAGCCTCGCAGGGTCAGACTCTTGAGGTGCACGCCGTTGGACTCTACCGGCCGCCCCTTGACGGACCACCCCAACATTCCGCCGCCGGCCCCCGCCCCCGGTACGGGCCCCGGTACCTGCAGATACCGCGCCGTTCATTTTCGGTTTCACCGCGGAAAGCGAAGGGCACATCATGCGGTAAGGGAGGGGCGGCCCGGCCGGATCGGCCGTATTCGATCACAGGCCGCATTGATCGGGGACACGCAAGAAGTGCCGGACGTGGGCACCCAAGAAGTGCCGGACGGCGGACGAAGAGCCGGGAAACGACGAAGGGACGCCGAAGCGTCCCTTGCAGATCTTGAAGAGAGCGGTGCCTCAAGCGGCTGGCAAGCAGCCCTACCGGCCCTCGTCGGGTCAGGTGAGCGCGGGCTCCGCCTGGGGTACGTCGATGTCGAGCATCGAGTCGTCGCGACGTGCGGCAGCGGACAGCATGTCGTTTTCGGCCTGCATCCGGATCAGCTCGGATTCAAGGTCTTGGACGCGCTGCTGAAGCCGTCGCATCTCGGAGAGGACTCGGGGGTCGGAGCCGCCGACGTAACCGAGAAGCGCCTTTGCCATGATGGATGGTCCTCCACAATGAGTGACCGACCGAAGCGGTGTGGGTCGTGAGGGATTCGCACCCGCGGCTTGTCATTCTCTGGTGTACTCAATGCCAAACAGCTAAGGTGCGCGGGGATTCCAGAGTCTCACCAAACGGTTGGACGGTCAACACGATCACGCCCCGTATCCTCGGGCACCTGAGAGTGCGCGGCCGCGAGGGCGCTGCGCCGACTCCCCAGAAAGGTCCCGCGGGGGCGTAGAGATCATCCGTACAGCGGCAGCCTTGCACGGGTCGGCCGAGTTGGCAACCACCAGCGCTTATCTCCCGTAAGCAGCTGACGAAGACGCACCGCCAAGATCGCGGACAGCGGCCCTACGACCGGGTTCGGTGGCCGGTATCAGCGGATCTCGAAGCCGTCGTAACCGCCCCGCGGCGTGGCCCATATCTCAGTGACTCCGTCTACCCGCCCGGGCGTGTCACCGGTCCGCAGCCAATCGAGCAACTGATCGCAACGGCCCTTCGGGCCCTCGGCGACCACCTGGACGCGGCCGTCACCAAGATTGCTCGCGAATCCGCTGAGTTCACCGATTCGCAGGGCGTTCGCACGGGTGAACCAGCGGAACCCCACACCCTGCACCCGCCCCCGTACCCACGCGGTCACGCGCACCTCTTCTTCCATGTGTGCACGTTAACCGGCCAATTGCTCAACGGGCACTTCGGCCCCATGCGTCATGGCGTACAGTCCCCCGACAGCGAAACTCACCCTTATGGGTGAGCGTGTTGACGCTGAGGACGGAAGGAAGACACCGGATGGGCCGCCATCGACGTCTTGCGAATCCCATGCCGGCAGCCCCCGGCCCACGGTCTGTTGACGCCCCGACGGCAACGGTGCCGACCGCCGGACCCGACGGCCCGGCGCGGCGCCGCTCAAACCGTGCGACCAGCAGCCGGGCGGCGGCACCGGTGCGCACCGGTCTGCTCGGTGCCTCCGCGGCGATGGCGATGGGGGCCGTGGCGGTCGCGTCCGGACTGATCCCGGGCGGCAGCCACTTCGACGGCGGTACGGGCGACGGGCCCGGCGAGCGCGTACGGGCCGGCGCCCTGCCGGAGGCCACCGCGCCGCAGGGTGCCCTCTCGGTGTCCCCCACCGATCGCGCCACCCTCCCGGCCAGTCGCGGCAGCGCCCGCGCCGCGGTCCCCGGCGCCACCGGCCCCACCACCCCGACGACGTCCCCCTCCCCGCACCGCCCCGCCAAGTCCCCCACCCGAAAGGCCGATTCGCCCGGCTCCGCCGCGCCCACCGGCCACCCGTCCGCCCCCGCGTCCGCGGCCGCGACACCGCGGCCCACCGCGTCCGCCTCCGACGGCACCGGCAGCGAGTCGTCGGCCGAGGCCCAGGTGCTGGCCCTGGTCAACCAGGAGCGGTCCCGGGCCGGCTGCTCCCCCGTGACCGCCGATCCGGAACTGGCCTCCCTCGCCCAACGGTTCAGCGACGACATGGCCCGCCGCGGCTTCTTCGACCACACCGACCCCGACGGCCACACCCCCTGGGACCGCGCCGAGGCCCAGGGCATCAGCGACCTCGGCGGTGAGAACATCGCCCGCGGCCAGGCCACCGCCCAGGCCGTCATGGACACCTGGATGCACAGCCCCGGCCACCGCGCCAACATCCTCAACTGCGAGTACAAGACCCTCGGCGTCGGCGCCCACTTCGGCCCGGGCGGGCCGTGGTGGACCCAGGACTTCGGCTTCTGAGATTTCCACAGGTCAGGGACCTAAGAGGCACCGTGGGCCGTCTCAGGGCCGTCGCTCGTAGCCCCTTCATCACCGAAGACCGCGTCCACGGCCGCCCGAGTGCGGGTCTCACTGGACGGCATCAGATGCGTATACGTCCGCAGCGTGAAGCCAGGGTCATGGTGGCCGAGGTACTCGCTCAGGGCCTTGATGCTCTCCCCCGCGTCCAGGAGCACCGACGCGTAGAAGTGCCTGAGAGCATGCATGCCGTTGTCACGCCCCGCGGGCACGCCGGCAGCACGAAGAGCTGGACGCCACTGTCGATCATTGAAGCGGTTACGGTTCAGCGGCAGTCCCTCTGGGCTCCGGAAGATCAGAGTTGCCGCGACCGGCGGGCCGTCCACGGTCTTCCAGGGCAAGGTCACCTCAGCGGCCGGGAAGCGTGCCAGGTGGCCAGCGAGCCCGAACGCGATCGACTCGGGCAGAGGCACATCCCGCTCTTTACCACCCTTCGGCGGAGCGAACACCGGCCGGTTGCGGAGTAGCTTCACCTGCCGCACCACGTGCACAACTCCACCGAGAAAGTCGACATCCTCGACTGACAGCCCGAAGATCTCGCCCTGACGCAGCCCGCATCCGGCCGCAGGGTCCACAAGCGCCCGGTAGCACTCAGGAAGCGCCGCGCGTACCGCCTTCACACGGTCGGCAGGCCATGGCTTGACCTTGCGGGGATCGAGTCGAGGAGCTTTGACCGATCGGGCACTACATGGGTTGAGCCTGATGATCCGGTCTTCCACAGCCGCAGTGAACACTGTGGAGACGTGCGCGAAGATCCCCCGCCGGTAGGCAGCGGACAAGCCCGCGTCTTCGAGAGCCCGCATCCAGAGACGGAGGTGCGTCGGGTTAAACGAGCCCATGGGCCGCTTGCCGATGTGAGGGAGCGCATGCAGGCGAAGCCGCATCTCGACAGACTCGCGCGTCGCGGGATCCGTCATCTGCGTCAGCATCCACTTGGAGGCGTACTGCTCGAAGGTGACCTTGCCTGCCTCGGGTGCGATGTAGTCGCCGCGCGACATGTCGGCCTCGATGTTGGCCAGCCAGGTCTCAGCTCGGCGCTTCTGCTTGTCCGGGAAGCTCTTACTCTTCTCGGTGCCGTCCGGGCCGACGTAGCGGGCGCGGTAGCGCAGGCCGGAGCCGTGCCGGTCAGTCTTGACCTTGATGGGCTTGCTGTCCGAGCCGGCGTCGATCTTGTACCAGCGGTCTTGGATGTGCCCGGCCATCAGGCTGCCTCTTCCATGAGTTGGGCGACCCAGACGCGGACGTCTTCGGGGTCGTAGCGCAGGTGCCGGCCGACGCGGAAGCCGCGGGGGCCGGTGTGCTTGCGGCGCCACTGGTAGACGGTTTCGACGGGGACGCCGAGGAGGTCGGCCAGGTCCACGGGGGTCAGGTAGCGCTCAGGCAGCGGACGCTTCATGCCCACCCCTCCATCTCGTCCAGGTCCATCAGGTCTGCGCATGCCTCGCGGGCGGTGTCGCGGTTGGTCTTGATGTCGCGGGCGAGCTGCGCGGCGAGCCAGGACTCGCCGGGGGTGTGGCCGTGTCCGGCGTAGGTCCAGTGGGCGAGGACCAGCGTGGAGCCCTCCGTGTCGTCCAGGTCTTCGGGCAGGCCCCGTTCACGGCGTTCCTGCCGGGCGCGGTAGTCGGCGCGGATCTGGCGGAGGGTGCCCAGGGTGGTGGAGTAGCGGCGGGACTTGGTGGAGAAGTGGCCGCGGAAGCCGAGCATGTGGGCCCACTGCCAGAGCTTGCGGTCGGGGTAGGCGTCGTCCAGGCGGTGGCAGGCTTCGATCAGGCGCCGGGTGTGGTCGGGTAGGTCGGCCAGCTTGTTCAGTTCGGAGAGTTCGCCGATACGGCGGTCGACGGTGCCGGTTGTCTCGGCTGCCTTGGTGGCGTACTTCGCCACGTACGAAGCCACGGCCGCTTCCGTCAGCTCAACGCCCGCCAGGCCGCCGATGGGCTGAACGTCCACTTGCGTGCCCCAGCGCAGGACGCGGGCGGGGAAGTCCCCGGCTGCTGGCACCGGGACCGAGACGCGGGTCGCCGCGGCACGGATCGCGTCATCGAGCAGTGCGACGCTGGCCCAGGAGGGCGGTTCGGTGTCGGGACCGTCCGGTCCGTCGAGGCGGACGACCGCGTGGAAGTGGATCGCCCCGCGCTTTTGGAACTCGGCGACCTTGCCGAAGGAGACACGGCACGACTCCGACAGCGCCTTCTGCGTCACCCCAGCGCGGGCCGCGATCTCCCGACGCAAGTAGATCGTGAAGCGCCGCCACAGGTCCCCGGCATGGTTGTTCCACAGCACGGCCCCGGCGTAGTCGTACCGGGCCGGGTCTAACGCCGTGCCCAAGGCAGCATCGTGCTCGTCGTGGTGGGTGCCGCACCGGCAGCGGCCGGACGTGGGGCGGTTGTGGACCGGGCCGAACGAGGGAGCGGTCAGGGTGGCAAAGACGCGGGGGTGATCGCGGACGGTGGCGGGGACGTGCTTGCGACTGTCGCCGGTGATCCCGGCGCGGATCAGGTGGTAGGTGTCGCCCGCGTAGGTCCAAGCGCACGAGGGACAGCGCGAGGCGCGGCGATTGCCACAGGCCACCCGCAGGCGACCACCCGGCTCTTGCACGGTGGAGTAGGAGTACAGCACGTCTCCGGTGCGCGCATCGCGGGTGACGGTCTGGCCCGTCAGGTGGATGGGGTTGGAGCAGCCGCCCGTCCGTCGAACCTGCTCCTGCCAGCGATCGAAGCCGGGCGAGTTGGCCACCCGCAACATGTCCGCCAGCGTTACGGGGTCGGTGCCCACCGCCGCCGCCACATCAGCGACAGCAGCCGGGGCCACGGGCAGATGGGTCACGCGGCCACCGCCACGGGGGCCGAGGCGAGCACGACGGCGGACGCCGACAGGCTCTGCCGAGCCTTGGCGGACTGGCTCAGACCGACGTGGCGGAGCGTGATGCACGATGCGATCTCCTCCGCCCGACGCAGCCGTCGCGCCTTGGGGAAACGGCGGGCGTGAGCAGCCAGCTCTTCACGGGTGGCCGTGTTGTCCAGCCACCGCAGGCGGTGCTCACGCTCCACGGCCGCCAGCGCATACAACGAATCCAGGCCGACCCGGGCGGCCCCCTGAGTGATCCAGGCCGTCAGCGTTGCCGCGTCACTGACGCGGTAGCTGTAGTTGGCCGGCATGTCCGAGGCGTACAGCGCGATGGCGCGCTCACGGTTGTTCAGGTCCTCGATCGCGGCAGCAGGCACGATGTGCTGGGAACCAACGGTTGCAGGCATGATGGGAACGCCCTTCGTGGGTCTGGGGGGCGGCTGACTGCTTGGCGGTAGGTGGCCGCCCCCTGGCTGCATTCGAGCCTGTTGGCCCGCTTGCTCAGCTTGTTGGTACAAGTAGAGGTTGCCCCGTTAGATAGGTCACGTCAAGAGTTTCGGGCGCACATGTACCAACAAGTTGACCGAGTGCGTCATGATGGGGGTATGAGCAAGCAGCCGAAGTACCGACAGGTGGCCGACGCCTTGCGTCGAGAGATCGACAACGGCGCATACGGACCCGGCGCGCGGCTGCCTTCCGAGAGCGAACTGTCCGCCCGCTTCGACGCCTCAAGGAATACCGTTCGGTCAGGTCTGAGCCTGCTTGTAAGTGAGGGGCTGATCTCGTCCAGCCAAGGACTTGGGTACGAGGTCCGCAAGCACGAGGTGTTCGAGCTGAACGCCTCACGCTTCGAGAACTTGACCTTCCCTCAGAACGGGGATGCGTACTCCACGGACGTGACGAACGCTGGCCGGCGACCGCATCAAACCTTCCGAGTCGAGCTGACCACCGCGCCCGCCTATGTCGCCAAGCGCCTGAAGGTCAGTGCAGATTCCAGGTCCGTCCTCCGTTTCTGCCACCGATTCGTCGATGACGTGCCGTGGTCAACACAGGCCACGCACTATCCGGACTGGCTCGTGGAGAAGGCGCGGCGGCTTACCGAGCCTGGCGACATCGCTGAAGGGACAACGCGCTACCTAGCAAGTCTTGGTATCGAGCAGGTCGGATACGCCGACGAGATCGCGACCCGGATGCCCACGCCCGAGGAGGCCCGGCTGCTTGAGATCGGAGCTGGAGTCCCTGTCCTTCTCTGGACTCGTACGGGCTACTCCAGTGATCGCCCCATCCGATGCACGATCACCACTTTCCGCGGAGACCTGAACCGGATGACCTACGAGATCGGCAACCTGGCCGCCCGAAGCGAGAACGAACCCCAGTGAAGATCACTCCTGCCCTGCCCTCCGACTTGGATCAACTCCTAGCGTTCCGTGAGGAGGCATCCGCATGGCTGAGCAAGCTGGGGAGCGATCAATGGAGCCGCCCATACCCTGCGGATCGCCTGCTGGCCACCATCGAGGCCGGGACCGTTTTCATGGTGCGAGATGACGCTGTTACCGCAGCGACCATCACTCTGACCCCTGAAGCAGAGGAAGGGCTTTGGTCGTCCGATGAGCTGAGCGAGCCGTCGATGTTCATCAACAAACTCACGGTTGCCCGTACGTACGCAGGCCAGAACTTGGGCGGGCGGCTTCTCGATTGGGCAGGTCACCGGGCCTATCGCTCGCACGCGAAGTGGCTTCGCCTCGATGCGTGGACAACGAACGATGCTCTGCAGCGCTACTACCTGGGCCAAGGCTTCGAGCACATCCGGACCGTTCGAGAGGGCAGCGCCGTCAATGGCGGGCCAAGGGTCTCCGGCTGGCTTGCCCAGCGGCCGGCCCGGCCCGCGGAGCATGGCTTCATTGACGAGACACCTGTTCCAACACCCCTCGAAGCCTGAGCCTGTTACGGGTTTCTCTACCTCATCAAGACACCCGGCTGCGCTCCGCTCCGCCGGGCGCGCTTCCCGGCTCCGCTCCGCGCGACGCTCCTGCCTTCGGCCCGCTCCGCGCGCGCTGCGCCGACGCGCGCCCAAGCAGGTAGGCCCGAGGGCATGAGTCGAGACCCGTACAAACCATGCCTCCGGCGGGGGCGCTCAGGCTCCGGGATGGCGGGGGCTCCGTCCGCGAGTGCCGGCGCGTCGTGGCGTGCCGTAGAGAGCTCCCATCCCGCCTGCCTTCGACCCAGGCAGAGCCGAGCAGACGCGGCCCCTGGCGTCCAGGTCGTTCGTACAGTGGCGCGCTCCACCTGGACGCCAGGGACCACGCCCGCTCCACGGTGTGTGGGTCGAAGGCAGACGGGATGGGAGCTGGGGAGGGTGGTGGGTTGAGGTAGGCGGTGAGGTGGAGGGCCCCGGGCCGTCACGGGGCCGTGAAAGGACGCTCAACGACGACCAACGCTGACAACCGTTGGCAGCTCAACCGCAGGTCACAGCGTTGATCGATTAGGCGACCGCAGGTCAGAGACCTGGCAAGTCACTTCTTCGGCTTCTGACCGGTCCCATGACCGGGCCCTGACCTGCGCCTGAGCCGCTCCTGATCTGCCCCCGCGCTCCCGGCGGGCGCACTGGTGCGCCGTGCACGCGCCCTGCATATGCCATCGAGGCTCCCGGTAACTTCGCCGTCCATGAAGGGACTGGGGAAGTACTGGGGGTGGGCGGTCTTCGCGGTGCTCATCGCGGCCTGGTTGACCTCTGCGTTCGGGCCGGGGGTGCTGCTGACCCTCTCGGCGCTGAGCACGGTGTACTTCTTCTTCCGCGTCCCGGCGTGGTGTGGCGCCTCGGGGCGGGAGGGGACGTGCCGCAACAACAGCAAGGGCGTGCTGATGGGCTGTCATCTCCGTCAGCACAAGTGGCAGAAGTTCAAGCTGGTCGTCGTGCGGGAACGGTGGCGCCAGCTGGCGAGGGAGCTGTTCCCCAACGCGACGTCCGCCCTGGCGACGGTCGGCGGCGTCCTCGCGGTGCTGTCGGGCATCGCCTCCGTACTGCAGCCGTTCTGGGGGAAGGGCTGGTAGCCGCGCGTTGCGGGGAAGGGCCGGCAACGACGCAGGGCCCCTGACCGAGGTGCTGGTCAGAGGCCCTCGCGGCACGGGGTGTGCGGCTTCCCGCCCGTGCCGGTCGGGCGGACGGCCCCGCTTGCGTCGGTCAGGGCTTGTGCCGGTCAGGCGGACAGTGCGGCGCGGCCCGCGAGGGTGACCCGGGCCTGCTCGGCGATACGGCGGCCGAGGTGTTCGGCAGTGGCGACGTCGGCCTTGTGGACGCCCTCGGGGCCCTGGTCGTTGTTCGACTGGGCGGCGGCACCCAGGAAGAAGCCCAGCCGGTTCAGGTCGTTCTCGGACGCGGTGGAGGAGTTCCAGCCCGGGAGCAGGTTGAGGCCGACCCAGGTCATGCCGTGCTGGGCGGCGAGCACCGTGAAGAACTGCAGGGTGTGCAGCTTGTCGCCGCTCTTGGAGGCGGAGTTGGTGAAGCCCGCCGCGATCTTGTCCTGCCAGGCGCGGGTCGCCCAGCGCGCGGACGTCGCCTCGGCGAAGACGTGGAACGCGCCGGAGGCGGTGCCCATGTACGTCGGCGAGCCGAAGACGATCGCGTCGGAGGCGTCGAGCTGCTCCCACTGGGCCTCGGTGATCTCGTCGACCTTGATCAGGTGGACGGTGGCGCCCGCCTCGGCGGCGCCGGCCCGGACGGCCTCGGCGAGGACGGCGGTGTGGCCGAAACCGGAGTGGTACGCGATCGAGACGACGGGCGCGGGCAGAGCAGGGGTGGTCACAGGGTCTCCTCGGAGGACGGTGCCCCGGTCGGTGGTCGCCGGGGCGTCTGCACCGAGAAAAGCACTAACTTTTCGAAAGTGCAACCCAGGAGATAGTGCCCGCTAAGCAGATAGCGCTATCCAAGGGTGAGCGCTATCGCGGAGTATGGTGTGAGGATGGCGACGACCAAGACCGCGGACCAGACGAACGGGGCGGCCACCGGCGGCTGTCCGGACGACCTGGCCTACGACGTGTTCGCGCGCAACTGCCCCTCCCGCGACGCGCTCAAGCACATCACCGACCGCTGGGGCAGCCTGACGCTGGGCGCGCTGCTCGACGGGACGTTCCGGTTCAACGAACTGCGGCGCCGGGTCGACGGGGTGAGCGAGAAGATGCTGTCGCAGACCCTGCACGCACTGGAGCGGGACGGGCTGGTGCACCGCGAGGCGCAGCAGACCAACCCGCCGCGGGTGGACTACGCACTGACCCCCCTGGGACACCAGGTCGCCCGCCAACTCCGGGCGCTGATCGACCTGGTGGAGGACCGGATGCCGCAGGTCCTGCTGGCACAGGAGCGCTACGACGCCGAGCACCCCGCGCGCTGAGCCGCCTGCCTGAAGCACCCGTAGGGGAAGCCGTTGGGGGAAGGGGCGACCGCGGACCCGTTCAGGGGCGCGGCGGCCGCTGGCAGCGTGGGCAGTAGTAGCTGGAGCGGTTCATCCACGGACGGCGGCGGATCGCCGTACCGCAGCGGCGGCAGGGCTCGTCCTCGCGGCCGTAGGCGTCCAGCGAGCGCTCGAAGTAGCCGGACTCGCCGTTGACGTTGACGTAGAGGCTGTCGAAGCTGGTGCCGCCGACGGCCAGCGCGGCGCGCATCACGTCCCGTACGTGCCCGAGCAGCTCGGCGGTGCGCGGGCGGGTGAAGGTGGCGGTCGGCCGGTCGTAGTGCAGCTTGCTGCGCCAGAGCGCCTCGTCGGCGTAGATGTTGCCGACGCCGCTGATCAGCGTCTGGTCGAGCAGCGCCCGCTTGACGGTGGTCCGGCGGCGGCGCAGCGCGTCGTGGAAGGCGGCGTCGTCGAAGGCCGGGTCGAGCGGGTCGCGGGCGATGTGCGCGATGACGTCGGGCAGCTGGTCGGGGTCGCCGGGCACGGTGTCGTGCAGCGACAGGCCGCCGAAGGTGCGCTGGTCGACGAAGCGGAGTTCGGTCCCCAGGTCGTCGGCGAACCGCAGCCGGATGCGCAGGTGCTTCTCGTCCGGCGCGTCGTGCGGCTGGACCAGCAGCTGGCCGCTCATGCCGAGGTGGGCGAGGACCGCCAGGCCGTGCGTCACGTCGGGGGTGACGAGCGGCGCGATGCCCTCGGCGGCGGTCTGCGCGGCCGGGGTACCGCCGGTCACCGGGATCCAGAGGTACTTGCCGCGGCGGCGCGCGGCCCCCAGGCGCAGCCCGGTGAGTCGGGCCGCGAAGTCCTCCGCCCCGGCCGTGTGCCGGCGGATCGCCCGCGGATGCCGCACCTCGACGTCGTCGATGGTGCGGCCGTCGACCCACCGCTCCAATCCGCGGCGGACGACCTCGACCTCGGGCAGCTCGGGCACGACGGACTCCTCGGAACGACGACGACGGGTGGGAGGGCCCGCCTGGGCGGAAGGACTCCGACGGAAGAACTCCGAAGGATTGCCTCACAGGGATTTCGGCGGACGGCGGGAAAGACTTCTGACCCCGTCCGGGGCGACGCGCGGTCGCCCCGGACGGGGTCAGAAGAGGTGCTTCAGTGTGCCGACGACGAACCGTCGTCGGCGGTGGTGGGAGCCGATCCGTCCGGCCCCGACGACGCGGCGTCGCCGGAGGCCACCGCCTTGGCCGCCTCGTCCGCCGCGGCGCGGATGGCGCGCCACGCGGACTCCGCCGCCTGCTGCTCGGCTTCCTTCTTGCTGCGGCCGGTGCCGGTGCCGTACGAGACACCACCGACGCGGGCGGCAGCAGTAAAGGTCTTCTCGTGGTCCGGGCCGGTCTCGGTGACCAGGTACTCCGGGACGCCGAGACCCTCGGTCGCGGTGAGTTCCTGGAGGCTGGTCTTCCAGTCCAGGCCCGCGCCCAGGCTGGAGGACTTCTCGATGAGCGGGTCGAAGAGCCGGTGCACCAGCTCGGCGGCCGCGTCGAGACCCTGGTCGAGGTAGACCGCGCCGATCACCGCTTCGAGTGTGTCGGCGAGGATGGAGGCCTTGTCCCGGCCGCCCGTGCCCTCTTCGCCCCGTCCGAGGCGGATGAAGGCACCGAGGTCGAGGCCGCGCCCCACCTCGGCGAGCGCACGCGAGTTGACCACCGCGGCCCGCAGTTTGGCCAGCTGGCCTTCGGGCAGGTCGGGGTGGATGCGGTACAGCGTGTCCGTGACCACCAGGCCGAGCACCGAGTCCCCGAGGAACTCCAGCCGCTCGTTGGTGGGCAGACCGCCGTTCTCGTATGCGAACGAGCGGTGCGTCAGCGCACGCACCAGAAGGGCGGACTCGAGCTGGTACCCGAGCCGCCCTTCCAGAAGCGTGTGGGACGAGGCTGTGTCCGCCGGAGTCGTTTCCTCCCCGCGCTTGCGGGATGCCGAATGGGCGTCTTCCGCCTTTTTGGGGCTAGACACAGTGCCTGTCACCAGCCGCTCAGACCTCGAGGACCTGGCGCTTGTTGTAGGTGCCGCAAGCGGGGCACGCGATGTGCTGCTGCTTCGGCTCGTGGCAGCGCTCGCACGCCACCAGGGTGGGGACCGCAGCCTTCCACTGCGACCGGCGGTGGCGCGTGTTGCTGCGCGACATCTTCCGCTTCGGAACAGCCACGGCTACTTCTCCTGAGGTTCATCCCCGCCGTCGCGGGGTGCGTTGTCCTTCTCGCCGTCCTTGCTGGTTTCGGCGAGTCCCTGCAGTGCCGCCCAACGGATGTCGACGGCGTCGTGGTGGTGGTCCGGGTCGTCCGCGAGCCGCACCCCGCAATCGGAGCACAGGCCCGGGCAGTCGTCCTGGCACACCGGCTGCATCGGCAGTGCGAGCACCACCGCATCGCGCAGCACGGGTTCGAGGTCGAACAGGTCGTCCTCGATGAAGAGGGTGTCCTCCTCATCCTCGGCGTCGTCGCCCGCGTCCTTGTCATGGACCCTGGCGTCGGCGTCGGGGTAGGCGAACAACTCCTGGAAGTCGCTGTCGAGCTCTCGCTCCAGCGGCTCCAGACACCTTACGCACTCCCCCTTGACCGTTGCACGGGCGGTACCCGTGACGAGCACCCCGTCCATGACCGATTCGAGGCGGAGGTCGAGCTCGATCGGGGCACCCTCGGGCACACCGATGACCTCGTTGCCGAGGTCCCGGGGGGCCTCGACGGAGCGGGAGACCCTCTTGAGCGCACCGGGACGCCGACCCAGCTCACGCGTGTCGAACACGAGAGGGGCACGGTGGTCGAGGCGGGCGTTGATGGCTTCCTGCTTTCTACGGGGTTTCGTGCCGCCCATGCTTCACTGGGAAATCCGGGCAGCAGAGATCGCGGAAATACGCGCGACCGAAGAGCCAGGATACTGGAAGCACCCCGATAGGCCCAATCCGCACCCACCTTCCCCGGCCACACACGGGCCGTGGACGGGTCAGGCACATACGGGCCAGGCACCGGCCTCGTACGGGGCAGGGGCGTAGCGGCCACGCACCGGCATCGTACGGGGCAGGCTCTTACGGGCGGCGCGCAGGCCGGGTACGGGCGGCGCGCAGGCCGGGTGCGGGAGCTGCGCGGGGCCGGGGGCATACACCTGGGCAACCGCTTGGGGCACACAGCAGCGGGCGGGCCTTGCCCCTTAGAGGGCATCTGATCTCGGTAGTTGGTGTTTTGGGATGTTCTTGTGACTGCTGGTGAGGGTGGTCGTTGCATGTCGTGTGAGTGCTCGCCG
>NZ_JBEZMM010000090.1:0-21469 GCF_040652715.1 Streptomyces sp. NPDC048196 | reverse complement strand
CGACTGGCTGGACTGGTACAACTACCACCGACCCCACACCGGAATCAGCGGCCACACCCCAGCCAGCCGCGTCACCAACCTGTCCGGACAGCACACCTAGCCCTGTGGAGCGTTCTGGGCTGCTGTCTCGGCGGTCATCAGCGCCGAGCGCCGTCGAGAGACTGGCAGTGGGCGAGTAGTGCCCGGTGCACCGAGGGCACGGCGCTGACACGCAACATGTAGCCCTGACCTCGCCGTACAGTCACGCCTTGGTCGAGCGCGGCGCGCTCGGCGTCGTCCAGTTCGGCCGCGAGTAGGAAGTCGGCGACCTTGCCCGGCATGTCGAGGGCGACCGCCGATGAACTTCACGGTGGACAGCAGTTCTGCGGTGCGCGGGTGGCGGGCGGCGAGGTCCATCGCGGAGAACGCGCCGTCGTGGATGCGCAGGGCGAGGCGGCCGGTGTGGAGGACGTCGAGCACGTCGAGGATGTGCTGGGTGCCGCGCACGAGGCGGAACATCTGGGAAATGTGCACGGTGTCGCCCGGCCGCGAGTAGGCGAGCAGCTCGCCGAACTTCGTTCGTTGCAGCGGGTGGAGGCGGCTGGAGGTGTCGGCCTCTTCCTCGAAGAAGATCGGGTCCTCGATCACAACCTCGTCGAGCACGAGGTTGTGACGGCCGGTTAACTGCTGGTCGGTCGACACTCGCTTGTAGACCAAGTTGGCCATGCCGCTTCCCTGTTTCGATGTCGCATTCGACCCCAGCTGTCAGCAAACCCTTTCATCAGCCTCCATCGGACGGGTGTCCCTGTGATGCTCGGGGTGCGGTTCTGGTTGACGGCCTGGCTGCTGGGCCTTTGTGGCGCCGGTCCGGGCGGTGCGCGGCACGCGGATGGCCTGGGGGTTCCATTCCGTGAGCGCTAGCAGAATCGACGCGGTAACGATAAAAATCAACACTGTGTAGACTTTTGCCGAATGGGGGGCCACCCGGCTCCTCGCGAGGCCTCTCTGGAGGAACAATGGAGAAGCGGAACTGGCTCATCACCGGCGTCAGCACGGGCCTGGGGCGCGCTTTCGCCCAAGCCGCCCTGGCCGCCGGGCACACCGTCATCGGCACCGTCCGCTCCGAGAAGGACCTGCGCGCCTTCGAAGAGCTCAGGCCCGGGCACGCTCACGGCCGTATCCTGGACGTGACGGACGGTGACGCCGTCTCCGGCGCGGTCGCGGAGGTCGAGCGGAGCGTCGGCCCTCTGGACGTCGTCGTCGCCAACGCCGGCTACGGCCTGGAGGGGACCTTCGAGGAAACCCCGCTGGCCGAGGTGCGACGGCAGTTTGAGGTGAACGTGTTCGGGGCGGTGGCCACCCTGCAGGCGGCGCTGCCCCACATGCGCCGCCGCCGCCGCGGACACCTGATGGCCGTTACCTCCATGGGCGGGCTCATGGCCGTGCCCGGCATGTCCGCCTACTGCGGCAGCAAGTTCGCCCTGGAGGGAATCCTGGAGGCGCTGGGCAAAGAAGTCGCGCAGTTCGGAATCCATGTGACGGCGATTGAGCCCGGCTCCTTCCGCACCGACTGGGCCGGACGGTCCATGACACGCGCCGCGCGGACCGTCGACGACTACGACGAGTTGTTCACCCCCATCCGCGAAGCGCGGCAGAAGGCCAGCGGGAACCAGCTGGGCAATCCGGCCAAGGCGGGCGAAGCGGTCGTGCACATCACGACGGTCGAGCAGCCGCCGGCCCACCTCGTCCTGGGCTCGGACGCGCTGCGGCTGGTCACCGCCGCGCGCACGGCCGTGGACGAGGACATCCGCGCGTGGGAGACACTCTCGCGTACGACCGACTTCGCCGAGGGCGCTCAGCTCTGATGCCCGGCCACCATTCCGCGCGCAGCCGTCGCACCACCGAGCGCAAGGGGGATGTCCGGGAGCGAGCCATCCTCGACACCTGCGAAGCCCTGCTGGCGCACAAGGGCTACGACGCCATGACCGTCGGCGACATCGCCCAGGGCGCCGGCATCACACGCGGGGCCCTGTACTTCTACTTCGGCTCCAAGCAAGAAGTGGTCACGGCACTCGTGGCCCGGACCGTCGAGCACCTGTGGGAACGGTCCCGGGTCACCGCGCAGACCGACGAGCCACGCCAGGCCATCACAGCAGCCATGCAGCGCACGGTCGAGCTGTGGAACGCACACGGCCCGGTCATGCGCACGGCGATCGACCTGTCGTTGACCGTGCCGGAGATCGGCGAACTGTGGAAGCACACGGCTGACCTGTTCATCGCGGCCATCACCGCCGTCCTGGAACGCGCCGGCGTCCAGGCCGGCGCTGCACCGGACCATGCCTCGGCGATGGCACGCGCCCTGTGCTGGATGATCGAGCGGACCTTCTACCACGCTTCACAGGAATCCCGCGAGAAGCTCCAAGAGGCGTCGGCGACATGCGAACACATCTGGCTGACCAGCGCCGGCCTGAGATGAACACCCTCATCGTCGGCAAGGCGGTCACCGGCGAGAGCGCCTTCGTCTGCCCCGGGCTCCCCACGACCCGCGCCGGCCCCGAGTGACGCGTGCCTCGGAGCCGGCACGGACCGATGCGGGCGTGCTGCCCCGGCTTCGTGCGCAGCGCACAAGTCCCGCCGCGAGCGTCGTCGTCCGCGCCCATGGGCCGCGAGCCCCGCCGATTCGTACCGTCTCTCCTCATGCACCGGACGTCCGTCCCACGCCGGGACGGGCGGCGACCCGTCCGCCCGACGTACGTCGACGTACTGCGAGGAGCCGACATGCACATCGCGGAACTGCCGGATCTGCGGGCCCAACGGGACGCGGACGGTCCCTGCACAGCCGACGAATCGTCGGACCTGGACAACGCGGCGTTCGCCCGCCGGGTCCGCCGGGCCACGGCGGCCCTGCGGGCGCGGGGGGTCGGGCGCGGGGACGTGGTGGCACTGCTGCTGCCCAACACGGTGGACTTCGTCGTCGCGCTCTTCGCCGCCTGGCGACTCGGCGCGGCGGTGACCCCGGTCAACCCGGCCCTCACCGAGCACGAGGTGCGGTACCAGCTCGGCGACGCGGGTGCCGCGGTGGTCGTCACCGCTGAGCCGTCGCCACGCGCGGGGACGCTCACGGTGGCCGAACTGGGCGCCGCGCACGAAGACACGGCCGCACCGGAGACGGACGCGGAGGCGCTCGCCCTGCTGATCTACACCAGCGGCAGCACCGGGCGCCCCAAGGGCGTCATGCTCGACCACGCCAACCTCGCTGCCATGGCGGGCATGATGATCGAGGCCGCCCGGCTCTCCGAGGCCGACCACAGCCTGCTGATCCTGCCGCTCTTCCACGTCAACGGGATCGTGGTCGGCGTGCTGTCCCCCTGCTGGCCGGCGGGCGGGTCACGGTGGCCGGGCGGTTCCGGGCCGAGACCTTCTTCGACCTGGTCGAAGCGGCGCGTCCGACCTGTTTCTCCGCGGTCCCGGCGATCTACTCGATGCTCGCCGAACTGCCGGACCACGTACGGCCGGACACCTCCTCGGTGCGGTTCGCCGCCTGCGGGGCGGCCCCGATGCCGCCCGCACTCATCGAGCGGTTCGAGCGCCGCCACGGCATCCCGATCCTGGAGGGTTACGGTCTCTCCGAGGGCACCTGCGCCTCCACCACCAATCCGCTGAACGGCCCGCGCAGGCCCGGCACGGTCGGACGGCCGCTACCCGGCCAGCAGGTCGCCGTGATGGACGCGCAGGGCCGGATCGTCCCGGCGGGGGAGACCGGTGAAGTGGTCGTCCGCGGACCCAACGTGATGCGCGGCTACCTGGGCCGCCCGGAGGAGACCGCCCGAGCCGTGGTCGACGGCTGGCTGCACACCGGCGATGTCGGCCGCTTCGACGAGGACGGCTATCTGGTGCTGCTCGACCGCATCAAGGACCTGATCATCCGAGGCGGCGAGAACATCTACCCCAAGGAGGTCGAGACCGTCCTCGGCGACCACCCCGATGTGCTCGAAGCCGCCGTGGTGATCGGGTGACCACGGCCGGAAGTCCTTGAGCGGGTTGATCGTTCGCTTGACTTCGTCGCCGCGCTTGTAGACGTCTTGTCGAAGCCTGGGGGCCAACCGCCCGCGCTGCCACGGCGTCGGCGGTTGGCCCGTTGGCCCGTTGGCCCGTTGGCCCTTGCGCTCGGGAATGGTGTGCTTAATCTGCCGACGCCGCGAGTACCTGCGATTTCGGTGGGACGAGTACGCCTTCTCACCACCCATGTGATCGGGGCGCGCGTGGATGACCACCGGCCGGACGTGGGACACGGATGTGTTCGAGGGCCGGGATGGGTCACGGGGCGTCGTCCCACTGGCCTGGTGTGATGACGAACGCGAGCCGACGGCGACCGCCCTCAACCGTCAGGTGAATCTTGCAGTTAGCCCACCACGGGAGGGGCCGGCCCAGAGCCTCGTCCGAACGATGCGGAAAAGGCCGGCCGCGTCCCGCAGGGATACGCGGCTCACAGGTACGGGCACCGGAGGCGTACTGATGGGCCTGGCAGGAAGTCGAGTTCACGCTGACCATGCTCCAGTCGATCCGCCCTTCAGCATCGGCATCGGCCTGGGCAGCCCGCAGAATCCTTTCCCATGTGCCGTCCGCCGACACCTGTGATGCCTGGCCGCCTGGTCTTCCAACTTCCGAGTTGTGCCGGCACGTCGCTTTGCCGGCCGGGGCGGGAGGCGGCGGCCCGTGCGGTGTTGCGTCGGCCGCGCGGGCACTGCCCCGCGGTGAGAGAGTTGGCGGTCTCACCGGTGCGCGGGCCCGCGCTCGTAGCCCGATCCCACCTCTGCCCTTGCCCCTCCACTGGTCTCCGGGCAGTCGAAGTCGCGCTGTCAGCAGAGCCGTCGCAGTGCCGGGATCCGACGCAACACCCCCCGTGGTACGTCTGTATGAGGAGGACGGATCAGTGTCATCGGCGTCAGCCAGATCCGGCCGGACGAACCGAGGTGCAGCCCGATACACGAGCCTCGGGTGGGCTCAGGTTGGCGACTGAACAGGGGCGTTCGAAGTTCACCAGCCGGCCCGTAAGGACCAATCTGATCCGTACCCGGCGGCCAAACCTTGCCCGGGGATCCGGATCGACCCCGAAACGTAACGCGCAGCAGGCTTACACGCGTTCCGACCGGTCGGTATCGTGCGCCGGCGGAGCACACCTCCCAGTTCCGCTCCACGGATCCGAGCCGTAGTGGAAGGCCAGGCGATGACACACGCGGACGACAACCGGTACCCGCCACCAGCAGCACCAACGGGATGGCCGCTGCCACGCACGGAGCCCGAGTTGTACGGATACGAAGCGTCTCCGGACGACTCGTACGGGCAAGCTCCTCGGCGCGAGCAGGCCGTGCACGAGACTCCTCGGCGCAGTGCCGACCTCGCTGCCCTCCGCTCGGCCTACCGCTTGCTCCGTCGGGTCTCCACGCTCACCGCGCTCGGCTCCTTCGTCGCGTACGTGGTGCTGTCCTGCTATGTGCCGGGCCTGATGGGGTCCAAGATCGCCGGGGAGCTGAGCCTGGGCATGGTCCTGGGGGTACTCCAACTCGTCGTCACCTTCGCGGCGGTCCTCTGGTATGGCCGCAGCGCACAACGCTCCGTCGACCCCTTGGCGCGGGTAGTCAGACAGCGGGCCGCTGGGGATGCCGGGGTGAGGAGATGAACGACTTGAGCGCCGGGACGCAGGCCACCGTCCTGCCCCTGTTCTCCGCCCTGCTCACTCTCACGTTGCTGATCTGCGTGATGGCCGGACCGGATCGCGACGACCTGACGAACTTCTATACCGGCTATCTCTCGCTCACGCCGCTCAAGAACGGCCTGGCGATCGCGGGCGACTACATTTCCGCTGCCACGGTGCTGAGTACCACCGGCATCATCGCGCTCGCGGGATACGACGGCTACGTGCTGGCGGTCAGCACCGCCATGTCGCTGGTGCTGCTGATGTTCCTGCTGGCCGAACCCCTGCGCAGTGTCGGCGAGTTCACCATGGGCGACGTCCTGGTCCGCAACATGCCCGGGCGGGCCGTCCGTGTCGCCTCCTGTGTGGTGACGCTTTCGGCGACCCTTCCCTTCCTGGTCGTCCAGCTCTCCGGGGCCGGGTCGCTGCTCACCTTCATCCTGGGCATGCCTCACCTGGCGGGCGCCAGGACGGTATGCATCGTCCTCGTCGGCAGCCTGATGATCATTTACGCGGCGATCGGCGGCATGAGGGGCACCGCGATGATCCAGATGATCAAGATCGTGCTCCTGCTGGTCACCAGCGTCGCCGTCGCCGCCCTGGTCCTGAACCGCTTCGACTGGAGCTCCAGTGAGCTGCTCCGCGCCGCTCAGCACGGCAGCGGAGCGGGCCCTGCTTTCCTCCAGCAGGGCCTGCAACTGGGCACCTCGGCCGGTGGCCGGCTGGACTTCATCAGTCTCCAAATCACCGTGGTCCTTGGCGTGGCCTGCCTGCCACACGTCACGATGCGTCTGTACTCGGCGCGGGATGTGCCGGCCGTGCGTCGCTCCATGTCGTGGGCGGTCGGCACGGTCACCACGTTCTGTCTGCTCGTGATCATCATGGGCACGGGCGCCGCGGCGCTGGTGGGATCGCGAGACATCACCGCGGCCGACCCGCAGGGCAGGACGTCGGTGCTCATGTTGTCCCGGGCGCTCGGCGGGGACGCCTCCTCGCCGAGCGCGACGATCCTCTACTCGGCGGTGGCGGGCATGGTGTTCATCACCCTCCTGTCGTCGGTCGCGGGGATGACCCTGGCCGCGGCCTCGTCCCTCGCCCACGACCTGTTCGCCCATGTGGCGCGGCGGGGACAGGCCGAGCCGCGTACGGAGATGACGGTGGCGGTGTGGACGAGTGTGGTCGTGGGAACCGTTGCCATGGGGCTCTCCGTCCTGGTCCAGGGGTGGGACATCGGCGTGCTGACCACTCTGGCAATCTGCGTAGGGGCATCGGCGGTGGCACCCGCGCTCACCTACTCCCTATTCTGGCGAGGATTCACACGCACCGGCCTGCTCGCCGCCCTCTACGGCGGCACGGCCTGCGCGCTGATGCTGATGGTCTTTTCGAAGGCCGTTTCAGGCACGCCGTCCGCCGTCTTCCCGGATGCCGACTTCGCCCTGTTCCCCATGCGCTCCACCGGGCTGGTGTCCATACCGTTCGGCTACCTGGCGGGCTGGCTGGGCAGCCGTCTGGACCACCGGCGCCGCGCTGCTGAGAGCCGCGAGACCCGGCGGCTGTACGAGGAGAGCGAGGCACGGCTGCTCGCCGCAGCCGAATGACCACGGGCGTGTTGACCTCCAAGAGGTCGTTTTCTCCCAGTGCTTCATCCCAAAATAGGTGGCTCCCTGATGGTTTTGGGGTGGCGTCAGGAGACAGTCGCTTCGCCGGTGAGGCGGCGGCAGCAGCCTGGCCACAGCCCTGATCCGGGCAGGGCATGAGGTGACCGTGGCGGACCGCGCGCCGGGCGCCGCCGCTGACGCCGCCCGTACAGCCCGGATCGTCATCAACGTCACCCTGGGCGCCGGCTCGCTGGACCGGCTCGTCGCCCTGCGCGAGGAACTGCGCGGCAAGTCAACAGCTCGACGCGGACCTGGCCGCCTACTACCACAACCTGCAGGGAGATCTGCGGGCCGGACACAAACCGGGCGGCCCGGACGGCAGCGCGTACCAGGTCCTCGACACCCGCGGGCGAGTCATCCAGGCCAGCAACCTCGTACGCACCAAGCAGCTGCTCACCCCCGCCCAGATCACCTCCGTCACCGGCGGCGCCACCGTCCACCGCGATATCGGAGGACTGCTGCCGCTCAACCCGCACACCTTGCGGATCAAGGCCCAGCAGGTCCGGCTGCCCGACCACAGCACCGTGATCGCCGTCGCGGCCCTGCGCCGCGGCCACCGCGACGAGGCCCTGCGCGAACTCCTCGCCCAGCTCGGCATCGCCGCGGGCCTCACCCTGATCGCCGCCTCATACGTTGGCTACCGCACCGCCCGCGCCGCACTGGATCCGGTGGAACGCTACCGCCGCCGCGCCGCGACCCTGGCCGACGGCACCCACGGCCTACGACTGCCCGTTCCCGAGGACCGCGACGACGAACTCACCCGGCTCGGACACACCATGAACCGGATGCTCGAACGCCTCGAAGCCGCCGCCGAACGCGAACGGCGCTTCCTCGCGGACGCCAGCTACGAACTGCGCACCCCGCTATCCCTGCTGCGCGCCGAACTCGACGTCGCCCTGCACCGCCCACGCACCGCCACCGAACTCACCGACACCCTCAGCTCGGTGGACAACGAGGTCCAGCGCCTCATCGACCTCACCAACGCCCTGCTGGGCCTCGAACAGCTCGGCGCCACCGACCACCTCACCCGTGCCCCCGTGGACCTTCCCGCATTGATCGCCTCCGCCGTCGACCCGCACCGCACGGCCGCCACGCGCGCCCACCGCAGCATCACCGTCGACGCCGCCCCCGGCACGGTCGACGTGGACGCCACATGGCTCCGGCCGGCCATCGGCAACCTCGTCGACAACGCCCTCCGCCACAGCCACGGCGACATCCACATGACCGCGGCCACCCCCGACGGACACCTGCGCCTCACCGTCACCGACGAGGGCCCCGGCTTCCCAACCGACTTCCTGTCCAAAGCCTTCGAACGCTTCGCCCGCGCCGAGACAAGCCGCACCAGCCCCGGATCAGGACTCGGCCTCGCCTTCGTCGCCGCCGTCGCCGCCTCCCATGGCGGCACCGCCCACGCCGAAAACACCGAACACGGCGCAGCCGTGACCCTCGACATCCCCTGCTGACCAAGCTCCACCTCTGCCGACCGGCCGGGCTTCGGGGTGCCGCAGCAGCAGCCGCGGCAGACGGTGACGGTGGGCCGGGCGGCCCCCGGGGCGGGTGCGGTGCGGTGGGGGGCGTTTGCTCATGCCGTGTCCTTGGTGAGGCGCGGCCAGGCGGCCTCGCGCAGCAGGCGCAGGCCGTTGAGTCCGACGATGACGGTGGAGCCTTCGTGTCCGGCGACGCCCAGGGGCAGGGGCAGGGTGGCGTTCAGGTCCCAGGCGACCAGGACGGTGATGAACGCCCCGGCGATGACCAGGTTCTGGATCACCAGACGGCGGGCGGTGCGGGAGAGCTGCACGATCGAGGCGATGGTGGCGAGTTCGTCGCGGACGACTACGGCGTCGGCGGTCTCCAGGGCGAGGTCGGAACCGGCCTTGCCCATCGCGATCGCGGAGTGCGCGGCGGCCAGGGCGGGGGCGTCGTTGACGCCGTCGCCGACCACCAGCACCCGGCGCCCCTGGGCCTCCCACTCCTTGACGGCGGCGACCTTGTCCTGGGGCAGCAGTCCGGCGCGGACGTCGGTGATGCCGACCTCGGCGGCCAGGTGCCGGGCGGCGCGCTCGTTGTCGCCGGTCAGCAGGACCGGGGGGCGGCCGGTCAGACGGGTGAGGGCGACGACGGTGGTCTTCGCATCCGGTCGCAGACGGTCCGCGATACCGAGTACGCCCACCGGGGTGCCGTCGCGCAGGACCACGACGGCGGTGCGGCCGGCCTGCTCGAGTTCGGCCACCACCGTGTGGTGAGCGGCGTGGGTCGGGCCGTCCAGCAGGCGGGAGGGCGAGCCGACGGTGAGGACGCGGCGGTCGATGGTGGCGGTGACGCCCTGCCCGGGAGTGGAGGTGAAGTGGTCGGCGCCGGCCAGGGGCAGGTTCTTCTCGCGGGCGGCGGCGACCACGGCACGGGCGAGGGGGTGTTCGCTGGGATGCTCGGCGGCGACGGCCAGCGCCAGCAGGGCACTCTCGTCCAGGCCGCTTCCCGACAGGGGCCGCAGGTCGGTGACGCGGGGGGTTCCCTCGGTGAGGGTGCCGGTCTTGTCAGGGCGACGGTGTCGATCTGGCCAAGGCGTTCCATGACGACGGCGGACTTGGCCAGGACGCCGCGGCGTCCGGCGTTGGCGATGGCGGACAGCAGTGGCGGCATCGTGGAAAGGACGACCGCGCACGGTGAGGCCACGATCATGAACGTCATCGCCCGCAGCAGGGAGGTCTGGAGCGTGGCGCCGAAAGCGAGGGGGATCACGAAGACGGCGAGGGTCGCGATGACCATGCCGATCGAGTAACGCTGCTCGATCTTCTCGATGAACAGCTGGGTGGGTGCCTTCGTCCCGGATGCTTCCTCGACCATCTTCACGATCCGGGCGATCACCGAGTCCGACGGGTCCCGCTCGACGCGCATGCGCAGGGCGCCGGTGCCGTTCACGGTGCCGGCGAACACCTCGTCCCCGACCTGCTTGGCGACGGGGAGGGGCTCGCCGGTACGCGGCGGGGGTCGTCGTCGAGCGCCAGCTCAGCACCCAGTTCTGGGCTGCGGCGAGGTTCGGTGCGGGGCGGTGCCGGCCACCTGGTACGTGAAGTCGTCCCACTCCTTCAGAGCCCGTGGCCCGTCGGCCCGGAGGCGGCCGACGGGCCGAGCACCGGTGGGTGACGGGATAGATGCCCGGTGAAAACGATTTCTTCCGTTCGCCCCGAAAGGTTCCGCTACGCCACCCCGGGCGCGGGGTGCCAGCCGGTACCGTTGCAACAGAAGTCAGTACACGGGGGTCTGATATGCGCGTGCCTCTTGAGGCTGGGCTGGTCCGGATCTGGGACGGTGACGAGCCTGTCGGGGCCGGCTTTCTCGCCGGCCCTCGGCACTTGGTGTCGGCCGCGCACGTGGTCGCCGGAGTTCTCGGGATATCCGCCGATGAGCCCCCGCTTGAGGGGGCCTCGGTCAGTCTTGACTTCCCGCTGCTCGCTCCCGGCAGACGGCAGCTCGCCGACATCGTCGCCTGGCGGCCTCCCATGCCGGAGCAGGGGATGGACGTCGTCGGGCTGCGGTTGCGGGAGCCACCGCCAGCGGACGCCCGGCCGCTCGTCCTGAGCCGGCGGCACGGGGAGTTGGACGGCTCGTTGGTCATGGTGGGCTTTCCCCGCGGTCTGGAATTGGGCACCTGGGTGCACGGGCGGCAGGGCGGTCCCGTCGCCACGGGCTGGGTGGAGATCGAGAGTGACCCGGCACGGCAGGCCATGCTGGCCCCCGGCTTCTCCGGAGCCCCCGTATGGAGCACCGACGCGGACGCCGCTGTGGGCATGGTTGGCTACCGCGTTACCGGCGCTGGCACGAAGATCGGCTACATGCTCCCGGTGGACATGCTGCTGGAGGCGTGGCCCGAGCTGGCCGAGGTGATCGAGCGGCGCGTCCCGTACCGGGCGCTGCGCCCCTTCACCGAGCAGGACGTCGATCTTTACTACGGGCGC
The DNA here is from genome assembly GCF_040652715.1 of Streptomyces sp. NPDC048196. Taxonomy (NCBI): domain Bacteria; kingdom Bacillati; phylum Actinomycetota; class Actinomycetes; order Kitasatosporales; family Streptomycetaceae; genus Streptomyces; species Streptomyces sp. NPDC048196. The sequence goes on along the minus strand of NZ_JBEZMM010000090.1, from coordinate 10,181 downwards.
GAGGAGTTGGCCGGCCAGATTGCCGACCGCATCCGCTCCGGAGTGCCGTTGATCAGCGTCATCGGCGGATCGGGCATGGGGAAGTCCTCGCTGTGGCACGCAGGCGTGGTGCCCCGGTTGCGCGCCACCGACTCCTCGGGCGCCGTCCTGCTCCCCCTGACGTTACGCCCGTCCGATGCCGCCACCCCGCTGACTGCGCTGGCCTTCGCTCTCGACCGGCTGATGCACCCCGACCGCACGGCGGCGGCCCGGCTGGAGTCGGTCGCCGCGACTGAGGTCTGGCTGGCGGGCGGACAGCTGCCCGACATCGTGGCGGCTGTGCTGGAGCAGCACCATGCGGACCAATTGGTCGTGTGCGTGGACCAGTTCGAAGAAGTCTTCGCGGCGTCGGACAACGACCGCTCCGCATTCGTCCGCGCTCTGCTTCCCTGCCTGTCCGCCGGGTCCCGGCTGTGTGTGCTGGTGAACCTGCGCGACACCTTTCTGGGGACGGCACTGGCCGATCGCGCCGCCGCTGACCTCGCCCGGACATGGCTGCCAGTCACCGTGGGCGAGATGACCGAGGTCGAACTGCGCCGGGTCATGACCGGGCCGCTGGAAAGCGTCGGCACGGTCGCTTTCGCTGACGGGCTGGTCGAACGCATCCTGGACGATCTGAAACACACCCCGAACCCCTTGCCCCTGCTCGAATTCACTCTCGCCGAACTGTGGCAGCGCCGCAGGGCGGGTCTGTTGACCCATGCGGCGTACGAGGAACTGGGCGGCATCTCAGAGGCCCTCGCCCGCTACGCGGACCGGATCTGGGCCAGCATCGACCCGGCGACCCGGGAGGTCGCCGACCGGCTCCTCATCCAGCTGGTCCGGCCTCTGCCCGACGGCGACCTCGCCGTACGCTGCACCGCGTTGCGCGACGAGTGCGACGAGAACCAGTGGAACGTCGGTCAGCGCCTCGCCACTTCACGACTGCTTGTGATGCACCGGATCGGCGGCGACCCGAGCAGCGCCTCGGGCATCGAGCTGGCGCACGACTCGCTCCTGCTGCACTGGCGTCATCTGCGCGAACTGTGCGACGAGCACCGCGCGTTCCGCCTCTGGCAGGACACCCTCAGACAGCGCATGGCCACCTGGTCCCAGCAGGGCCGCCCGGGCAGGCGGCTGCTCGCCGGTGCCGAGCTGAGGGACGCCCGCCGGTGGGGGCGCACTCATGAGGCCCATCTCTCGACCCAGGAGCACGAATACATCCTGGCCGGCCGGGTGCGCCGCTGGCGGGTGAACGGCACGGTCTCAGTCGCCTTGGTCCTCGCGCTGGTGGCGGGGACGCTGACCTACCAGCACCGCAGCGAGCAGGTGGCGCAGTCCCTCGCGGCGACTCTGCGCACCAAGGCCGAGGAGCTGGCCCCCTACGACTCCTACGCCGCGATGCAACTAGGCCTGCGCTCTTACCGTACGCACCCGGACAGCGGTCTGCCGGACGTCTTCGACGGGCTGGGTCCCGTCGACCGGATAGTGCCGAACCTCGGTGCGACGACCACGGCACCACGCGGCGAATCCCCGACGCCGACGCCGACCGCGCAGAAACCTCCCCCGTTGTCGTACGCCGACCAGATGGGACTCCAGGATCTGACCCACCTGGTGGCGGCTGGCGGCCGGACCCTGGTCACGCGTGCCCCGAGAGGCCAGATCGTCCCGTGGCGGGACACCGGGCGCGGGCTGGTGGCTGATCCCCTGGAGGGGGTGCTGGTGGAGAACGACCTGGCTGACAAGGCGGTGATCAGCCGCGACGGACGGTACATCGCGTTCCCGGACCAGCTCTTCCCGGACAAGGAGGGGAAGCGGAACGTCCCTGGCTCCTGCCCTGTGCCGGACCTGATGAGCACCACCATCAAGATCTGCCTGGTTGTCTACGACACGGTCGAACGCCGGGTCGTCTTCGGCAAGGAGTTCGCTCCACTGCCCATGGTCGGCCGGGTCTCCATGAGCATCGATCCGAACAGCCGGGTACTCGGGCTGGTGCTGCCGGACAGCCTGGAGCCCACGACCGCAGCGGGCCAGCGCAACACCCTGTATCTTCTCGATCTGAGGACCGGCGCGCTGCTCCGCAAGGCCGTACTGCCGTGGCGGAGTATGGTGTTCGACTTCTGGTTGGGCCCGGACGGCGAGTCCGCGATCCTGGGCGAAGGCGAGGCGGACGAGTCCACGATCCGTACCGACGTCACCCTGACCCGAGTGCGCGTGGCCCCTGACCGGATCACCCGCACCCCGCTGGCCGATCCCACCCGGACACAGAGCTTTATCACGAGCTTGGACGGCCGGACCGTCGCCGCGGTGCTCAAGGGCGCGCCCGGTGCCCCAGCCGAGCTGAGGGCCTGGAACATCGCCACCGGCGCGCAGACGGGGTACATCCCGCGCCTCGACCCTGCGGAAGCAGACGGGACACTCACCCTCAACTCCACCGGGACCGCCGCCTGGTTCTCCCTCCTCCCCGATGTCGACGCCATCAACGACAACGCCGACATCACCGACTCCGTCGCCGCCAGCCAGAGCCGCGTGTCCATCCGGTCGCTTGCCACGGGAAAGCGCGTCCGCCGCTCCTCCTATCCCGGGGCCTGGTCGACGCTGATGCCGCTGGGTGGCTCCCCAGACGACCCGGTCCTGCTCGTCGATGGCACCGCGCTGGGCGTCGTGTCGGCAGCCTCCGACGGGCGAAGCCCCCTCCAGCGGGTGGCGGACGCCGCCGAGGCCGGCCCACGCGAAGCCATCAGGAAGCCACCCAACGTCGACCGCCTGTGCGCGCTCCTGGGCCCCCAGGTCAACGATTCGCGCAACGTCAAGAATGCGGTCCCCTCCGGGGCCTACAACGGCTCCCTGTGCCCCTGAGCCAGGAGTACCGACGAACCACGCACATCACTCATGGATGAGGTGTCACATGGCTGAGATCGCTCGCTGGTCGCTGGACAACGGCGGAGAGGTGCTGGTGGAGATCGCGGAGGACGGCCCGGAGATCAGCCCGGTGTCCCGCTCCCGGGACGTGGTCCGGTCCGCAGCGACCTCGCTCGGGTCCGCACTGAGCAGTGTGCGGGACGCCTCCTCCACCATCCTCGGTCAGTTCCGCGATGCGCCCGTGTGCCCGGACAAGATCGAGGTGGAGTTCGGGGTGCGCCTGAGCACCGAAGCCGGTGCCGTCATCGCCAAATCCAGCCTCGACGGCCACTTGACGGTCAAGCTCAGCTGGGAGGGCGGACGAGCCGCCCAGGAATGAGCCTCCAGGTACCGGCAGGCCGCGCACCGCACTCCCAGCCTGTGCGCCTGGCCGGCGAGCTGGTGACCTGCTACTTGTTCTCGCTCCGCCTGTCCTACTCGGGCAAGGCCGTCCACCGGGTCTTCGCCTCCTGCGGCCAGGAAAGGCTTCTTCGAAGGGCATGTACACGCGCTTCGCACGCTGGGCGGTGTCCCTCGAAGCAAGATCCGCTACGACAACCTGAAAGTCGGCCGTCGCCCAGGTGCTGGGGCTGAACCGGGCCCGGGTGGAGACCGACCGGTGGATCGCCTTCCGCTCGCACTTCAACATCGAGAGCTTCTACTGCCGGCCGGAATCGAAGGGACTCACGAGAAGGGCGGGGCCGACGGGATGATCGGCTATTTCCGGCGCAACAACCTCACGCCGGTCCCGGAAGCCGACTCGCTCGCCAAATTGAACGAGATGGTCGACCAATGGGACCTGCACGACGGGCACCGCCGGATCGGTTCGCGGCCATGAAACCGTCGACGAGTACTTCGCCGTCGAACAGCCGTTGTTGACCCCGCTGCCGGAGGAGCCGTTCGAGACGGGCCGGCTGTTCAACCCACGGGTTGACCGCTACAGCCAGATCACTATCCGGACCAACCGCTACTCGGTCCCGACCCGTCTGATCGGCAAGCGGGTGCGAGTTGTCCTGCACGCCTCTCACCTGGTGGTTTACGAAAAGAACGTCGAAGTGGCCCACCATGAGAGGCTGATCGCGAAGGGCAGCTGCCGCCTGGACTTGGACCACTACCTCGAAGCCCTCATCGGCAAGCCGGGTGCCTTCCCCGGCGTCACGGCCATGGAACAGGCTCGGTCCGCGGGGAAGTTCACCCCGGTCCACCGGTGGTTGCCGGGCAGGCGCCGGCCACCGTCACGTCGCTGCACGAGTGGCGCCTCGCGCACCGCCCGCCGTGGGGCATCAAGCTCGCCGTCCGCTATGAAGCAACCGTGTTCGTCGCAGCCATCAACGAATGGCTGTGACCCACCCACGGGCTGGGAGAAGCGTCAGCGGTGGCCCAGCGTATCGACAACTTCACTGAGAAAGACGTAGCTCCTCCTGAGGGACAGAGCTGATCACGCCACGGCTCACCAGGTGCCGTGGTAGGCCAGGCTCACGGCCAGGGCGGCCACCGGCAGACAGAAAAATACGGCCCAGGGGCCCAACTGATAGTCACTGACCCGCAGGTGGGCACACAACGCACCCATGAAGTACAGCACGAGGCCGGCGGCAGCGAGGATGCCTAGCACCGGCACAGCGAACCCGGCCAGCAATCCCAGCGCGCCCGCCGCCAGTAGTGCGCCCAGCGGGCGCATCCAGGACCGAGGCACGCGCAATTTGTCCGCCTGGCTTTTGGGGTACTCGTGGCCGATGAAGTTGGCGGTGGCGGCCAAGCCGTTGATGGCCGAGGTCAGGAGGGTGACCACGAGGTAGACGGCGAACACGCAAGGCTCCTTCTTCGTGAGAATGATGGTTCGCGTCTAGGACGAGGCAGCGCCCCAAAGCGTGACACGCCACGGGTCTAGGTCAGTCGCCGCGCACACTTTCGATAAGCGCCCTACTAGTTGATCACCCGTCAGACGCCCCACGCCGTCAAAGTGCGAGGCTGGCCCGGGTGGTCTTGCAGCATGACGTCGAGACGTTCGCGGAGCAGGGTGCGGCCGAGATCGTCGTAAGCGCGAGCCCATAAGGGGTGGAGGTCCGGGAGGCGCTCTACATTCTCGTGGTAGGCGGCGGTGAGTCCCAAAAGAGCGCTCGCCGGGTAGCCCGCGTCGAGCATCCGGGAGGCATCAGCCAGGATGAAGTCAGTGTCCCCGGTGAAGGCGGGATACTCCTCGGCGAAGGCGTCGTTCGGTGCGAGAACGCCGACACCGATGCCGGACGGGTCGGGTTCGTGGCGCCAGCCGGCCGGCGGCGCAAGATCGAGGGGGACCTCCGCGTCGCTGCGGCCGCTGGGGGTAAGGCCGTACTCCGGGGTGGGATGGATGCCCAGTTCGGCCGACAGACGTGCCACCTGGGTGCGACGGCGCTCTCCTCCGCTGCGCAGGGCGAGGGAGAGCAGAAAGGTGAGGCCGTCCAGGGTATTCCGGCCGATGACGCCCGGCTCCTTGTGGCCGAAGGAAGCAACGGGGTGGTCGGTGCGTCCGAGTTCCGGCGCAGGGACCACCCATCCGACGCGGGTGCCGGTGCCAAGGTCCGCGAAGGGCAGGAGTTCCGGCACGGACATGAACGGTACGTGGTGCCGACGGGACGCTTTCCCCGCGTAGCAGTACTCCCACCCCTGGGGTGCGAGGGGTACCTCGCACAGGTCGAACGGCAGGGCAAGGCTGGTCTGCACGCGGCCAGCGTCGTACAGGCCCTCCTCGTATAGGTCCGTCGTGAGGAACCCCTCCTCCCAGGCGATGTCGATCACCTTGGCGAGTGCGGGTGGGGTGGGGAACGGGAACAGGTCATCGGTCCAGCGTGGTGGTGTCGTCATCGGAGGAGAGTGTGGCAGCCACGTCTGACAGCCGGAGAAGAGGCGCAACCGCCGAAGGATTTCCAAAGCCGACCACTAAGCTCCTGATCTTGCTCGGCTGGCTGGCTGGCTGGCCGAGATCTCTTCCGGGTTCTTGCCTGGGATGGACCGGGGGCCAGAAGGGGGCTCAAGGGCGGGTACCGGTCGGCCGATGGCGCTGGCATGGAAACGCGTTGTCTCGTCGCCGCTCGGTGTCTTCTGTATCGCTGCCTGTCCGGGATGGTTACCGGAGGCTTGGCTGTCCTGTGGGTGGCGGTGCTCGTGGCCCCAACTGTGGCGGCCGCGCCAACCTTTTTGCCGTGCCTGGCGGCGACTGCGGACGGGGACGGTCTGCGGGCGCTGTTCGGATCGGAGAACCGGCTGATCCGTACGCGCGAGCGGGTGGTCGCGGTGACATTTAACGCGGCCTGGAACGACGCAGGCCTGGACCCCGTCCTCGGTGGGCTCGCCCGTCGGCATACGCCGGCCACGTTCTTCCTGACTGGCGATTTCGCCGACCGCTACTCGAAGGTCGTGAAGAGGATCGCGGCCGGCGGGTACGGGTTGGGCAACCACTCCTACAGCCACCCCCACTTCAAGGACCTGACAGCGGCAGGGGTGCGTCGCGAGGTCCGGGCAGCGGACCGGGCCCTGCGCGCGGCCGGTGCAGGAGGGGCCCTGACCCCGTTCTTCCGGTTCCCCTACAGCGAGACCACTCCTGCCCTGATCAGCGAGGTCAACGGGTACGGCTTCGCGGACATTGAGTTCACCACTGGCGTCGTTGATGTCTAGGGGTTCTGGCTCAACTTCCGTGACGTGGCCACTCTCTGTCACGCCAATAGGACGCGCTTGCGAAGAAGTTGGAAGCCCGCCCGTCCGAACATCTGGCGCTTGAGCATCTTGATCCGGTTGACATGCCCCTCGACGGCGCCAGAGCTCCAGGGCAAGGTGAGTCCGGCGATGACGGCGTCGCGATCGCGGTCGATGCCGACCGCGAGGGTGTGAAGGCTGGGCAGGTCGTCGCTGCGGACGGCGTCGAGCCATTGCGGGAGACGGTGGCCTTGGCGCTCGGTGAGCATTTCAGCGAAGGACCGTACGTGGCCGGTGAGTGCTTCGAGTTCAGGGCAGTTGGCCAGGACTTCCTTCAGCCGGATGAGTTTGGTGTCGGTGAGGGTCTCTGGTCGGCTGAGAATCCACCGAGTGACAGCGCGAGGTGTTGGCGGCTGGGCGGTGACAGAGCGGGGTGAAGTGCGCTTCTTCCGGATGTAGGCGCTGACGATGCCGTAACTGCCCGTGTAGCCGAGCAGGATGATCTCCTCCCACAATTTCCAGGCGTTCGTGCATCCCTCAGCCCAGCGTTTGTCGAGGTAGGGCTTGTACTCTTCAACCGTCGTGGCTCGGTTGAACCGGTACTGGCCAGTGAACAGGTCTTCCGGCCTGGCGGCGTCCGCCAGGCTCTTGACGGTTCGGTGTGTCATATGGAGCTGACGACCGATGGAACGGCGTCTGTGGCCTGCTTCGAGCATTGCGTGGACTGTGGCGTGTCTGGCCCGGATGCGGTTGGCGAACCGCTCACTCTTCCACGGCGAGGCCGGGGTTTCCCTTGACAGCACAGGCTCGTCCGCGACCTCCTTCCCGACTGATTCGGGCAGGAGGACGCGCAGACACTGGCGATGGCGGGCGACAGCACGCTCGGCAGCATCACCGAGGTTGTTCCACAAGTGCCACCGGTCAGCGACCTGGATGGCTTGTGGTGCCCCGGCCCTGGGGCCTTCCGCGAAGAACGGCGCACGGTCGCGGCAGAAGACCTCGATCCCGGGACGGGCGGCGAGCCACCCGGCCACGCTGGACGCCTCCCGGTCGGGAAGCAGGTCCACCGGTCGCCGGGTCTCGACGTCGACCAGCACGGTGCCGTAGGCATGGCCCTTGCGGGTGGCGTACTCATCGACGCCGACCACCCGAGGAGACGGCGGATCCGGTTCGGGCAGGGCGGTGACCAGGCGCAGGACCGTGCTCCGGCTGACGGACACGCCCAGAACTGCGGACAGTCGGGCACCGGCCCGGCCCGCCAGGGCGAGACCTACCGAAGCGAGCGTGGAGCGCAGTCGCTCGGTGCGCTGGCCGTGCTTCCGGGTCAAGCCGGGTATCTGCTCAACGAAGGTCCGGCGCGGACACACCATGTCCTGACACCGGAAGCGCCGGACGCGCAGCCGGAGTACGACTCTTCGCCCACCACTCGGGACATCGGCGGGAAACCGCAGGTAAGAGCTGTGAACCCGGGCCGACCAGATGCCGCACTGCGGGCAGGCGGCGCCCCTCGACGTGCTGTGCGCGTCGACACGGACTATCGCGATATCGACGTCTACCGACAGCACCGCGACGTCCGCGATCGACGGGAACAACAGCTCCTGCAACCGGAGGACAACTTCTCTCACGGGCGAGACTGTCAGCCCCACCGCGACGATCATGACCTATTTTCGGTCTGCTTCTCGCGACACCCGACAGCCGCCAATCGTCACTCAGAGTCGCCCTTGCACGGAAGTTGAGCCAGAACCACTACTGCTCGATAAAGCCAGCGGGGTGTACCGCGATCCTGGGACCGGAATCCTGGTGGGACGGACGACCTTGCGGTCTCCGTGTCTCCCGCCCGTGCGGCGCCGGTCCCTCGGTCGCTGCGATCGTGCCGACTGGCCTGGTTGTTCCCGGCGCGGCCGTGGCCTTCCAGGCGCCAGCATTTCTACGCACGCACGTTTACCCGATGCGTGCAGGAAGCGTTGACGCAGCCGTACCTCACCAGGATGTCCACTACACAGGTCTGCACGGCGCTGCAGTACTCGCATCCGCCCAAGGTTGTTCAAGGCCGCTTGGCTCGCGTCACGTCAGTGGGTGCGTTCGCAGCCTTGCTGCATCAACCGCCGCAGTGGTTGCTCGACGACCACCGCAAACTCGCCAGACGGAGGGGCGCCTCATGGTAGGGGTACAGCTCAGCAGGTGTAGGCCGCGAATACGGGTAGTGATTCCCAGGGACTCGGGTGACGTGTTGAGGGGGAATGTCTTGGCCGGTGGCGCCGCCTGACACGGGCCGGATGCTCGCGGGACAGACGAACAGCCGCGGTGCGGGCCCGCCTCCACCTTGGCCGGGTGATGGCGAGGCGGTAGGAGTCGGTGCCGCAACTCTGCGCCTCTCGGCCGCGGTTGCCCTCCGCTTGCCTTGCAGGGCGCACAGAGAGCTGCCCTGACGGAAAACGCTGACCTTTGAACCCTCTTTGCCGCTCGCCGGCCGACTACCGGAAAGCGATCGCCCCTGGCTTAGACACTGCGTGATGAAGATGCCCGCCGGGAATCATGGAGGTTGTTCGCTATCGCGGAAGAAGGGGCAGTCACGGCCTGCTCGGGCCGCTGGTGGCCCGAGGGCATTGCGTGGAGGAAGCATGGCGTAGGGGACCATCATCGGAGCAGTCTTAGGTGCGGTCTTTGGGGCAGGAACCACTGTCCTAGTGGACCACCTTCGCTGGCGCCATGACCGAGATGGCAGAGCAGCTGCGCTCAGGCGTGAGCTGTACAGCGAGTACATTGCTGCTCTCGCCGCTACGCGCAATGAGTTGCGTGAGCTAGCTCACAACGACTCTCTTTCTGCCGCGGAACGAGGTGAGCAAGCGCGTGAAGTCGTGCGCACGCGTGGCGCTTACGAACTGCGCTACCGCATGCAGATAGTTGCTTCTCCCTCCGTAGCAGAGATGTCGGAAGAGGTGTTCCGGGAGCTGAGAGGGCTGAGAGATCGCATCTTCGCAGGGGACACCTACCGCGAAGCAACTTACTCAGAGCAGCGTATTCGCTATGTGGAAGCTTCACGCAGGCTCAGGGCAGCGATGCGAGATGAGGTGCAGGTCGAGCTTGGCCTGTAGCCGAATTGAGGTAGATCGTGTTCGCCTAGCGAACCCCCGTGGGCCATCCGCAGGCAGGCAAGGCAGGAGCGCGAGGCCCCAGGGTAAGCGACACCACTGGACCGTCAAACGGTCCATGGCCCGAGAGGTATCAGTTAGAGCGGCGAGACCCGGTGCCTTTGCCATCATCACGGCCCCCACCACCAACACCCGTGCTTAGCGGTGATGACGTGGGCACCGGGCTGATGCCTCCGTTTCCCCGGGCCCTTCGATGCCTCTGTCAAGAGCGGCACAGCCCGGCGCCACCGCGAAACTCGCGCCAGCCGGCCGGAAGTTGACCGTCACGGCGCGAGCCCGCCGCAGGGCCGACCTCTTGCTTCCACCCGGCGAGGAAGCGGGGGGCCATGGTGACAGCGAGGCCCCGCTATGTCCATCGCATGTGGATGGCGGTGAGTTGTTGTACTCGTTGTGGTGTCAGTGTTGTGGCTCTGGATCTTTGGTTGTTGATCCATGTTCCGA
>NZ_JBEZMM010000089.1:0-23227 GCF_040652715.1 Streptomyces sp. NPDC048196 | reverse complement strand
GTTCGTGGACGTAAAGCGACAGCAGTCCACGAACAAGGCCCCGCAGGCCAGTCACCGCACCCAACACCCACCCAGCCCGCCGCAGGCGCAACGGCGAACAACCCCGACGGCGGGACAGACGGCTACGTAGGCGGCGCCGCAAAGCGCGCAACGGCGAGACCACCCGCGGCGCAGGAGACGGGTACGTACGGGGCGCCGCAAAGCGCAACGGCGAGACCACCCGCGGCGGGAAAGGCGGCTACGTGCGCGGCACCGCAAAACGCAACGGCGAGCGAGCCCCGCGGCGTCGCAGACGGGTACGTGCGGCGCGCCGCAAAGCGCACAACGGCAACCCCCGCGGCGGGAAAGCCAGCTACGTGGGCGGCACCGCAAGATCAGCTACGTGGGCGGCACCGCAAGATCAGCTACGTGGGCGGCACCGCAAGGTCACCCCGCGTCCGGGCGCTCGCCGGTTGTCGGGTCCTCCGGGCGGCGGTACATGCGGGTTGCCGTGATCTGGCCGTGCACCGCCTCGCCGGACGGGTCGGGCTGTGGGAGGCCCGGTCGCAGGTGTTCCTCGACGCTGATGTACTTCAGCCCCGCCCGCAGGTCCGCGTCGTTGCGCAACCGGATGACCAGCGGGAACTCGGCGAGCGCGGTGGTGTCGAACAGGCCGGTGGTGTAGAGGAGCTGGACGCCCAGGGCATCGGCGACCGCCCGCTGGAGCTCCAGCAGATAGGTGGCGTTGGCGCGGCCGATGGGGTTGTCCAGGAACAGCGTGCCGGCGTGCCGCTGCTTGTCGCGGCCCCGGTCGTTGCTGCGCAGCGCCGCCATCGTGCAGTACAGGGCGATGGCGGCGGTCAGCAGCTGACCGCCGGAGAAGACGTCGCCCATCTGCCCGACCGGCACCCGCTCGGCGCGCAGCACCGCGTCCGGCTTGAGGATCTCCACCGCGACCCCGCGCGGCAGCAGCGCGGCGTGCACCCCGCGCAGCAGCAGGGACATCCCGTCCCGGCGCAGATCGCTGTTCTTCTTCACGGCCGCGCTGGTCGCCTCGTCGATGACCTCGCCCAGCCGCTCGGTGAGGGTGGCCTGGTCGGGGTCCTCGAAGCGGATGCGCAGGAACTCCTGGCCGGACCACTCCCCCAGCCCCTCCGGGAGCCGGGACAACCGCTGGGCCGAACGGAGTGTGGTGAGTGAGGACTCGACCAGCCCGCGCAGCCGGTCGACGATGGAGTCGCGGTTGCGCTCCAGCTGGGCCAGCTCGTCGGTGAGCACCCGCAGGCGGGGCGCGAACGCCTCGGCCCACTTGGCGGCGTGGTCCGGCAGGGCCGCGGCGGGCAGTTCGCGGATCTGCTGCCGGGCCGGGGTCCGGACCTGTTCGTAGCGGGTGGAGTTGGCGTGCCGGACGAGGATGTCGGCGGCCTCGCGGACCGCGGATTCCGCGGCGGACAGATCGGCGGCGCAGCCGCGCAGCGAGCGGCGGGACTCGGCGGCGGCCTGCCGGGCGCCGTCGAGGGAGCCGGCGTACGGCTCGATCGGCGCCGGTACGCCCTCCTCGGTGTCGTGGTGGTCCCGCAGCAGATCGCGCAGCAGGGCGGCGGTCTCGTCGAAGCCGCCGGCCGCGTCCTCGGCCGCGCGGTGGGCCCGCAGCAGTTCCTCGTGCCCGGTGCGGGCGGCGGCCAGCGCCTCGGTGGCGGTGGCCAGTTCGCCGGACGCGGTGCGCAGCAGTTCCTTGGCGCGGTCGGCGTCGGCGGGCACCAGCTCGTCGGGGAGTTCGGTGTGCGCCTCGCCGTCCGTCGGGGCGAGCCGCTCGGCCTCGCCGCGGAGCCGGCCGAGCTGCTCGCTGGCGGCCGAGGCACGGCTCTCCAGCATCTGCACCAGCGATTCGGCGCGGGCCGCGGCGGCCTGCCGGGACGGGCCGTCGGCGGCGTCCGGGCTCTCCAGGAGCGCCTCGGCGCGGGTGCGGACCTTGTTGGTGAGACGGTTCAGCTCGGCCAGCGCGGCGGATTCCTCGCCCTCGGCGCGGGCCTGTTCGGCGCGCAGGTCCGCGCCGACGCCGACCTTCTCGTAGAGCTGGGAGGCGGCGCGGTAGGCCTCGCGCAGCGCGGGCAGCGAGGCGCTCGGGGCCTCGGGTGCCTCGCCCAGGTCGTCCGGTACACCGGCGATCTCGGCGCGCTCGGCGCGCAGCGCACGGGCCGTACGGCGGGCGTCGTCGGCGGCGCGCTGGGCGGCCCGGCGGTCCTCGTCGGCGGCCCGGGCGCGGTCCACGCATTCCTCGGCGCGGGCCTCGAACTCGGCTGCCTCGTCGGCGAGTTCGCGCAGCCGGGACTGCCAGGAGGCGCGCTCGCGCAGTCGGTGGGCGAGCCCGGCCAGCAGGTCGGCGGCGCGGCGGGCGCGCTGCGCGGCCTCCTGCCGCTCGTCGCGCACCCGGGTGGCCTCGGCGGCCGTCTCGTCGGCCTCAGCCCGGGTGGTACGGGCCTCGGCCAGCTCGGCGGCGGCCTCCTCGGCGGCCGTACGGGTCTCTTCCACGGCGGCGGCGAGCTCGGCGAGCCGGCCGGCGGGGCAGCCGGTGCGCCAGGAGCCGAGCCGGGCGGCCAGTGCGCGGTCGCCGGCGAGCCGGGCGGCCAGCGCCCGGATCTCCTCGTCGCGCTCTATGGCGCGGGCCCGCAGCGCCTGCCGCTCCTCGTCGGCGGCGGATTCGTCGTGCATCGCCGGGTTCGGCGGGACGAGAAAGACGGCGGGGTCCCGCTCGTCGTCGGCGGGGGTGGGGGCGAGGAGGGCGGCGGCGGTGCCGACCGCGACGGCGGAGCGGGGCAGCAGCGCGGCCTGGCCGAGCACCTCGCGGGCCCGGGCGTGCGAGTCCGGGTCCGTGATGATCACGCCGTCGACGAGCTCGGGGCGGGCGGCCAGGACCCGGGCGTGGTCGGCGGGGTCGACGGCCTGGGCGAGGTAGCGCCAGCCGGGCAGGGCGGGCACGCCGTGTTCGCCGAGGTACTCGACGGTGGTCAGCACGTCGGGCCCGGGCGGCAGCAGGCCGCCGTCGCCGAGGGCGCCGAGGATCCGGGCGTCGTCGGCGGCGGCGGTGCGCAGTTCGAAGAGCTGCCGCTCGGCGGCGGCGACGCCGTCCTCCAGCAGTTCCTGGAGTGCGTCGGCGTTGCGGTCCAGCTCCTCGGCGGTCAGCGGGCCGGCGCCGGCCGGGCGGCGCGGGGTGCCCGGCTCGGCGCCGCCGGCCGTACGCGGGCCGGGCACGCCGACGGTGCGGCCGTCGGCGGGCGGGAGGCCGAGGAGGTCGGCCAGCCGTGGCTCGGCGCCGATCGATTCGGCGGCCCGGCGTTCTGCGTCGAAGGCACGCCCGGCGGCCTCGGCGGCGTCCTCGGCGCGGGCCGCGGCGAGTTCGGCGGCGGAGTGCCGGGCGGTCGCCTCGCGGGCCCGGTCGGTGGCCCGGCCCGCCGCCTCCCGGGCGACGTCCCAGGATTCGACGGCGGCCTTCTCGGCGTCCGAGGCGGCGAGCGCGGCGCGGGCCGGGTCGGCGTCCGGGGCGGTGTCGTCCAGCCAGCCGGCCCGGACGGCCTCCTCGGTCTCCTGGGCGACCTCGGCGAGCCGCTGCCGGAGGTGGTCGGCCTCGCTGCGGGCGCGCTGGGCGTGGGTGGCGGCGGTGGTCGCGTCGCGGTGCGCGGACTCGCCGGTCTCCTGGAGGGCGGCGGAGCGCTCCTCCTCCTCGTTGGCGATCCGCTCCCCGGCCTCGGCCGCCGCGTGCAGGGCGCGGACGAGGTCGGCGGCGGCGGTGGCGCGGGCGGCGAGCGCGGGTGCGGCGTCCCGCTCGGCCTCGCGGATGGCGGCGGCGACCCGGGCGGAGCGGTCGGCGGCGGCGCGGTGCCGCAGGGCGATCTCGGCGGCCTGCCAGGCGCTGTGCAACGTACGGGCGTCGTTGAGCTCGCGGCGCTGGGCGGCGGCGCCCTTCTCGGCGGCGGCCAGCGCCAGGGAGGCGTGGCGGTAGGCGAGTTCGGCGGAGACCAGGGCGCGGCGCTCGCGGACCTGCTCGGCGTCGGTGACGCGGTGGGCGGCGGTGGCGACCTGTTCGGCGAGCTCGGCGGCGCGGCCGCGCTCCTCGGTGCCGCGGGCGTGCAGCCGCTGGGCCAGGGCGCGGGTGCGGCGCTCGGCGCCGGCGTGCACCTCGCGGGCGCGTTCGCGCTGTTCGGCGGCGCCGGCGATGCGGGAGAGGAGGTCGAGGGAGCCGGCGGTGAAGTCGCGTTCGGCGGTGAGTTCGGCGCGCCGGCCGAGCTTGTGGGCGAAGCCGTGGACGAGGTCGGCCAGGCCGTCGGTGTCCCGGGTGTCGGTGACGGCGCGCAGCAGCAGGTCGGTGAAGTCGGAGTCGTTCTTCACCGCGAAGAGGCCGGCCGCCTCGCCCTCGTCGGCGTTCATCTCGCGCTGGTAGCGGAAGAGTTCGGGGTCCAGGCCCAGCTCGCCGAGGTGTTCGTTCCAGCGTTCGTGGACCTCCTCCCAGATGACGTCCAGGTTGGGGTAGTTCTTCCCGGCCTCGGTGAGGACGTCGCGGAAGCCCTTCATCGTGCGGCGGCGGCCCTGGGCGCCGGAGGAGCCCTCGGCGCCCTCCTGGCGGGGCCGGACGACGGTGGCCTCGGCGACCGGGAGCGAGTCCAGGCTCATGCCGGGGCCGGGCCGGAAGCTGTACCACGCCTCGGCGAACTTGCGGGGGTCGTTGGAGACCTGCCGGCCGCGCCATTCGCTGACCTTGCCGACGACGACGGATTCGCCGGTGAGGACGTGCTGCCACTCCAGGGCGACGTGGCCGCAGTCGTCGGCGAGCAGGAACTTGCGCAGCACGCCGGAGCTGGCGCCGCCGAGGGTGTTGCGGTGGCCGGGCAGCATCACCGAGAAGATCAGCTTGAGCAGGACGGACTTGCCGCCACCGTTCTCCAGGAAGAGCACGCCCGCGGGGGCCGGCCGGCGCGGCGGGCCGACCGGCTCGTCCTCGAAGAAGTCCGCCTGGGCCGGGGCCGGTCGGGGCACGGGCGCGCCGACTCCGCGGAGGTCCAGCACGGTGTCGGCGTAGCGCGCACCGGCGGGCCCGATGGAGTAGAGACGGACCCGGGACAGCTCGTACATGGCGGACTTTCGTTGTCGTGGCGGGAGGCGGCGGGCGGGGTGGTCGGTCAGCCGGAGTGGAAGGGCAGTCCGGCGTCCGCGACCAGGTCGAGGGCGTCGGTGTCCTCGCCCGGCAGCAGCGAGGCGCTGCCGTCGGCGACCGGGACGATGCCGAGGTCGAGGAGCTCGGCCATGGCGGCGCTGCCGGCCATGTCGCGGACCTGGAGCTGGTAGCGGGCGGTGGTGCGGTAGGCGCCGCCGGCGTCGTCGCCGGTGCGCTGCAGGAAGCCGGAGTCGACGAGGAAGGTGACGGCCTTGGCGATGATGCCGGTGGTCGAACCGGCCAGCCGCCGGGCGTCCTTGGTGGCGCCGGTGGCGCTGCGCCGCGCGTAGATCCGCCAGGCGGATTCCAGGCCGGGGGCGTCGGTGACGGGGTCGGTGTTCTCGCCCTGTTGTTCGGCGCGTTCCTCCAGGCGGCGGCAGGCCTGCCGGACGAAGGCGTCGACGCCGTTGACGGTGATCCGGCCGATGTAGCCGTCGTCGGCGAGGTCCTCGGGGCGCGGGAAGGCGAGCGCGGCGACGGCGAGGTGGGCCAGGCCGTGCAGGAAGCGGTCGGCGGAGTCGGCGGAGGCGCGGCGGGCGTAGTCGCCCATGCGGACCGCGAAGACGGAGTCCTCGGCGGCGGTGACGGCCATGCCGGCGCGGGTGGAGACCTCCAGGACGACCAGGCCGAGGCCGGTGGCGACGGCGTCGGCGAGCCGGGCGAAGGCGGGGTCGTCGCGGTAGCGGCGCAGGAGTTCGCCGTAGTCGGCGTCGCGGGCGGGCAGCAGTTTGGGCTGGAGTCCGAAGGAGACCAGCCGCGCGGCGTCCGCGGCGTCGGCCGGGGTGACGGGGGCCGGGCCGGTGGTCTGCCCGGCCGCGGCCGGTGTGCCGTCGGCGGCGGGCGCGCCCCGGTCCGGTTCGCCGGGTGGGGACGCCGGGTCCGGCTGCGGCGTCTCGTCGGCGTCGTACGGGGTCACGGGACAAGCTCCTTGCGGGGGACGATTCGGGGCGTTGCGGGCGGGGGCGGGGGCGTCATCAGGCGGCCTCCGAGCGGTCGGCGGCCATGCCCGCGGCGTCCAGCAGGGCGGTGCCGACGATGAGGTCGGCGCCGCCGAACTCGGGGTCGGCCAGCTCGGTGCCGTCGTCGACGGCGAACAGCAGCTGCGGTTCGCCCTGGCGGTAGGCGGTGCCGACCGGGGGGCTGGCGGCGTGCACGGCCAGCAGGGCGACGAGGTAGGGGAGTTCCGGGTCGCTGCGGCGGGCCTCGGCGAGCAGGCCGGAGAGCCGGCGGGGCGCGTCCGGCGGGAGGTCGAGCAGGGCCATCGCGGCGTCGAGCTGGGCCTCGCTGAAGCGGCTGTCGTCGGGGGTGGCCACCAGGTCGGGCTCGGGCATCTCGGCGCCGAGGTGTTCGCGCTCGACGGGCGGGGTGAGCAGCATCTCGACGAGGTCGCCGACCCGGACGGCCGCGGGGGTGCGCAGTCCGGTGCCGTGTGCGAAGAAGGCGTCGGTGACGCGGGTGGCCTGCTCGACGGGGAGCGGCAGGACGGGGGCGACGAGCTGGCCGTACAGGTCGAGGCCGGCCCGGGCGACGGGGGTCGCGAACGCCTGCCGGTCCTGTTCGGCGCGGAAGAGCGGGCCGGCCTCCAGCAGCCGGGACTGGAGCTGGGTGTGGCGGCGGATGCAGTCCTTGACGATGTCGACGAGCTCGGCGGCGCGCCGCTTGTGCTCGCCCGTCCTGGGGTCGTCGGCCTCGGCCTCGTCGCGGACCTTGCGGATGTTGGTGAGGATGGCGTTCTCGTGGCGGTAGCGGTCCGCGACGTGGTCGAGCGCCTCGTTGATCATGTCGGGGACGGTTTCCAGCCAGTCGACCGCGCGGACGTTGCGCCGGGTGGCGTCCAGGGTGCGGCGGAGGGTCTCGGCGTACTGGACGGTGCGGTAGCGGGCCTGTTCGGCGGCGAGCTGGGCGTCGGCCAGCCGGCCGCGGCTGATCAGCACCTCCAGCTTGACCTCGGCGGCGATCTGGGCACTGGTGACATCGGTGTCGAGCGCGCCGACCAGGACGTTGACCGCTTCGTCGGTGGCGCGGAGGTAGACGCTGCCGCCGGCGCCGGGGACCTCTTCGATGAGCTTGAAGTCGTAGTCGCGGCGGATGTACTCGCCGTCGGTGGTGAAGGTGCCGTAGACGGCGCGGAAGCCGCGGTCGACGCTGCCGACGTTGATGAGGTTCTCCAGCACCCAGCGGGCCACCCGCTCGTGTTCGGCGGTGGGGCGGCCGGGGGTCTGGGCGGCGACCCGGGGGAGCACCTTGGCCACTATTTCCTCGTGGTCGGCGCCGGTGTCGAAGTCCATGTTGAGGGTGACCAGGTCGATGACGGCGAGCGCCACCTCCGCCATGGCGTAGACGCCGTATTCGCCCGCGAGGTTGGCCTTGCGCGCGTCGAGGTCGTGCAGCGGCGCGGTGCAGGCCAGGGCACGCAGCCGGCGGGCCAGGCCTTCGTCGGCGGCCGGGCCCGGCGCGGGGCGGTTGACCCCGTTGAGCTGGGGCGCAGCGGGCCCCTGGGCGGGAAAAGTCACGTCGCACAGAGTAGGCGCTCGCACTGACAACGGACGAAACGGCGCGGATCCGCTCATGGGTGGAACGGCCGCCGGATCCCTTGACGGACCGCGGGCGGTCGGTGCTTCGGCCGGTCGGCCAGTTTACGGCGTGGGCGGCCGCGGCCGGAGGGCAGGTCCCTTTGCCGGTCAGCTCCGTTTGCCGGTCAGGTCCCCTTTGCGGCCGGGGCCCGTTGCGGTCACGCCCCGGAAAGTCCGTCGCCGGCCGGCGGTCCGTCCAGGGCGAGCACGGCGAAGGTGGCGAGCCAGTGGTCGGCGGTGAAGTCCCCGGTGACGGTGTGCGGGAGGCCGGCGACCAGGTGGTCGCGGGCCGCGGCGGTGAGGACCGGGCGGCGCGGGTCATCGCCGGGCAGCACGGCGGCGATCCGGCGCAGTGCGGCCGCCCGGCTCAGCGAGAGGCCGATGAGATGGCCGATCTGGGGGTCGGCGGGGTCGGAGACGGTGGGCGGGCCGAGCAGGGCGGCCGGGGCGCGCCGTTCGAGGCCGGGCAGGAAGCGGCCCAGCCAGGCGGCGAATTCGGGGCCCGGCAGGACCCGTGCCATCGCCTCGGCCTCGCTGAGCGCCGGGGAGAGGAAGTCCTGTCCGGAGGGTTCCCAGTGGGCGGGCGCGGTGTGGTCGTCGGTGAACCAGCGGCGCAGCGTACGGGCGACCGGACCGGCCAGTGCGGGCCGGCCGGCCGCGGCGGCGCTGTCCAGGACGAGGCCGAGCGCGAAGGCGCTGTTGGTGTGGGTGCCGTGGCGGACGGGGTAGGTGGCGCGCGGCAGCCAGGCGCGCAGCAGGTCGTCGACGGTTGCGGCCGCGGGCGCCAGCGCGGCGGCCCAGCGGTCCCCCGCGGCGCCGCCGAGCGCCCGGCATTCGGCGGTGAGCGCGAGCAGCCAGGCCCAGCCGTAGGGCCGCTCGAAGGAGGGGTGGGCGCGCAGGTAGGCGGCTTCCGTGGCGAGGTGGGCGG
Organism: Streptomyces sp. NPDC048196; assembly: GCF_040652715.1. Taxonomy (NCBI): domain Bacteria; kingdom Bacillati; phylum Actinomycetota; class Actinomycetes; order Kitasatosporales; family Streptomycetaceae; genus Streptomyces; species Streptomyces sp. NPDC048196. The sequence continues at coordinate 14,538 of NZ_JBEZMM010000089.1, read as the reverse complement.
GGGTGAGGTGGGCGTCGAGGACGTCGGTCACCGCCTCGCGGGGGACGCGCCGGGGGCAGCGGCGCAGCAGCCGGACCAGCAGCCAGTGCATGTGGACCGCGGAGTGCCAGTCGTACGAGCCGTGGAAGGCCGGGTGGTGGGTGCGGGGCGGCACCAGGTCCTCGGGCCCGGTGAGCAGGTGCATCGGGGCGTACGGGTAGGCGCGGGTGACGTTCGCCCGGGCCAGGGTGGCGAACCGCTCGGCGTGGGCGGCGAGTTCGGTGGCGTGGGCTCCGGTGGCGGTGGTCAATGGGTGGCTCCGCCGGCGATGCGGAGGTCGGTGCGGGTGCGGGCCGTGGTGGCGGCGATCTCCCGCAGCGCCCGGGCGACCGCGTCGACCGGGAGGGAGGGCTGGGCGCGGTCGGTGACCTGCTCGGGGGCGTAGGGGACGTGCACGAATCCGCCGCGTATGCCGGTGAGTTCGGTGGCGATGAGGTGGGCGAGGCCGTAGAAGACGTGGTTGCAGACGAAGGTGCCGGCCGTGTTGGAGATGGAGGCGGGCAGGCCGGCGGCGTGTACGGCGGCCACGCAGGCCTTGATGGGGAGGGTGGAGAAGTAGGCGGCGGGGCCGCCGGGCACGACCGGTTCGTCGACGGGTTCGGCGCCCGTGGCGTCGGGGATGCGGGCGTCGTCGACGTTGAGGGCGACGCGTTCGACGGTGATGTCGGGGCGGCCGCCGGCCTGGCCGACGCAGATGACGATCTCGGGGCGGGCCTCGTCGATCGCGGCGCGCAGCACGGCCACCGACGCCCCGTAGACACAGGGCAGTTCGACGGCGGAGGCCTCGATTCCGGGCGGCGGTTCGGCCGCGGCGGCGCGTACCGCCTGCCAGGAGGGGTTGACGGCTTCGCCGTCGAAGGGGGCGAAGCCGGTCAGCAGTACCCGGGTCATACGGTCGTCCTCGGTGCGGGTGGTCGGAGGGGGGACGGCGCGGGCACGGCGGTGGGGCGCCGTGCCGCGGCGGGAGGGCCGGTCGGTTCAGAAGGCGAACAGGGCCATGATCACGATGTTGCAGCCGAGCAGGACGCCGGCGGTGGGCAGTTGGGCCTTGATGGGCCCGTACTGATCCTTCAGTTCCAGCAGGGCGGCCGGGACGATGTTGAAGTTGGCGGCCATCGGCGTCACGAGGGTGCCGCAGAATCCGGCGAGCATGCCGACGGCCAGGACGGCGGCGGGGTTGCCGTGGAAGTGCCCGATGAGGACGGGCCAGCCGACGGCCGCGGTCATCACGGGGAAGGCGGCGAAGGCGTTGCCCATGACGATGGTGAAGGCGAACATGCCCACGCAGTAGAGGGCGATGGCGAGGTACAGGGAGTCCTTGGGCAGGACGGAGGTGGTGAGTTTGCCGACCTGGTCGCCGACGCCGGAGACCTGGAAGATGGCGCCCAGGGTGGCCAGCATCTGCGGCAGCAGCATCGCCCAGCCCATCGCCTCCAGCATGGAGCGGCCGGCCTGGACGGGCACCGCGATCCGCTTCTCGCGGAGCATGATCATGCCGACGACGAGGGCGGCGACGGCGCCGATGCCCAGGCCCAGGATGGTTTCGCTGCCTTCCTGGAGGACCGGTTCCCCGCCGATGGTCAGGTGCTTGACACCGATGGCGCAGGCCATGGCGACGGCCGGGATGGTCAGTGCGGGGACGAAGAGCTTGTTGCCGAGCCGGGCGGCGCTGGCCGTGCGCTCCTCGGGGGTGGTGGTGCGCGGGGTGCCGCGTCCGGTGAAGCCGAAGCCGGCCAGGCAGGCCATGACGAGGACGGCGACGCCGAGCGGCTCGGCGGGTGCCTGTTCGGTGACGACCCAGCTGCTGTAGACGAAGCCGGCGCCGATCAGGCCCCAGAAGGCGCCGGTGCCGTACCGCTTGGGGTTGCTGCGGTCGGTGAACATCTGGGCGGCCATCACCAGGAAGCTGAGGCCGACCAGCCAGTAGAACCACTCCGCCTTGATCACTGGGCTGCCTCCACTGCGGCGTCGGACGGGACGGGGGCGGTACGGAGTTCGCGCTCCAACTGGCGGTCCAGGCGCAGCAGGCGCCAGCCGTGGACCAGGAAGGCGCACACGGCGGTGGGGATGGCCCACAGCGCGAGGTGCAGCGGTTCGAGGTGGGTGCCGTAGGTGGTGTTGACGAATCCGGTGATCAGCAGGATGGAGCCGACGGCGAGGAAGACGTCCTCGCCGAAGAACAGGCCGACGTTGTCCGCGCTGGCGGCGAACGCCCGGACCTTCTCCCGGGTCCGTTCGGGCAGTCCGCCGTACTTGCGCTCGGCGGCGCCCTCGGCCATCGGGACGGCGAGCGGCCGGACGGTCTGGGCGTGCCCGAAGACGTTGGTCAGTCCGACGGCGGCGCCGATCTGCCGCAGGCCCAGGTAGAGCGCGAGGAACCGGCCGGTGGTGAGACTTGCGAAGCGGGCGATGAGGGTGCGGGCGCGTTCCTGGAGGCCGTAGCGCTCCAGGAGGCCGATGACCGGGAGGGTGATGGCGAAGATGGTCACCGCCCGGCTGCCGGCGAAGCCCTCGCCGAAGGCGGCGAGGACCTTGCCGGGGGACAGTCCGCCCAGGAGGCCGGTGGCGATGCCGGCCACCGCGACGACCAGGAGCGGATTGCGTTTCGTGGCGAAGCCGATCACGACCACGAGCACGCCGAGGAGCACGATCATGGATCCGCCTTCCGCGTACGGGACCGCAGGGGGTCCGGGAGAGGGGTGAAGAGATTGCAGCGGAGGCTAGGCGATTGTTCAACGATCCGACAAGGGGTCTGCGCGGGCGAACCTCGGATCGCGGGTCAGTCCCGGGCGATGTGCTGGGCGTACGCGCCCGACAACTGGCTGCGCGAGTCCTCCAGGTAGGACAGCAGCAGCCGTTCGGCCTCGGCCGCGTCGCCGGCCTGCAGGGCTTCCACGATCTGCCGGTTCCGGGTCAGATAGGGCGCGTGGAACCGCCGGGGATCGGCCATGACGTGGAAGACCAGCCGCAGTTCGGCCAGCACACCGCGCATCAGCTCGTCGGTGCGCGGACTGCCGGCCAGCGCCACGATGCCCTGGTGGAAGCGGATGTTGGCGGTCGACAGGTCCTGCCACTCCCGGTCGTGGGAGGCGGCCTCGCCGGCCTGCACGGCCGCCTCGATGCCGGCGATGGCCGCGGTCGTCCGGTCGCCGTAGGGCCCCTCCCCCAGGCTGCGGACCGCCGCGCACTCGACGAGCGTGCGCACCCGGTAGATGTCGTCCAGGTCCTCGACCGTCACCACCCGCACGAACACCCCGCGGTTGAGCTCGTGCACCAGCAGCCGCTCGTGCGTCAGCAGCCGGAAGGCCTCGCGCAGGGTGTTGCGGGAGACGCCCAGCGCGCCGCCGATGCTCTCCTCCGACAGCCGGGCGCCGGGCGGGAAGTAGCCCTCGGTGATCCGGTCGCGCAGGATGTCGGCGACCCGTTCCGCCGTACTGGCACGGCCCAGCAGGGCCCGGTCCCGTTCCAGTCCCGCGACCTCGGCGAGCCGCCGCTGGTCGTTCTTCGCCACTCCGCCGGCCATCTGGCTCCCCGCTCTCGTGCCGTGCCCGGTGGCCGGCCGGGCCGTCCGGGCGTGATGTGGACGGAAGTCAATCCCAGATCCGGGGACAGGACAACGGAACCTCGTCCGGAGTCCGCACACCCCTTGTCGGATCGTTCAACAATCCTCTACGTTGTCCCCCAACGCCGGTCGGCTCGGGTGCCCTCGGGGGAGAGTCACTACGGATACGGGCCGGCCGGTTCGTCCCTGCCCTCCCTCCCCCGCCCGCAACCGGGCCGCCACGCCCTGCCCCGGCCCGCCCCGGCCCACCCGGCCGGCACCGAGCACCCTGGAACGGAGCGACATGAGCGACGCGGTGGACTCCCCGGACCGTGCGGGTGCTCCCGTCATCGACCTCAACGCCGACCTCGGCGAGGGCTTCGGCCGCTGGCAGCTCACCGACGACGAGGCCCTGCTGTCCGTGGTGACCAGCGCCAACGTCGCCTGCGGCTTCCACGCCGGCGATCCGGCCACGATGCGCCGGGTCTGCGCGCTGGCCGCCGAGCGCGGGGTGGTCATCGGCGCCCAGGTCTCCTACCGCGACCTGGCCGGCTTCGGCCGCCGCGCGATGGACGTCCCGCCGGACGAGCTCGCCGACGAGATCGCCTACCAGATCGGCGCCCTCGACGTCTTCGCCCGGGCCGCCGGCGCCCGGGTCGGCTACGTCAAGCCGCACGGCGCGCTCTACAACCGCTGTGTGCACGACGCGGAGCAGGCCGGCGCGGTGATCGCCGGCATCCGCACCGCGGGCGGCGGGCTGCCGGTCCTCGGACTGCCCGGCTCCCGGCTGCACGAGGCCGCCCGGGAGGCCGGACTGCCGGTGGTCGGCGAGGCGTTCGCCGACCGCGCCTACACCGCCGCGGGCACCCTCGTCCCGCGCCGCGAGCCGGGCGCGGTCGTCCACGACCCCGACGAGGTCGTCAAGCGCGCCCTGGGCATGGCCCGGGACCGCGCGGTCACCGCGGCCGACGGCCGCCGGGTGGAGATCACCGCCCGCTCGCTGTGCCTGCACGGCGACACCCCGGGCGCTGCCGGCCTCGCCCGGCGCGTCCGGTCCGAGCTGACCGCCGCCGGGGTGCGCATCCGGAGCTTCGTATGAGGCCGCTGCCGGTCGGCGAACACGGGCTGCTGATCGAGCTGGACAGCGCCGAGGAGGTCGGCGCGCTCCACGCCGAGCTGCTGCGCCGCGCCGCCGACGGCACCCTGCCACCGGTCGGAGAGATCGTGCCGGCCGCCCGCACGGTCTTCCTCGACGGCCTGGCCGACCCGCGCGGGCTGATCGCCGAACTCGCCACCTGGGACGTCCCGCCGCGCCCGGCCGACGACCGGCCGGCCGTCGAGATCCCGGTCCGCTACGACGGCCCCGACCTCGCCGACGTCGCCGCCCTGTGGGACACCACCCCCGAGGAGGTCGTCCGCCGGCACTCCGGCACCACCTTCCACGTCGCCTTCTGCGGCTTCGCGCCCGGCTTCGGCTATCTGACCGGGCTGCCCGAGCCGCTGCACGTGCCGCGCCGGGGCACCCCCCGGACCAAGGTCCCGGTCGGCTCGGTCGCGCTGGCCGGCCCGTACACCGGGGTCTATCCGCGGTCCTCCCCCGGCGGCTGGCAGCTCATCGGCACCACCGACGCCGTGCTGTGGGACCCGCGCCGGGAACCGGCCGCGCTGCTCACCCCCGGCACCCGCGTCCGCTTCGTGCCCCTGGAGACCGCCCGATGACCGACCGCGCCCTCGCGGTGGTACGGGCCGGTGCGCTCACCACCGTGCAGGACCTCGGCCGCCCCGGCCACGCTCATCTCGGGGTGCCCCGGGCCGGCGCCCTGGACGAGCCCGCGCACCGCCTCGCCAACCGCCTGGTCGGCAATCCCGAAACCGCCGCCACCCTGGAGACGACGCTGACCGGCTGCGCCGTACGGGTGCGGACGGCCACCACGGTCGCGGCCACCGGCGCGCCCTGCCCGGTGACCGTCGACGGCCGCCCCGCCCCCTGGGGCGCCCCGGTGCGCGTCCCGGCGGGCGCCGTCCTGGACGCCGGGACGCCGGTCCACGGGCTGCGCTCCCACCTCGCCTTCGCGGGCGGCATCGACACCGAGCAGGTGCTCGGCAGCCGCGCCGCCGACCTGCTGTCCGGCCTCGGCCCCGATCCGCTCACCGACGGCGTGGTGCTCCCGCTGGGCGCCCCGTACGGCCCGCCCGCCGCCGCGGACGCCGTCCCGTACCCGGGCCCGGTGACCGAACTGTGCCTGCCGTTCCTGCCCGGCCCGCGCGACGCCTGGTTCACCGAGGCCGGGCTGCACACCCTGACCACCGGCCGCTTCCGGGTCTCCGCGGCCGGCAACCGCATCGGGCTGCGCACCGAGGGCCCGCCGCTGGAACGCGCCCGCACCGGCGAACTCCCCAGCGAGGGCATGCCATTGGGCGCCCTGCAGGTCCCGCCGAACGGCCTGCCGGTGCTCTTCCTGCACGACCACCCCACGACCGGCGGCTACCCGGTCGTCGGCGTGGTGCCCGAGCGTTTCCTGGCGCCCGCGGCACAGGCGGTGCCGGGCACCCCGGTCCGGTTCGTGCGCCTCGGCCGACGACCGGACCGGGCGGCGCGCTCCCGGTGACACCGGCGCACACCGCCGCCCGAAAGGGGCACGGTGCGCCGGCCGTTCACGCCCGGCACGCCACCTCCGCCCGCGTTGCCGGACACACTCTTGGGCACGCTCCGTAGCGGATCAATCGCTCCGAGCGACCATTCGGCCTCCGCACGGAAGGAACCGTCCCACCATGCGTCTCGTACCGCGCCTCGCCGCCGCGCTCAGCGGTCTCGCCCTCACCCTCGGCGGCGTCGTGGCCGTCGCCCCGGCCGCCCACGCGACCCCGCAGGCCTGCTTCTACCACGTCCTGGCACAGCATCCCGGCGCGGACCCGGAGGTGGTGGAAGGGGCCTGTCTCATCGGAGCCGAGGGCACCCCCGAGGCCGTGCGGGCCTGTTACTTCGAGCTGCGGCGGGACTACGTTCCCGCGGTGGTCGCCTTCGAGGCGTGCCGCCGGGCGGGGCAGGAGTAACGGCCGGCCGAACCTGCGCGCGGGCGGCCGTGGGCACCGCGGGCTCCACGGCCGGCCACGGATCACGGCTCCCCGTAGCCCCCGCCCCCGGGCGTCCGCAGCACCAGTACGTCGTCCACGCCGGCCTCCGCCGCGTCGCAGCCCCGGAGTTCCTCGCAGCTGCCGTCGGCGCGTTCGATGAGGTTGGCGCCCAGCGCGCCCGGGGCGCCGCCCGCCATGCCGTAGGGCGGGACGCGGCGGTGGTGGGTGAGCAGGGCGAGGGTGACCGGCTCCAGGAAGCGCAGCCGGCGCTCGACGCCGCAGCCGCCGTGCCAGCGGCCGCGACCGCCGCTGCCGTCGCGGATCGCGAAGGCGTCGACGCGGACCGGGTAGCGCCACTCCAGGACCTCGGGGTCGGTCAGCCGCGAGTTGGTCATGTGGGTCTGCACGGCGTCCGCGCCGTGGAATCCGTCACCGGCGCCCGAACCGCTGGCCACGGTCTCGTAGTACTGCACCCGGTCGTTGCCGAAGGTGAGGTTGTTCATCGTGCCGGAGCCCTCGGCCTGGGTGCCCAGCGCGGCGTAGAGCGCGCCGGTGACCGCCTGGGAGGTCTCCACGTTGCCCGCGACGGTGGCCGCCGGGAAGACGGGCGCCAGCATCGAGCCCTCGGGGATGCGCACCTCGACGGGCTTGAGGCAGCCGCTGTTGAGCGGGATGTCCTCGCCGACCAGGGTGCGGAAGACGTACAGCACCGCGGCCATCACCACCGAGGTGGGCGCGTTGGTGTTGCCGGGCTGCTGGGGCGAGGTGCCGGCGAAGTCCAGCACGGCGCCGCGGGCGCCCCGGTCGACGGTCAGCGCGACCCGGATCTCCGCGCCGCTGTCCGTCTCGTAGCGGTAGCTGCCGTCCGACAGCCCCGCGATGATCCGGCGGACCGATTCCTCCGCGTTGTCCTGGACATGGCCCATGTAGGCCCGTACGACGTCCAGCCCGAACTGGTCGGTCATCCTGCGGAGTTCCTGGATGCCCTTCTCGTTCGCGGCGATCTGGGCGCGCAGATCGGCGAGGTTGGCGTCCGGTGAACGGGACGGGTACGGGCCCGAGGTGAGCAGCTCACGGGTCTCGCGCTCCCGCAGCGTCCCGTCCCGGACCAGCAGCCAGTTGTCGAAGAGGATTCCCTCCTCCTGGATGGTGGTGCTGAACGCGGGCATCGAGCCGGGGGTGATGCCGCCGATCTCGGCGTGGTGGCCGCGGGACGCCACCAGGAACAGCAGTTCGTCGCCGTCGGCGCCGAACACGGGCGTGACGACCGTGACGTCCGGGAGGTGGGTGCCGCCGTGGTACGGGTCGTTGATCGCGTAGACGTCACCGGGCCGCAGGTCGCCGCGGCGCCGGCGGAGCACCTCCTTGATGGACTCCCCCATCGAGCCCAGGTGCACGGGGATGTGCGGGGCGTTGGCGATCAGATTGCCCTCGGCGTCGAACAGCGCACAGGAGAAGTCCAGCCGCTCCTTGATGTTGACGGAGTGCGCGGTGTTCTCCAGCCGGACGCCCATCTGCTCGGCGATGGCCATGAAGAGGCTGTTGAAGACCTCCAGCATCACCGGGTCGGCCTCGGTGCCGACCGCGGCCCGGTCGCCGCGCGGGCGGGTGCGGGTCAGCAGCAGGTGCCCGCGGTCGCCCATCTCCGCCTGCCAGTCGGGGTCGACGACGGTGGTGGCGTCGGCCTCGGCGACGATCGCCGGGCCGGTGAGGACGTCACCGGGCCGCAGCCCGTCCCGCCGGTACAGCCCGGTGTCCCGCCAGCGTCCGCCCGCGTACATCCGCACCGTCGCGGCGGGCGTCAACTCCCCGTTCCTGCCGCCGGTTTGCGCCTCGTAGCCGCGGGCGCCGCCGGACTCGCCGCGCGCCTCGACCGACACCGCCTCGGCGACCAGCGGTTTGTCCATGGTGAAGGCGTACCGCTCGCGGTGCGCCCGGACGAACTCCTCCGCCATCGCCTCGGCGTCGCCGAGCGGGACGCCGAGGGGCGAGTCGGTCCCGGCGTAGCGGACCAGCACCCGGGCGCGGGTGGTGATCGACGCGTCCGGCACCCCGTCGTCGAGGAGTTCGCGACGGGTCTGGTCCGCGAGCGCGGTGCACACCTCGTGGACGTGGTCGAGCGCCGCGGGGTCCGCGAACTCCGCCTCGACGGCCTGTTCGCGCATCGCGGTGGCGTCCGCGACGCCGATGCCGTACGCCGAGAGCACCCCGGCCAGCGGCGGGACGAGGACCGTGTCGACGCCCAGGGCGTCGGCGACCGCGCAGGCGTGCTGGCCGCCGGCGCCGCCGAAACTGGTGAGGGCGTAGCGGGTGATGTCGTGGCCGCGCTGGACGGAGATCTTCTTGACCGCGTTGGCCATGTTGAGCACGGCGATGTCCAGGAACCCGGCGGCGACCTCCTCGGGGCCGCGGTCGTCCCCGGTGTCGGCGGCGGCCCGGGCGGCCAGCTCCGCGAAGCGCTCCCGGACCGCCCGGTCGTCCAGCGGCTGGTCGCCGTCGGGTCCGAACACCGCCGGGAAGTGGGCCGGCTGGATGCGGCCGAGCATCACATTGGCGTCGGTGACGGTCAGCGGGCCGCCGCGGCGGTAGCAGGCCGGTCCCGGGTCGGCGCCGGCGGAGTCGGGGCCGACCCGGTAGCGGCGCCCGTCGAAGTGCAGGACGGAGCCGCCGCCGGCCGCGACGGTGTGGATGTTCATCATCGGGGCGCGCATCCGGACGCCGGCGACCTCGTTGCCGAAGACCCGCTCGAACTCCCCGGCGTAGTGCGACACGTCGGTGGAGGTGCCGCCCATGTCGAAGCCGATCACCCGGTCGTGGCCGTCACCGGCCTCGGCGGCCGTACGGACCATGCCGACCACGCCGCCCGCGGGGCCGGAGAGCACCGCGTCCTTCCCGCGGAAGTGCGCGGCCTGCCGCAGCCCGCCGTTGGACTGCATGAACATCAGCCGGATGCCGGGAAGTTGGGCGGCGATCTCGTCGACGTAGCGGGCCAGGATCGGCGAGAGGTAGGCGTCGACGACGGTGGTGTCGCCGCGCGGCACCAGCTTCATCAGCGGGCTGACCTCGTGCGAGCAGCTGACCTGGGGGAAGCCGGCCTCACGGGCCAGCTCGGCGACGGCCTGCTCGTGCTCTACGTGGCGGTAGCCGTGCAGCAGGACGACGGCGGCGCTGCGCAGCCCTTCGGCGCGGGCCCGGCCGAGCGCCTCGCGGACCCGGTCGGCGTCCAGCGGCCGGACCACGTCGCCGTGCGCCCCGATCCGCTCCGGCACCTCGATCACCCGGTCGTAGAGCGCCTCGGGCAGCACGATCCGGCGGTCGAAGATCCGCGGGCGGTTCTGGTAGGCGATCCGCAGCGCGTCGCGGAAGCCCTCGGTGATGAGCAGCACGGTCGGCTCGCCCTTGCGCTCCAGCAGGGCGTTGGTGGCGACGGTGGTGCCCATCTTGACGACGGAGACCCGCTCGGCCGGCACCGGTTCGTCCGGGCCCAGGCCGAGCATCATCCGGATGCCGGCCACCGCGGCGTCCCGGTAGCGCTCGGGGTGGTGCGAGAGCAGTTTCCCGGTGACCAGCCGCCCGTCCGGGCGTCTGCCGACGACGTCCGTGAACGTGCCACCGCGGTCGATCCAGAACTCCCAGCGTCCGGTCGTCATCCCGTCATTGTCGCAGCGCCCGGCGCGCACGCGGCGGCTTTCGGCCCGGGCAGGGCGGCCAGCGCGGCCCACGTGGTCCGGTCGGCCCCGGCGTCCTCATCCCGTCACCGTCACAACGCCCGACGCGCACGCGGCAGCTTTCGGCCCGGGCAGGGCGGCCAGCGCGGCCCGCGTGGCCCGGTCGGCCCCGGCGTCCTCATCCCGTCACCGTCACAACGCCCGACGCGCACGCGGCGGCTTTCGGCCCGGGCAGGGCGGCCAGCGCGGCCCGGGTCGTCCGGTCGGCCGCGGCGTCCAGGAGGCGCCCGGTGCCCGCGAGCGAGTGCCGGTACTCCCGGGCCGCGAGGGCGAGCAGACCGGGCAGCAGGTCCGTGCAGCGGTCGACGACCCAGCGGGTGCCCTTGGTGGCCATCCACAGCGCGGAGCCGGTACGGGTCGGTGGCCGGCCGTCGAGGGTGAGCGCGGGCGGCGGGCCCACGGGCAGGCCGGCGGCCGCGAGCTGCGCGTGGAAGCCGCGGGCCAGCAGCCGGTGCCCGCGTTCGCTGGGGTGCAGCCGGTCCACGCTCCAACAGGCGCGTTCGGTGACCCAGGGGTACTCGGCCAGGTGCAGGTGCACGCCGCCGTGGCGGGCGGCGAGCGCGTGGACGACGGTGTTGACCGCCCGCATCCGGCGCCCCAGCGGCCGGGCCAGCGGCGCGGGCAGCCCCAGCATCCGCCCCGGATCGGGCAGACAGGCCGTCAGGACCACGGCCCCGTCGCCGCTCAGCGCGCCGTACGCCCGGTCCAGTGCGGCCGCGACCCGCTCGATGGCGAAGGCGGCGCGCAGGGTGTCGTTCGCGCCGACGACCAGCGACGCGAACCGCGGCCGGTGTGCCCGCGCGGCGGGCAGCTGCCGCTCGGCCACGTCCCCCGCCAACGCCCCGCTGACCGCCAGGTTCACCAGCTGCACACTCTCCGGCCGCTCCCCCAGCGCCGCCGCCAGCAGCACCGCCCAGCCGCGCCAGCCCCCACCCGGAAGGGGATCGCCCAGCCCTTCGGTCAGCGAATCTCCGAGCGCGACAAAACGGACGGGTTCCCCGCTGCGGGCCGGTCCCGGCGGTGCCATGGGCGGCCGCCCGGTCGGCGGCTGCTCCGGGGTCGGCCGTTCGGCTGCCGCCGGTCCTGTGGGCGGGAGTTCGGCTGCTGCCGGTCCCGTGGGCGGGAGTTCGACTGCCGCCGGTCCCGTGGGCGGCTGCTTGGATATCGGCCCCGTAGGCGGCCGTTCTGCTACCGCCGCCCCCATAGACGGCCGCTCGGCTCCCGCCGCCCCCGTAGACGGCTGTTCCGCTCCCGCCGGTCCCGTAGGCGGCCGTTCCGCTGCCGCCGATCCCATAGACGGCTGTTCCGCTGCCGCCGGTCCCATAGACGGTCGATCCGCTGCCGCCGGTCCCGTTGGCGGCTGCTCGGGTATCGGCCCCGTAGACGGCCGCTCGGCTCCCGCCGGCCCCGTAGACGGCCGCTCGGATATCGGCCCCGTTGTGGACCGCACCGTCACCACCCGCCCCGGGGGCCCGCCGGGTGCGGCGCGGCCGGTACTGGGGTGGCGGGCCGGGCCAGTGGCAGGGCGGCGTCGTGCGCTGCCAGGAAGGCGTTCACGGCCGGCTGCCAGCCGTAGCCCTCGGCCTGTCGGCGGGCCGCGGCGCGCCGGGCCGGTTCGGGCCGGGCCAGTACCCGTTGGACGGCGTCGGCGAAGGACGGCCCGTCGTCGAGGGCGGTGTCGCCCCCGCCGCCGACGAGCCCGGCCAGCGCCGAGGCCGCGCTGGCGACCACCGGGGTGCCGCAGGCCAGCGCCTCCAGGGCGGCCAGCCCGAACGTCTCGGCGGGCCCGGGCGCCAGTGCGAGATCGGCGCTGGCCTGCAGGGCGGCCAGCCGGTCGCGGTCGGCGAGGTGGCCCAGGAACGCCGCGGGCAGCCGTTCGGCCCGCGCGCGGGCGGCCAGCCGGCCCCGCAGCGGCCCGTCACCGACCACCACCAGCGCCGCGTCGATCCCGCGCCGGCGCAGCTCGGCGAGCGCGTCCAGGGCCCGCCCGGGCCGCTTCTCCTGGGACAGCCGGGAGCACATCAGCAGCAGCACCCCGGCCCGGCCCGCACACCGGCGGCGCAGCTCCGCGCTGCCGCAGTCCGGGTGCCAGGCGTCGAGATCCACCCCGAGCGGGGCGCGTACGACGTTGCGCGCGCCGGCCCGGGTGAACTCCGCGGCCGCCCACTCGGTGGTGCACACCACCCGGCTGTAGGCGTACGCGGTGCGGCGGTTGAGCCGGTCCGCGGCGGCCCGGGCGAGCGGCCGCGGTACACCCCAGGTGCCCAGCACCCCGTCGACGCTCTCGTGCGAGACCATCACCGCGGGGACCCGGGCCCGGCGGGCCCACTCGCCCGTCCAGCGCAGCGTCGTACGGTCCGAGACCTCCAGCCGGTCGGGCGTCAGCCCTTCCAGCAGCCGCTGCACCCGGCGCCGGTCGGTCAGCATCCGGTAGCCCCCGCTGCCGGGCAGCACGCTCCCCGGCAACGTGAACACCCGCCCCTGGGCGGTGAGTTGCTCCCGCATCCGCCCGTCCCCGGGCGGCCCGGGCACGATGAGCACCGGTTCGTGCCCGGCGGCCCGGTAGCCGGCGCCGAGTGCGGCGAGCGCGGTGCGCAGCCCGCCGGAGGACGGCGTGACGAAGTTGGCGATCCGTACGATCCGCAGGCCCGTCGTGCGGGCCGCCCGCCGGTTCATGCCGCCACCGCCGTCCGGTCGGCGAGCACGTCCTCGTAGTGGCCCAGCAACTGGTCGCCGACCGCTTCCCAGGTGCGGTCCGCGACGGCCCGGCGGGCCGCGGCGCCGTACCGCACGCGTAGTTCGGCGCTGCCCGCCAGGAAGCGCACCGCGTCCCGGAACGCGCTCCCGTCGCCGGGGGTGACCAGGAGCCCGGTGCGGCCGTGGTCGACCAGATCGACCGGCCCGCCGGCCCGCGGCGCGACCACGGGCACGCCCGAGGCCATGGCCTCCTGCACGGTCTGGCAGAAGGTCTCGTAGGGCCCGGTGTGCACGAAGACGTCCAGGGAGGCGTAGAGCCGGGCGAGTTCGTCACCGGTGCGACGGCCGAGGAAGCGGACCTCCGGGAGGGCGGCGCGCAGCCCGGCGGCGCTGGGGCCCTCGCCGATGACGACGGTCCGGACGCCCGGCAGCCGGGAGGTCTCGGCCAGCAGCCGGACGTCCTTCTCCGGCGCGAGCCGCCCCACGTACCCCACCAGCAGCTCCCGCCCGGCGGTCAGCGAACTGCGCAGCACCGCGTCCCGCCGCCCCGGGTGGAACCGGGTGGAGTCCACCCCGCGCGGCCACAGGTGGACGCGGGGCACGCCGTGCTCGGTCAGGTCCAGCAGCGCCGCGCTGGAGGGCGCCAGGGTGCGGTCGGCGGCCCCGTGCACCGCGCGCAGCCGCCGCCAGGCGGTGGCGGTGCCGCCGCCGAGGTAGGTACGGGCGTAACGGCCCAGGTCGGTCTGGTAGACGGCGACCGCGGGCACCCGCAGCCGGGCCGCGGCGGCCATCCCGCGGGCACCGAGGACGAAGGGGCCCGCGAGGTGCACCAGATCGGGCCGGTGACCGGCCAGCGCCGCGGACAACCGCCGTCCGGGGAGCGCGATCCGCACCTGCGGGTATCCGGGCAGCGGCATCGACGGCACCCGCACGACCGGGCAGGGGCTGTCGTGCGTGACGGTTGCGGGCGCGGCGCCACCGAGCGGGGCGATGACGAGCGGATCGTGCCCGCGCCGGACGAGGTGACGGGCGGTTTCCAGGGCGCAGTGGGCCACGCCGTTGACATCGGGTGGGAAGGATTCGGTGACGATGACGACACGCATACGGCTGTTGTCGGCGCCTGGTGCGTGGAGCGAGCCACGTGGATCTTTCCTGCCGGCGAACATTCCGCTGCGCTTTGCGGCGCCGCCCACGTACCCGTCTCTCCCGCCGCGGGGCTCGCCGTTGCGCGCTTTGCGGTGCCCCGCACGTACCCGTCTGCTGCGCCGCGGGGCTCGCCGCTGTGCGCTTTGCGGCGCCCCGCACGTACCCGTCTCTCCCGCCGCGGGGCTTGTTCGCCGTTGCGCCTGCGGCGGGCTGGGTGGGTGTTGGGTGCGGTGACGGGCCTCCGGGGCCTTGTTCGTGGACTGCTGACGCTTTACGTCCACGAACAAGGCCCCTCCGGCCCGTCCCCTCCCG